>NZ_JBVJFA010000051.1:0-35886 GCF_055588085.1 Streptomyces sp. NPDC046303
GGACGGGGGGGGCCCCCCCCCCCCCCCCCCCCCCCCCCCCCCCCCCCCCCCCCACCCCCCCCCCCCCCCCCCCCCCCCCCCCCCCCCCCCCCCCCCCCACCACGCCGTCCTAGAGGGTCCCGGTAAGGGCTTCCGGACGGATCGGCGTCTTGTTGAGCTCCAGACCGGTCGCCTGCCGGATCGCCGCGAGGACGGCCGGGGTGGACGACAGGGTCGGGGCCTCGCCCATACCGCGAAGGCCGTACGGCGCGTTCGGGTCGGCGAGCTCCAGGACGTCGACCGGGATGGTCGGGGTGTCCAGGATGGTCGGGATCAGGTAGTCCGTGAAGGAGGGGTTGCGCACCTTCGCGGTCTTCGGGTCCACGATGATCTCTTCCATGATCGCCACGCCGAGGCCCTGGGTGGTACCACCCTGGATCTGGCCGACCACGGAAAGCATGTTCAGGGCCTTGCCGACGTCCTGGGCGGTCGCCAGCTCCACGACCTTGACCAGGCCGAGCTCGGTGTCCACCTCGACGACCGCGCGGTGCGCGGCGAAGGTGTACTGGACGTGGCCGTTGCCCTGGCCGGTCTTCAGGTCGAAGGCGACGGTCGGCCGGTGCCGGAACTCCAGCTCCAGGTCGATCGCCTCCTCGCCCTCGAGGACGTCCGCCAGGTCCGCGAGGACCTCGCCGCCGTCGGTGACGACCTTGCCGCCCTCCAGGAGCAGTTCGGCGGTCGCCCACGCGGGGTGGTAGGAGCCGTTCTTGCGGCGGCCGATCTCCAGGACCTTCTCGCGGACGGCCTCACAGGTGTTCTTCACCGCGCCACCGGTCATGTACGTCTGCCGCGAGGCGGACGTGGAACCGGCGGAGCCGACCTGGGTGTCGGCCGGGTGGATGGTCACCTGCGTGACGCCCAGCTCGGTACGGGCGATCTGCGCGTGGACGGTGACACCGCCCTGGCCGACCTCCGCCATGGCCGTGTGGACCATCGCGACGGGCTCGCCGTTGATGACCTCGAGCCGCACGCGGGCGGTCGAGTAGTCGTCGAAGCCCTCGGAGAAGCCGACGTTCTTGATGCCGACCGCGTAGCCGACGCCGCGGACGACGCCCTCACCGTGGGTGGTGTTGGACAGGCCGCCCGGCAGCGCGCGGACGTCCGCGCCCTCACCGGCGGTCTCCCACTGGCGCTCCGGCGGCAGCGGGCGGGCCTTGACCCGGCGCAGCAGCTCGGCGACGGGCGCCGGGGAGTCCACGACCTGGCCGGTGGGCATGACCGTGCCCATCTCCATGGCGTTCAGCTGGCGGAACTCGACCGGGTCCATGCCCAGCTTCGCCGCGAGCTTGTCCATCTGGGCCTCGTACGCGAAGCAGGCCTGGACGGCGCCGAAGCCGCGCATCGCGCCGCAGGGCGGGTTGTTCGTGTAGAGCGCGATCGCCTCGATGTCGACGTCTTCGACGACGTACGGGCCCACCGAGAGGGAGGACGCGTTGCCGACGACGGCCGGGGAGGCCGAGGCGTAGGCACCGCCGTCGAGCACGATCTTGCACTTCATGTGCGTGATCTTGCCGTCCTTGGTGGCGCCGTGCTCGTAATAGAGCTTCGCCGGGTGGCGGTGCACGTGGCCGAAGAAGGACTCGAACCGGTTGTAGACGATCTTGACCGGCTTGTTCGTGGCCAGGGCCAGCAGGCAGGCGTGGATCTGCATCGAGATGTCCTCGCGACCGCCGAAGGCACCGCCGACGCCCGAGAGCGTCATGCGCACCTTCTCCTCGGGGAGACCGAGGACGGGGGCGATCTGCTTGAGGTCCGAGTGCAGCCACTGGGTGGCGACGTAGAGGTCGACACCGCCGTCCTCGGACGGCACGGCCAGGCCGGACTCCGGGCCGAGGAAGGCCTGGTCCTGCATGCCGAAGGTGTACTCGCCCTCGACGATGACGTCGGCGCGCTTGCGGGCCTCTTCCACGTTGCCGCGGATGATCGGCTGGCGGTGCACGATGTTCGGGTGCGGGACGTGACCGGAGTGGTGGTCGTCGCGGCCCTCGTGGATCAGCGGCGCGTCGGGAGCGAGGGCGGAGGCCTCGTCCGTGACGACCGGCAGCTCACGGTAGTCGATCTTGATCTTGGCGGCCGCGCGGCGGGCGGTCTCCGGGTGGTCGGCGGCCACGAGGGCGACCGGCTCACCGTGGTGGCGTACCCGGCCGTTGGCGAGAACCGGGGTGTCCTGGATCTCGAGGCCGTAGTTCTTCATCTCGGCCGGCAGGTCGTCGTACGTCAGCACCGAGTAGACACCCGGCATGGCCAGGGCCTCGGAGATGTCGATGGACACGATCTCGGCGTGGGCGACGGTGCTGCGCAGCGTCTGGCCCCACAGCATGTCCTCGTGCCACATGTCCGAGGAGTACGCGAACTCACCGGTGACCTTGAGGGTGCCGTCCGGGCGGAGCGTGGACTCGCCGATGCCGCCCTTGGTGTGCTTCTGCGTGACGTTGGTCGGCGTACCCGCCGGGACCGTGCGCGTGTTCTGGGCCATGGTCAGACCGCCTCTGCCTGACGGGCGGCCGCCAGGCGGACCGCGTCGAGGATCTTCTCGTAGCCCGTGCAGCGGCAGAGGTTGCCGGACAGGGCCTCACGGATGTCCTGGTCGGACGGGGAGGAGTTCTCCTCGAGCAGCGCGTCGGCCTGGACCAGGAGGCCCGGGGTGCAGAAACCGCACTGGACGGCGCCGGCGTCGATGAACGCCTGCTGGATGGTGGAGAGCGGGGCGCCCTCGCCGGTCTGCGAGTCGGCGGGCTTGGCCTGCCACTGCTTGGCCGCGTCCAGGGAGACGCCGCCCTTGCTCCCGCAGCCGCCGCCGGTGCCGCAGGCACCGCCGTGGCCGTGCTCCTCGCGCTGCTTGGCGAAGTCCGCCAGGCCCTCGACGGTCACGACGTCGCGGCCCTCGACCTGACCGGCCGCGACCAGACAGGAACAGACCGGCACGCCGTCGAGGCGGACGGTGCAGGAACCGCACTCGCCCTGCTCACAGGCGTTCTTCGAACCGGGCAGGCCCAGGCGCTCGCGCAGGACGTAGAGGAGGGACTCGCCCTCCCACACGTCGTCGGCTTCCTGCTGACGGCCGTTGACAGTGAAATTGACGCGCATGATTACGCAGCCCCTTCAAGCGAGCGGCCGTTGCCGGTACCGCGGTACTGCTCCCAGGTCCAGACGAGCTGGCGGCGAGCCATGATGCCGACCGCGTGACGGCGGTACTTCGCCGTGCCGCGGACGTCGTCGATCGGATTGGCCGCGCCGGAGGCGAGGTCACCGAACTGCTTGGCGATCGACGGGGTGATGACCTTGCCCGACTCCCAGAAGCCGCCCTCTTCGAGCGCGGCGTTCAGGAACTCCTCGGCGGCCTTCGCACGGATCGGGGTCGGCGCGGCCGAACCGATTCCGGTGCGGACCGTACGGGTCTGCGGGTGCAGTGCCAGGCCGAACGCGCAGACCGCGATGACCATCGCGTTGCGGGAGCCGACCTTGGAGTACTGCTGGGGGCCGTCGGCCTTGTCGATGTGGATCGTCTTGATGAGCTCGTCGGCGGCGAGCGCGTTGCGCTTGACGCCGGTGTAGAACTCGTCGATCGGGATCAGGCGAGAGCCGCGTACGGACTCCACCTCGACCT
The DNA here is from genome assembly GCF_055588085.1 of Streptomyces sp. NPDC046303. NCBI lineage: Bacteria > Bacillati > Actinomycetota > Actinomycetes > Kitasatosporales > Streptomycetaceae > Streptomyces > Streptomyces sp. NPDC046303. The sequence goes on from NZ_JBVJFA010000051.1 coordinate 3,647, forward strand.
GCGCGCCGGCGGCGAGCAGCGCGGGGTGGGAGTCACCGGCCGGCGAGGCGCAACCGAGGTTGCCGCCGACGCCGCCGCGGTTGCGGATCTGCGGGGACGCGACCGTGTGCGAGGCGAGCGCGAGACCCGGAAGCTCCGTGCGGAGGTTCTCCATGATCTGCGTGTACGGGACGGAGGCGCCCAGACGAACCACGTCCTCGCCGACCTCCCACTCCCGCAGCAGACCGATGCGGTTCAGGTCCAGGAGGTACTCCGGCCGACGGTGGTCGAAGTTGATCTCGACCATCACATCGGTGCCACCCGCAATCGGCACAGCTGTGGGGAACTCGGCCTTAGCGGCGAGCGCCTCCTCCCAGCTGGCGGGGCGAAGGAAGTCCATGTGCGGCTCTCTTCTTCTTCATCGTGTCGTTCACTTCAAGCCAGGAGGCCTAAGGGCCCTCGACTGGTCGTTCACGTGCTGTTAACGCGGTGTGGACTCAGTACACCGGCCGCTTGTCCCCCGGGTGCAGTCACCGAAACCATGAAGGAGTTGGCTGACGGCCTCCCCCGTCTTGTAGATTCGTATGAAAGGCAGGATGCGACGACCTGCCCGATTTCCAACGGCAACAATCGAGACAGATCGGCGGCGACATCATGCGGCTGCGCGCACTGCTGGAAACCGAGGCGCTGGGGCTGCGGCTGCTGGGCGGCGAGGACGAGCTCGACCGGACGGTCCGCGGGGTCATGACGACCGACCTGCGTGATCCCAGCCGATACCTCACCGGGGGCGAACTCGTCCTTACTGGCCTGGCCTGGCGTAGAAATTCAGCCGACTCCGAGCCGTTCGTACGAATCCTGGCGAGCGCGGGCGTCGCCGGGCTCGCGGCCGGCGAGGCGGAGCTGGGAGACATCCCTGATGATCTGGTATCAGCCTGTCGGCGCCACCGCCTGCCGCTGTTCGCCGTAAACGAAACCGTTGCATTCGCCACCATCACGGAGTACGTGGTGCGGCAGGTCTCCGGGGAGCGCGCGGGCGATCTCGCGGCCGTCGTGGACCGCCACCGCCGCCTGATGACCTCGGGTCCGGCGGGCGGTGGACCGGATGTGGTGCTGGATCTGCTCACCACCGACCTCGATCTCCGGGCCTGGGTGCTGTCCCCCACCGGCCGGCAGATCGCCGGGGCGGGCGAGCCGCTGGCACCGGGCGTGTGCGCGGCCCTGGCGAGTGAGCACCTCGCGGCGGTCCGGACGGGCCGCAGGGGCCCGCACCGGATCTCCATTCAGGGTATTACCTACTCGCTCTTCCCGATCAGGGGACACGGCCGGGGCGCCACCGGTCCGGGCGCGCGCGACGTGCGCGAGACCGTGCTCTCGGACTGGCTGCTGGCCGTGGAGGCGGACGCGGGCGACTGGCCCGCCGAGCGCCTGGACCTGCTCCAGGGCGTCACCCAGCTGATCGCCGTCGAGCGGGACCGGCGCGATGCGGCCCGCACCGTGCGGCGCCGCCTGGCACAAGAAGTCCTCGAACTGGTCCAGACGGGTGCTCCGCCCGCCGAGATCGCCGCCCGCCTGCGGGTGGCGGCGCCGGTGCTGCTGCCCGGCCTGGGCGCGGCACCGCACTGGCAGGTCGTCGTGGCCCGGGTGGACTGGGACGGCGGGGACATCCCCGGCGGGCCGGTGGCCCAGTCGCTGCTGGAGGAGATCCTCGTCGACCCGTCCGTCTCGGGGCCGGAGCCCTCGGACCGGATCGCCGTCGCCCACGCCGGGGACGAGGCCATCGCGCTGGTGCCGCTGCCCTCGCTGACCGGGGAGGGCGGCGAGGACAAGGGCCCCGACGCGGCCCTGCACGCCGACGAGCTGCTGACGGCGGTGCGCGACCCCCTGCAGGCCGGGCTGGCCGACGACGGGCGGCTCACGCTGGGCGTCAGCGCGGCCGTGCACTCCGCCGAGGGCCTGCGCGGGGCGCTGGAGGAGGCCCGGCACGCCCGTCGGGTCGCCGCGGCCCGTCCGGGCCGGGTCTGCGCCGCCGGGCACCACGAGCTGGCCTCGCACGTGCTGCTGCTGCCGTTCGTGCCGGACGACGTCCGGCGCGCCTTCACGGCCCGGCTGCTGGACCCGCTGCGGGACTACGACCGGCGCCACCGCGCGGAGCTCATCCCGACGCTGGAGGCCTTCCTGGACTGCGACGGTTCCTGGACCCGCTGCGCGACGCGCCTGCACCTGCACGTCAACACGCTGCGCTACCGGGTCGGGCGAATCGAGCAGTTGACGGCTCGGGACCTGTCCCGGCTGGAGGACAAGCTCGATTTCTTCCTGGCACTGCGCATGAGCTGAGAAGATCCGCCCCGCGGCCGGCGGGGTCCGGCCCGGGGCCGCTGATGATCCGTCCGGACTTTGTGAAAGAGTTCACCCGACCCCTTGGCCGGAGCCGCCGATCCGTGCTCTCATTTCGCCCCAGGGCTCAACGATGTGCTGCTTGATTGCTTTGGGGAGGGCAATGTGGCGGATACCGCCATGTCGGGTGCCGGAACTACCGGGGGAGACGACCCCCTCCAGCGGGCGATATGGCGGCTGCGCTCGCGCGGCTGTTGGACCGACGCGGCGGCGCTGCTGACACCACACGTCGGCAAGGCCGGGAACGCGGGAGCCGCCGTGCAGCGGACCGCGCTGCTCGTCGAACGGTGCCTGTTCACAGGTCAGGGCTGGGCCGAGGCGGAAGACGCGCTGCGGGTCGCCGAGGCGGTCGCGCAGGACGACGACGACCGGGGCGCCGCCGCGTGCGAACGGGGCCAGCTGGCGTACGCCGCGACCGTGCTCGGCGTACGGGACCGGGCCGACGAGGCCCGCTCCGCGCTGGGCCGGGCGGCGGCCCTGCTGTCGCCGGGCTCGCGGACCCGCCCGCTGCTGGACTTCCGACGGGGCCTGGTGGCGGAGCACCTCGCGGACGCACCGCAGTCGGCCCGTCCGGCGTACCACCGGGCGCACGCCGGGGCGGTCGCCCACGGGGACACGCTCCTGCTGTCCTTCACCTGGCGGCACCTGGCGGCGCTGGCCCTGCGGGACGGCGAGGTGGCGGAGGCCCGCCACGGCTTCCTGGAGTCCCTCCGGATCCGGGAGGAACTGGGCTTCCTGGTCGGCACGGCCCCGGCACTGGCCGCCCTGGCCGAAGCAGAGCCGGAACCGGAGGCAACCCGTCTGCGCGCCGAGGCCCGCCGCCTGTTCCACCTCCTGGGCGGCATCCCGACCTGGCTGGCCGACCAGCTCCACCCGACCCCGTCGCCCGACACATCGAGCCCGGCCGGCGTCTGAGGCGCGGGGTCGGGGGGCAAATCCAGCCCCGCCGGCGTTTGAGGCGCGGGGGTCCGGGGGCAGAGCCCCCGGCAGCGGCGGCGTGCCCGATCGCGGCATGCCCGGGCAGGGGCGGAGCCCAGGGACGGACCGCAGGGTCAGAGGGTGGCGCCCGTGAAGTGTTCGCGGACCAGGGACTCCACGACCGGGAGGTCACCGGCGGCCAGGGCCTCCAGCAGCGCCGCGTGCTCCGCCGCATCGGCGACGAGATCCGCCCGCCGCACCCGCGGAGCGCCGGGCAGCGGCCACTGCGCCCGCCGGTGGAGCTCCTCGGCCACCTGGACCAGCTGCGCGTTGCCCGCCAGCGCGAGGACCTCGCGGTGGAAGGCCCGGTCCGCCTCCGCGTAGCCCGGCACGTCCCAGGCCGCCGCCGCCTCCGCCGTGGCGGCCGCGGCCGGCCGCAGGGCCTCCCAGGTCTCCGCGGGCACGGAGCGGGCCAGCCGGAGCATGACCGGGACCTCGAGCAGGGCCCGCACCTCGGCCAGCTCCGCCAGTTCGCGCGGCGTGCGCGACAGGACGCGGAAGCCCCGGTTCGGGAGGCATTCCACCGCCCCCTCCAGGGCCAGCTGCTGCATCGCCTCGCGCACGGGCGTCGCGGACACGCCGAAGCGGTCCCCCAGGGTGGGACCGGAGTAGATCTCGCCCGGCACCAGCTCGCCCTCGACCAGCGCCGCGCGCAGTGCGTCGAGGACCTGTCCGCGCACGGAATGGCGCAGCACCTTGCGGGTCTGTGCCGGTACCCGGGATGGGGCCGTGTCGTGCACTCGGTCCTCCTCGGTGTGTCGGCCTGTCCAGAGGATACGGCCTGACCGAGATCGGGTAAGGTAAGGCTAACCTGCTAACGATCGCGCGATTTGGTGGTCCGTCATGACCGTCACGGCCGTTCCCCCCGCCACCGCCTCCCCGGTGGCGGACGCGTACGCCCGGCTGGCCGAGGCCTACGCCGGACTGCTGGTCGTCGAGCGGTCCGCGCACGAACCCGGCCCTCGCGGTGCGGGCTGGGTCGGCGCGGACGAGCTCGCGGCGGGCGGAGCGGCCCTGGACGCCTTCCTCGCCTGGGACGAGGCCCAGGTCCTGCGGGACTACGGGCAGCAGGCCCGCCCCGACGTGGTCGCGAGCTTCGGACTGCACCGGTACGCGTGGCCGGCCTGCCTGCTGATCACCGTGCCCTGGTTCCTGCACCGGCGGGTCCCCCGCCTCCCGGCCGCGCAGGTGGCCTTCCACCGGACCCTGGGCCGGATGTCCGTACACGTCGAAGGTTTCGCCTGCCTGCCGGACGACCCGGCGGCCGCTCTCTCCGGGGCCCGGGTCGTGCCCGACGAGGAGGCGCTGCGTGCCGAGGTGCGGGCCGCGGTGGCCCACCACCTCGAACCGGTGCTGGCGGGCTTCGGACCGCGCATGCGGCGCGGCCGCCGCGCCCTGTGGGGCATGGTGACCGACGAGGTCGTCGAGGGCCTCTGGTACGCCGGCCACCTGCTCGGCGAGGAGCAGCGGGCCATGGCCGAGCTGGAGGCGCTCCTGCCCGGCTCGACCGCCCCGTATACCGGGGGTGCGGGATTCCGGACGCTCTGCGCGCCGGACGGCAGCGCGCTGCCCACGCGGGACCGGGCCAGCTGCTGCCTCTTCTACACGATCCGGCCGGACGACACCTGCGCCACCTGCCCCCGGACCTGCGACGCGGACCGCATCGCCCGCCTCACGGCGGCGGCCGAGGCGATCCCGAGCTGAACCCACCCCCCAGGGTGACGTCAATCGAACACAACTCCCGTCGCACGGGCGCCAGTTCGAACCACAACACCCTATCCGGCGGGCCCCGCCCCCCGATGGCGTCCACTTGCCCCGAAACCGGCATGCCGAGCCGATCCGCTGCGCCACTATGGCGCCGGAAGGCCGCACACGCGAGGCAGAGGCAGGGACATCCGCATGAGACTGACCGACATATCGCTGGACTGGCTGCTGCCCGGCAGCCTGTTGATCCTGGGCGTACTTGCGGCAGTTGCGGTACTGGCGCGGGGCAAGCGCGAGAGCGAGAAGGCCGCTGCCGACGACAGCTGGGAGCGCAGTGAGGAGCGCCGCAGGCGCAAGGAGGCCGTCTACGGGACCGCCTCCTACGTCCTGCTCTTCTGCTGCGCGGCGGTCGCCGCCGCGCTCTCCTTCCACGGACTGGTCGGCTTCGGACGGCAGAACCTCAGCCTCTCCGGGGGCTGGGAGTACCTGGTCCCCTTCGGCCTCGACGGCGCCGCCATGTTCTGCTCGGTGCTCGCCGTCCGCGAGGCCAGCCACGGTGACGCGGCCCTCGGCTCGCGCATGCTGGTGTGGCTGTTCGCGGGCGCGGCCGCCTGGTTCAACTGGGTGCACGCGCCGCGCGGCCTGGGCCATGACGGGGCCCCGCAGTTCTTCGCCGGCATGTCGCTCTCCGCGGCCGTCCTCTTCGACCGGGCCCTCAAGCAGACGCGCCGGGCGGCGCTGCGGGAACAGGGCCTGATCCCCCGGCCGTTGCCGCAGATCCGGATGGTCCGCTGGCTGCGGGCGCCCCGGGAGACCTTCGGGGCGTGGTCGCTCATGCTGCTGGAGGGAGTGCGCACCCTCGACGAGGCCGTGGACGAGGTGCGCGAGGACAAGAAGGAGAAGGAGAACGACCGGCACCGCAGGCGGGAGCAGCACCGCCTGGACCGTGCGCACATCAGGGCGCTGGGCCGGCAGCACCGGGCCTTCGGGCGGGTGCGTGCCCGCCAGGTCGAACTCCCGGAACTGACCCAGGGAGCGGGCTCCGCGCCGGTCGGCGCGGAGCCGGCCATACCGGAATCGGCACAGCTGCCCCCGCGCCGAAGGCCCTCCCTGCAGGCCGTCAGCCGGACCGAGTCCGTTGAGGTGACCGGCCCCCGGACGGTGGACCTCACCGCCGAGGACGACACCCAGACGATCCCCCGGCTCGACTCGCTGGAGCGCAAACTGAAGGACCTGGAGCAGCAGTTCGGCTGACCGGCCCCGGTCCTGGACCCCGGAGGGCTCGCCCGCTCAGGCGAGCCCTCCGTCCAGTTCGAACCAGACCACCTTGCCGCGGCCCGGTTCCACCACGTCCACGCCCCACGCGTCGGCGAGCGCCTGCACCAGGAGCAGCCCCCTGCCGTGCGTACCGTCGTCGGCGGTCGGTACGTACGGCAGGGGCCGCCGGGAGGCGTAGTCCCTCACCTCCACCCGCAGCCGGGCGGCGGCCAGGCTCGCGGAGACCTCCGCGCCCTGCTCGGTGTGGACGAGGGCGTTGGTGACGAGCTCGGTGATCAGGAGTTCGGCCACCTCCGCCGCATCGGCCCGGCACCGGTGGTGGCGCAGCAACTCCCGTAAGGAGCGCCGGATTTCGCCTACTGCCTTCAGATCCGCCCGGCGCACGCTGCGGCTGATCCCCGGCCCGTCCACCGCTCCCCCGCCCTCGGCTGCGGGCTCCCGGGGTACCGGCCGGCCCCGCTTCCACAGCTTCCCCGTGTTCGCCCCCACCCGCACGGCGGTGTACCTCCCGCGTTCATTGCTCTCGAACTGGTCTACGGGATGCATGCCCCCCGGACCGGTCCGCACTCCTGCGGGCTCACGGGCGCGGCACGTTGCGGAGGTTGGATCGAGCCATCTGGATCATCCGGCCCACCCCGCCGTCCAGCACGATCTTGCTGGCGGAAAGGGCGAATCCGGTCACCATCTCGGCGCTGATCCTCGGCGGGATCGACAGGGCGTTGGGGTCGGTCACCACGTCCACCAGAGCGGGCCCCCGGTGCTTGAACGCGTCCTTCAAAGCACCTGTGAGCTGCTTGGGCTTCTCCACGCGCACCCCGTACGCCCCCGCCGCGCGGGCGATGGCGGCGAAGTCGGGATTCGTGTTCGTCGTCCCGTAGGAGGGCAGGCCGGAAACCAGCATCTCCAACTCGACCATTCCGAGGGATGAGTTGTTGAACAGGACCACTTTGACGGGCAGGTCGTACTGCACCAGGGTGAGGAAATCTCCCATCAGCATCGAGAAACCGCCGTCACCCGACAGCGACACCACTTGACGGCCCCTGTCGGTGAACTGTGCGCCGATGGCCTGCGGGAGGGCGTTGGCCATCGAGCCGTGGCTGAAGGAACCGATGATGCGCCGCTTGCCGTTCGGGGAAAGATAGCGCGCCGCCCACACGTTGCACATGCCGGTGTCGACGGTGAACACGGCGTCCTCGTCGGCGAGTTCGTCGAGCACCGAGGCCACGTACTCGGGGTGGATGGGTGTGTGCTTCTCCACCTTGCGGGTGTAGGCCTTGACCACGCCTTCCAGGGCGTCGGCGTGCTTCTTCAGCATCCGGTCCAGGAAGCGGCGGTCCGTCTTGGCCCGTACCCGGGTGTTCAGGGCGCGCAGGGTCTCCCGTACGTCTCCCCAGACGGCGAGGTCCAGCTGGGAGCGGCGGCCGAGGTGTTCGGGCCGGATGTCCACCTGGACGATCTTCACGTCGTCGGGGAGGAAGGCGTTGTACGGGAAGTCCGTGCCGAGCAGGATCAGCAGATCGCATTCGTGGGTCGCCTCGTAGGCCGCGCCGTAGCCGAGGAGGCCGCTCATGCCGACGTCGTACGGATTGTCGTACTGGATCCACTCCTTGCCGCGCAGGGCGTGCCCGATGGGCGCCTTGACCCGGCCGGCGAACTCCATCACCTCGGCGTGCGCCCCTGCGGTGCCGCTGCCGCAGAAGAGCGTGACCTTGTCGGCCTCGTCGACGAGGCGGACCAGCTTGTCGATCTCCGCTTCGCCCGGGCGGACCGAGGGCCGGGCGGTGACGAGGGCGTGCTCCACGGACTTCTCCGGCGCGGGCTGTGCGGCGACGTCACCGGGCAGCGCGACGACGCCGACCCCGCTGCGTCCGACGGCGTGCTGGATGGCGCTCTGGAGCACCCGCGGCATCTGCCGGGGGTTGGAGATCAGCTCGCTGTAGTGGCTGCACTCGGCGAACAGCCGGTCGGGGTGGGTCTCCTGGAAGTAGCCCAGACCGATCTCCGAGGAGGGGATGTGGGAGGCGAGCGCGAGGACCGGCGCCATGGAGCGGTGGGCGTCGTACAGGCCGTTGATCAGGTGCAGGTTTCCCGGGCCGCAGGAGCCCGCGCAGGCGGCGAGGCGGCCGGTGATCTGGGCCTCGGCGCCGGCCGCGAAGGCCGCCGTCTCCTCGTGCCGGACCTGGATCCAGTCGATGCCACCCGTCCGGCGGATTGCGTCCACCACCGGGTTGAGGCTATCGCCGACGACCCCGTACAGGCGGCGGACGCCCGCGCGCACGAGGATGTCGACGAACTGCTCTGCGACGTTCTGCTTGGCCATGCCTCCTATCCAGCCATGGGTGTGCCGGTTACGCCTCCCAGACGGCGGCGGCCGTGCGGTCGTCGGCGTAGCCCTTGAGCCGGAGCTGGGTGTCGGCGAGGAAGGACGCGAGGCCGGGCGGTTCCGGCTCGGCCCAGCGCGCGGCGAGCTCGGCCGGGAGGTCCGGTTCCTCGCGCATCGGCTCCGCCAGGCCGCCGGAACACAGCAGCAGGGTGTCGCCGGGGCGGGCCACGGAGGCGCGGAACCGGAAGCCCCCGTCGGCCTCCTCGTCCGGGCCGGGCGGGGCGGAAGCGCCGGCCGGGGCGGCCGGGGCGGGCGCGGCGGCCGGTTCCAGGTCCTGCCAGGCGCCGTCCCGGAGCCGGAACAGGCCGCCGGCGCCGGAGCCGAAGCACACCCGGGTGCGGCATTCGGGGTCCACCGGGAGCAGCAGTGCGCGTACTCCGGCCGTGTAGGCCTCCTCGGCGAGCCCCAGTTCGGCGGCGCGGGCGCGCAGCCTCCCGTAGCCGCGGTCGGTGAGTCGCTGGAGGCCCGAGCGCAGGGCGTCGCGGCGCCCGGCCCGGATGTCTTCGGCCAGCCGCTCCTGGCTCCTCCCGACGGCCGCCGCGATGGTCCGGCAGACCTCGGCGGCGGCCTCGGCGGCTCCGGGGGCGGCGCGGTCGCCGCCGGCGAGGGCCACCAGGACCAGGGCGTCGTCGCCGCCGCCGAACCGGGCGGTGAGCAGGAAGTCGCGGCGGGCCTCGCCGCGGAACCGGGCGGAGTCCCCGCGCAGGGAGGCGGCGCGCAGGGTGTACGTGCCGTAGCGGGCGCCCTCCAGGACCGTGTCGGGGACCAGCCCGTCCAGCGCGGCGGGGTCGGCGGGCGGGAGCGCGCCGGGTTCGGCGGCGTAGGTTGGTGCGCGGTCGCCGAGGTGACGCACCTCGGGCCGCCGTTGCGCCGCCGCGGGCTCCACCGCGACCCCGGGCTCCGGCACTTCCTCGGCCCGGCCCTTCTCGGGCGGCGCCTCCGAGCGCCGCACGGGCGGCTCGGCCCCCGCCCCGGCCCCGGCGCCCCGTACGGGCGGCACGTCCACTCCCCCGAGCGCGTACCCGGTGACGCCCCCTTCCCGCGGATCCCGCGGCCCGCTTGCCGGCGGCGGGGCGGACGGAGCCGGAGGCGCGGCCGGCGGAGGTGCGGCAGCCGGAGGTGGAGGGGCGGCCGTCGGCGGCGCGCCGGCCGGAGCCGGGGCGACAGGCGGCGCGGCAGCCGGAGGCGGCGGGGTCACGGGCGGGGCGGTGGCCCGGGGGGTGGCGGGGGGCCATCCCGGTGGAGGGGGCGGTGGGGAGCGGCGGGGGCCGGGGAGCAGTGGCTCCGGAGCGGGTGGGACGTGCGGCGGTACGGGCGGGCGCGCCGGGAGACCCGCCGGTACCGGCCCTGGCACCGGCCCCTCCCCCGACACCGGCTCAGGCTCGTGCTCGGGCCCTGGCCGCCCCGGTCCCGAGGCCTGTCCGGGCACCCAAGGCGAGCCCGGGCCCGAGCCGGTCCCCGGCCCCGAGCCCGCCGCCCCCGGCGCCGGTCCCGGCCCCGTGGCAGTGGTCAGGTCCGCCGCCGTGTGGAAGCGGTGGTCCAAGGTGTCCCCCGGGTCGGGTGACGGGACCGCGTCCGGGTCCTCGTAGAGCTTCTGCCACCAGTCGTCCGCGCCCTGCTGACTCATGGACTCATTCTCGGCCTCCGGCGCGGGCGGAAAACGCCGAATGCGCGAAAAGGGTCCACCGGGCCGCCGCCCGGTGGACCCTTCCCCCGTTACCCGTACGAACTAGCGGACGTCGTACGCCCGCGCGACCATCTGGGTAACGGAGGCGCCGTTCGCGTCGGTCAGTTCGACCTTCAGCGACACCTGCTTCCCGGAGGCCCCGGCGTGGTTCACGACCGCGCTCCACGTCCCGCCGCGCTCGCTGACCTCCGCCTCGGTCCAGCTCTCGCCGTCGTAGGAGTACGACAGCTTCGCCGACTTCACCGCACCGGGCGCGTAACCCGCGTGTCCCGTGACGCTCAGGCCGAGGCTCTGGCCGTTCGCCGCCGGGACGGTCTTCATCCCGTCCAGCGGGGCCGCGTACCGCGGGAAGAGGATCGGCAACCCCTGGGAGTACGCCGACGCGTCGAGCTTCGAGGTGAATCCCCAGGTCGTACGGACCGACGTGGACCGCTGCCAGGTGCGGGCCGGCGGGCCGATCTTCTCGATGGCCTGGGTCAGTTCGTACCGGCCCTCCTCGGCCGGGATCTCGAAGACCCCGAACGGGTACCAGCTCTCGCCGATGACCTCGCCGTCGCGCTTGAGCCGGAGGTTGCCGATGTCACCGAAGGAGCCCGGCTGGGCGGCGTGCCGGCTGTCGCCCCACAGGGCGGCGGCGAAGCCGATCAGGTTCCCCTGCCGCTCGGCGGCCGGCGTCTCCTTGCCGGACGGGTCGCGCGGCGCGACCGGCCCGGTCACTCCGTCGTACCAACTCGCCGTGGCCTTCTGCCCCTTGGTGTAGCCGCGCTGCTCGCCGACCATGAACTCGCCCCAGGGGAAGCTGCTGGAGAGCAGCTGGTCCCAGGCCGTGTCCCCGGCGGTGTAGAACTCGGTGCGCCGGCCCGGCGCGGCAACGGTCTCGATCCCGCCGAAGTACACCGCGCTGCCGATCGGCCGGTAGGCACCGGCCAGGTCGATGAAGTCGGCCGCCACGCCCATGGAGTGGTACGTGGACTCCACACGGCCGAGCTCGCGGTCGCGCACCCGGTAGGTGCGGTCGCCCTTGACCTGTCCCGTCTCGGGGAAGGCGAGGGTGTAGACGTACGGGCTCTTCGCGGTGGCCTTCCAGGACAGCGTGACCCGGCCCGCCGCCAGCCGGGCCGGCAGTTCCTTGCCCTCGGCGGCTTCGATGGTCATCGCGGGCAGCGCGCCGCCCGCGTAGCCGGTGAAGGCGACCCAGCGCCCGGGGGCGTCGCGGTAGGCGAGCACCGCCTTGGCTCCGGCGGCCTTCGCGTTCTGCGCGACCTCGTGCAGCGCCCCGTCCGCGGCCTTGACGAGGACGACCGCGTCCTGGGCGCCGGCCGCGGCGAGCTCTGCGGGGGTGCCGGCGCCGGCGTCGACCAGCGGCGCGCTGCCGTTCCCGTCGAGGTTGTCGCTGCCGGTGGACGCGGTGATCGGGTGCAGGACCGGGCCGCCGGCGACCTTCAGCTCGGAGACGAGCGGCGCGGCCGCCCGCCAGTAGTTGGCGAACTCGAACGCGCCGTCCTTCGCCCGGCCTTCGACGGAGGAGTAGAAGCCGCGGATGGTCCGGCCGCCCATGGCGGTGCCTGCGTGCAGCCACACCTCGTCCCAGCTGCGGGCGAATCCGAGGGTGGTGTTGCGGGCCTCGACGGGCTGGTCGGCCTCGATGGCCAGGCGCCCTGCCGTGCGGGCGTCGAGTACGACGGTCGTGTCCTTCTTCACCTCGACCTGCGGACGGCCGAGGTAGGTGAGGGAGTCGATCAGCCGGTCGTCGCCCTCGCCCGCGTCGGGGGTGCCGACGAAGGCGGAGAGGAAGTAGGCGCCGGGCCGGACCCGGTAGACCTGTTCGGCGGAGCCGTCGTTGAAGCGGCGTTCGCCGGTGTCGTCGTCGGTGCCGATCACGTCCAGGGAGGACGGTCCGGCGGCCGGCCTGCCCGCGCGGTCGAGGAGCTTGACGCGCAGGGTCACCGTCTCCGGTTCTACGTACAGCGAGAAGGGGGTGGAGACGCGCACGCCGTGCGCCGTGGCGACGATCCGGCCGGTGACGTCTCCGTACTGGGAGCGCTCCAGCCTGGCGGCCGGGTCGAGGGCGAGCGGCACCTTGACGGTGGCGCCGGCCGGTACGGTCACGGTCCGCCGGTCGAGGCGGGCGACCTGGCTGCGGACGGCGGAGCCGTCGTTTCCGGTGACCTTCTCGACGGCGAGGCGCAGGGTGACCGGCGCGGTGCCGGTGTTGGTGTAGGGGACCTCGACGGTCGTCCGGTCGCTGCGGTCCTGGGGCCAGTCGTACGTGCCGCCCTGGACGGCGGGGGCGCCGGTGACGGTGGTGTCGAGGGCGGCCCGCACGTCGAGGCGGCCGCCGCCGGTCTCCCGTACGTCTCCCGGCACCGTGGTGTCCGCGGAGCCGACGAGGGCCGCCTTGATCTGCTGCGAGGTCCAGTCGGGGTGGCGCTGCCTGAGGATGGCGGCGGCGCCCGCCACGTGCGGGGTGGCCATGGAGGTGCCGGACATGCCCTGGTAGGCGTACACCCCGCGGCCGCCCGCCGCGGCGGCCGAGATGCCGACACCGGGGGCGGCGATCTCGGGCTTGAGGGTGTGCCGGAGTCCAGCCGGGCCGCGGCTGGAGAAGACGGCCGTGGAGTCGTCGCGGTCGACGGCGCCCACCGTCAGCACGCTGGGGGCACAGCCGGGCGAGGAGACGGTGTTGTTGCCGGGGCCGGAGTTGCCGGCGGCGATCACGAACAGCGGGCCTTGCTGCGAGAGCCGTTCGGCGGCTGCGGCGAGCGGGTCGTCGCAGGCCGCCTGCGTGGGGTCGCCCAGGGTCATGGAGACGACGTCGGCCTTGCTCGCGACGGCCCACTCCATACCGGCGATGATCCACGAGTCGAGGCCGTACCCGGCGTCGTCGAGGACCTTGCCGCTGAGCAGTTCGGCGCCGGGGGCCACGCCCTTCTTGGCGCCGCCGCTCTCGGCTCCGGAGCCGCCGACGGTGGAGAGGGTGTGGGTGCCGTGGCCCTGCCGGTCGGTGTCGGTGTCCGAGTCGGTGAAGTTCTTCGAGTCGGCCACGCGGCCCTTGAGGTCGGGGTGCTCGAGGTCGGTGCCGGTGTCGAGGACGGCGACCCTGGTGCCCTTGCCGTCGTATCCGGCGGCCCAGGCTGCGGTGGCGTTCACCTGCCGGGTGGAGCGCTCGAGGTTCGCCTGGACCTTGCCGTCCAGCCAGAGCTTCTTCAGCCCGCCCGAGACGGAGCGCGCGCGGGCGTCCGTACCGGTGAGGTCGGCCCAGAACGCGGCGGCCTGCTCCTTGTCGGCGGACAGGGCGACCCCGCCGATGGAGGCCAGTACCAGGGAGCGGTCGGCGCCGCGGGGTGCGGGCGGGGCGCTGCGCGCCACGTTCACGGAGCCGTCGTAGACCGCGATGAGGGGGAGCTTCTTGGCGTGTGCGTCGTCGTAGCCCTGCCGGATGAGGCCGGTGACGTTGAAGAGCTCGTGGTCGGCCTTGCCGGCGGCGAGGGCCTTCGCCGCGCTCTCCGGGTAGACGTACAGGTCCTTGCCGGACTGGCGGGTCTGCACCAGCGGCTGTGAGCCGTCCGGGCGCGGCATGGCGGTTGCGGCGGTGCGGCCGGCCGCGTCGGTGGAGACCACGATCCGGTCGCCGGTGACGAGGGTGACCGTGACGGGTGCGGTGGGCTGCTTTCCGGCCGCCGCGCTGCCCACGAGGGGTCTTCTGTCGGGCGCTCCGTCGCTCGGCTGTGCCGCCGACGGACCGACGGCGGTGACGGCCAGCACGGCTGCGGTGGCCGCCCCGAGCGTCGTTCGCGATATCGGGCGCATCGCTCTCCCCAGGTGAATTCCGGCCAACTGCTGCATTGCGCGGCAAAGCTGCCGCATAAATGGCTTCTGGCCTGCGGATGTTGGTGCTGCGGTGGCGTCACCTTGGCAGAGGGGCGGGGGGTGCGGCGATGATGTCGGCGGCGGGTTTGCGCCGTGGCCGCTTCCCGCCAGGCGCGGGGCTGAGAGGTGGGGGTGTTCGGGTTGCTGGGTGCGATAGGCCTCGACGAGGGCCAGGAGTCGGCGTACCGGGTGCTGGTGGCGCTGGGGGCGGCGGAGGTGCCCGACCTCGCGCACCGGCTGACGCTGCCGGTGCCGCAGACCGAGCGGGCGCTGCGGCACCTGGAGCGCCACGGCTTGGCGGCGCAGTCCTCGGCGCGCCCGGGGCGGTGGGTGGCGGCGCCGCCCGGGGTCGCCCTGGGGGCGCTCCTGACCCAGCAGCGGCACGAGCTGGAGCAGGCGGAGCTGGCTGCGGCGCTGCTGGCGGAGGAGTACCGGGCGGAGGCGGCCGAGCCGGCGGTGCACGACCTCGTGGAGGTGGTGCAGGGCGCGAGCGCGGTGGCCCACCGCTTCCACCAGCTCCAGTTGGGGGCCGAGCGGGAGGTGTGCGCGCTGGTCAGCGGCCGGCCGCAGGTGGTGGCGGGTACGGAGAACGAGGCGGAGGACCGGGCCGCCGTACGCGGCGTCGACTACCGGGTGGTGATCGAACGGGAGGTGCTGAGCCTGCCGAGCGGGATCCGGGAGGTGTCGGCGGCGCTCGCCCGGGGCGAGCGGGTCCGGGTGACGGGCGAGGTCCCGACGAAGCTGGTGATCGCGGACCGGACCCTGGCGATGGTCCCGCTGACGGCGCGCGGCGCGGAGCCGGCGGCGCTGGTGGTGCACGCGTCGGGGCTGCTGGAATCCCTGACGGGCCTGTTCGAGGCGGTGTGGCGGGAGTCGCTGCCGCTGCGTCTGGGCGCGTCGGGCGGGCCCGAGGAGTCGGACGGCGGCCCGGACGCCACCGACCTGGAGATCCTGACCCTGCTGCTGGCGGGGATGACGGACGCGAGCGTGGCCAAGCACCTGGAGCTGGGCCTGCGGACGGTGCAGCGGCGTGTCAAGGGCCTGATGGAGCTGGCGGGGGTCACGACGCGGCTCCAGCTGGGCTGGCACGCGTACGAGCGGGGCTGGGTGGCCCGATAGCCCCTGGTCGGTCACGCTGAGCCCATGGATCTGCCGCAGCTGCTCCTGGTGGGGCTGGTGCTGCTCCTCGGGGTGCTCGGGGTGCTGGTGCCGGGCGTACCGGGGACCTGGCTGGTGTGGGCGGGGCTGCTGTGGTGGGCGCTGCACGAGCGGGCGACCACGGCATGGGCGCTGCTGGTCGCGGCGACGGCCCTGCTGCTGGTGGTCCAGGTGGTGAAGTGGCTGCTCCCGCCGCGGCGGCTGCGGGGGGTGGGGGTGTCGGGCCGGATGGCGGTGTACGCGGGCGCCGGTGCGGTACTGGGCTTCGTGCTGGTCCCGGTGCTGGGGGCGGTTCCGGGCTTCGTGGGCGGCATCTACGTGTGCGAGCGGCTCCGCCTGGGGACGCACGGCGAGGCGTGGGCGTCGGTGCGGGCGGTGATGCGGGCGGTGGGGACGAGCGTGCTGGTGGAGCTGTTCGCGTGCCTGCTGGTGGTGGGGGCGTGGCTCGGCATGGTGGCGGCGGGCGTCTGACGCGGCCGTACGAGCCGGCCCCGGCGCGGCCACCCGCCCCGGCCCCGGCCCCGGCCCCCGGCCCCCGGCTGCGGTCCTAGGACCCGGGGCCGATGCGGGTGGCCGCGGTGCCTGCGAGGCTTTCGGCCATGAGGGACTTCGAGGGTTTCAGTGAGGCCGAGCTGGCGTACCTGCGCTCCCAGCGGCTGGGCCGGCTGGCGACGGTGGACGCGGCGGGGCAGCCGCAGGCGAACCCGGTGGGGTTCTTCCCGCAGGAGGACGGGACGATCCTGGTCGGCGGCATGGCCATGGGCGCGTCGAAGAAGTGGCGCAACCTGCGGGCGAACCCGCGGCTGGCGCTGGTCGTCGACGACCTGGCGAGCGCCCGGCCGTGGCGGGTCCGCGGGATCGAGATCCGCGGGCACGCCACGCTGGAGGTGGGCCCGCATGCGCTGGGTCCCCACTTCAGCCCGGAGGTCATCCGGATCCACCCGGACCGGGTCCACGCGTGGGGGCTGTGACCCGGCCCTGCCGCTGCGCGGAGCCGCTCCCCGCCCCACCCCTTCCACCGTTCCCCGGGGCTCCGCCCCATCCCACGCCTCAAACTCCCCCAGCTACCGCTGGGAGGGGCCCCAGGCGGGGCTGTTTCCAGCCCGGGACCGGGTCCGGGCAGAGCCCGGGGAACGGTGGAAGGGCGGGTAGGGGACGAGCCCCGCAGGGCCCCGCTCAGCGCCCCCAGGCCGGGCGGCACGGCGGGGCCCTCAGGCCACGGCCGGCGGGCTAGGCGCGGCCGCCGCGCTTCGCCGCGTAGTTGGCCCGGCCCTCCGCCGATTTGAGGCGCCAGTCGCGGCGGATCTCCGAGCGGAGCCTCGCGTCCGTCTTCGCCACGATCCGCTGGTTCTCCCGGAGCAGCTTGCGGTAGCTGTCCAGGCGCCGCTCCGGCAGTTCGCCGGAGTCCACGGCGGCCCGCACCCCGCACCCCGGCTCCGCCTCGTGCGCGCAGTCGTGGAAGCGGCAGTTCCGCGCGTACTCCTCGATCTCCGAGAAGACCTGGCCGACCCCGTTCCCGGCGTCCCAGAGCCCGACGCCGCGCAGTCCGGGCGTGTCGATCAGGACCCCGCCGCCCGGGAGGGCGAGCAGGTTGCGCGTCGTGGTCGTGTGGCGGCCCTTGCCGTCGACCTCGCGGGCCGCTTGGACGTCCATGACCTCCGCGCCGAGCAGCGTGTTGGCCAGGGTGGACTTGCCGGCGCCCGAGATGCCGAGCAGCACGCTCGTACCGTCGCCGACGAGCGCGGTGAGGACGTCCGTGCCCTCCCCGGTGAGGGAGGAGACGGTCAGCACCTGGACCCCGGGCGCGGTGGTTTCCACGTCCTGGACCAGGTGCGCGAGCGTCGCCGGGTCCGGGACCAGGTCGGCCTTGGTGAGGACGACCAGCGGCTGCGCCCCCGATTCCCACGCGAGGGCCAGGAAGCGCTCGATGCGCCCCAGGTCCAGTTCCACGGCGAGGGAGACGGCGATGATCGCGTGGTCGACGTTGGCGGCGAGGATCTGCCCCTCGGACCGCTGGGAGGAGGTGGACCGTACGAAGGCGGTGCGGCGCGGCAGGTACGCCTTCACGTAGCGCGGGCTGCCCGTGGGCTCGACCGCCGCCCAGTCGCCGGTGCAGATGACCCTCAGCGGATCGTGCGGGGTGACGAAGGCGGTGTCGGCGCGGACGATGCCGTCCTCGGTCATGACGTCGCACTGGCCGCGGTCGACGCGTACGACCCGGCCGGGCAGGAGGCCCTGCTCGGCGTACGGGGCGAACTCGGCCGCCCACGCGTCGTCCCAGCCGAAGGCGGCGAGGGCGTGCGGGAGCGAGGCCTGCGGGAAGGAAGAAAGAGACAAGGGGAACCCTTCACAGGGTGGCCCCGGCAGCGCCCGCCCGTCCGCCCGTTCAGGGGCGGCGGCGCGCGGAGTGGTGTGAGGTCAGCCGGAGACCACGGGGGTGACATTGATGGTCTTCTGCATGCGGGCAGTGCCCTGCGCAATGACATGCATCAACTGGCTCACCTCCGGGTCGTCTACATACGGGCGGTCCCGCGCCGGCTCGGTCGGCGGAACGGATCCACCGTAACAAGTCCCCTCACGCGCGGGCCACTTCTTTTTTCGGGCGGGGAGGGGCGGGGTGGGCGGGGTGGGCGGGGCCGGTGCGGGCCGGGAAGGCCGGGGCAGCCGGCCGCCCTCAGGCCGGTTCGCCGAAGTGTTCCAGGAGTCTCTTCTGGAGACCCACGAGCACCAGCGCCGGCTGCTTGAGCATCGAGAGGCGGTACACCGCCGTGGGGGCGTACGCGTCGACCTCGGGCACGGCCGCGGCGAACGCGTACCCGTGCAGAGCGTCCATCTCCGACGCCGCGCCGCCCATGCCCGTGGGCAGCAGGTAGCGGTCCAGCGGAGCCTCGTCGCTGGTGACCGCGTTCACGACCACCGACGGCTGCCAGTCCTTGGCGTTGGTGAGGGAGTGGTGGGTGTCGAACCGTACGGTGACCATTTCCCCTGCGGCGATCGCCACGCTGTACCGGCCCTCTTCGTCGGTGAAGACGTGATCGATCTCCGACAGGTCACTGCGGTAGACGCTGACCTTGATCATGGCGATCGGACTCTTGTCCGACACTGCTCGCACCTGTCCGAACACCAGAGTCTCCTCCCGGTCGGACTGCCACCTGAGACCACCCCCCGCCTCCAGTCTGTGTGCGTCCCACCGCCGCCGCCAGTCGTACCCCCACGCCCTGCGGCCCGTCCGGGCCGGGTGGCGCCCGACCCGGGTCGGCGCCGGGTTCAACCGAAGCGGACCGGCAGGTACTTGATGCCGTTGATGAAGTCCGAGCGCAGTCGGCGCACCTCGCCGGTGACCTCGAAGTCGGGGTGGCGCAGGAGGAGTTCGCGGATCAGGGCCTTGATCTGGGTACGGGCCAGACCTGCGCCCAGGCAGAAGTGCGGGCCCCCGCCGCCGAAGGCGAGGTGGTCGTTGGGGGTGCGGCGGATGTCGAAGGCGAAGGGGGCGGCGAAGACCTCCTCGTCGCGGTTGGCGGAGGTGTAGTAGGTGACCGCCTTCTGGCCCGCGGCGATCGGACGCCCGCGCAGGACGGTGTCGCGCGTGGCGGTGCGCCGGAAGTTGTGGATCGAGCCGCCCCAGCGCAGGAACTCCTCCACGGCGGAGGTCCACAGGGTCTCGTCCCGCGGGGACGCGGCCAGTTCGGCACGGGCCGCCGGATGCCCGGCCAGCGCCAGCACGGTGGTGGAGAGCAGGTTGCGGGTGGTCTCGTTGCCCGCGACGCACAGCAGCACGAAGAACATGTTGATCTCGTCCGGGGTGAGCCGGTCCCCGCCGACCTGCGCGTGGACCAGGGTCGAGAGGATGTCCTCGCGGGGGCGTGCCCGCCGCTCGGCGGCCAGCGCGTCGCAGTAGGCGTAGATCTCGGCGGCCGCGAGGTCGCTGTCGTGCTTGCCCGCCGAGAGCTCCGGGTCCTGGCCGCCGGCCATCCGGTTGCTCCAGTCGAAGATCAGCCGCTCGTCGCCCGGGGGTACGCCGACCATCTCGCAGATCGTCTGGATCGGCAGCCAGGCGGCCACCTCCTCGACGAAGTCCATGTCCCGGCCGGGGGTGACGGCGGTGTCCACCAGGGACGCCGCCCGCTCCGCGATCCGGGCCGCCAGCCGCCGCACCACCCGGGGGGTGAATCCGGCGCTGACCAAGGCGCGGTAGCGGGAGTGGCGCGGGGCGTCCATGCCGAGCAGCACCAGCCGCAGGGCCGCCAGGGACTCGGGGCTCTGGTCGCGGACCATGAAGGAGCCGAGCTCGGTGGACCACAGCTCGGGGTCGCGGCTGATCTCCTTGACGTCGGCGTGGCGGGTGACGGCGTAGAAGCCATCGTGGCCGCCCGGCACCTCGTGCCAGTACACCGGGTCCTCCCGGCGCAGCCTGGTGAACTGCTCGTGCGGGACCCCGCGGGCCCAGGTGTCTTCCAGCAGGTCGATCTCACCGGTGGGGATCACGGTCCACGTCCGTTCGGGAGGGCGGCCAAGGCGGGTCGGGAGGGGGCTCAGGAGCTCGGCAGGGGGGGCTCGGGAGGGAGGTGTCAGCAGGGCGCTCAGGGCTTCCACGACGAGGGCGTCCGGGATGCCCCCGGGGTCGAGGCGGTGCTGCATCGCCAGGCCGAGCAGGACGCCCAGGACCAGGGCTCCGGTTTCCTCCGGCGGGCGGGCGAGCGGGGTGCCGGTGGCCTCGGCCCAGTCGGCGAGGCCCTCGCCGAGCTGGGCGCGGACCTCGGCGTACCGCTGGGCGAGCAGGCCGCCGAGGAGCGGACCCCGGGCGGCGTGCAGCCACAGCTCGGCTTCCAGGAGCAGCCAGGAGTCGCCGCGCTCGGGGTGCGGACGGGTGAGGCTGCCCCACATCGCGGAGAAGTGCGTGGCGGGGTCCGCCGGGTCGGAACTGCCGGCGATCTCGGCGGCGAGTTCCTCGGCGGTCCGCTCTTTCCACACCTCGAGCAGGGCGAGCAACAGGCCCTCCTTGCCGCCGAAATGGCTGTAGAGGGCGCCGGTGGTCCGGCCGGCGGCGTCCGCGACGGCCTCCGCGGAGACGGCGTGGAAGCCCTTTCGGGCGAAGAGTTCGGCGGCGGCGTCGATGAGCCGCGAACGGGTCTGGGACTTGCGCTGCGCCTGCCGCGACGCGGCCTGCGGCGCGCTCGGCTCCGGGGGTGGCGGCACGGGACCTCCCGCAACTTATATCGGCTTCCCGATATAAGGTGCACCCGGAGCTGACGCCCCGTCAACCCGCTGCGGGTCAGTGCTTGCGCAGCCGTGAGCCGTAGTCCTCCGGCGGCAGGAACTTCGACCACCGTTCGGGGAACTCGGAGGGCATCCCCTCGTCCTCGTCGTCCTCCGACTCGCCCTCCGCCATCGCCCGCCAGGCCGCGGCCCGCGCGATCAGCTGGGCGGCCTCCGCCTCGCGGGCCCGCTCGTTCGCCTCGCGCGCCGCCGCGGTGGCCACGGAGGGCCAGACCCGGTCGATCGCCGCGTTGACGGCGGCCCCGACGAGCACCGCGAAGGCCGAGATGCCGATCCACAGCAGCACGGCCACCGGCGCCGCCAGCGAGCCGTAGATCGTCGGCCCCTCGACGGTGTTGGTGAGGTAGATCCGCAGCAGGAACGAGCCCAGCACCCACATCGCGAGGGCCACCAGCGCGCCCGGCACGTCCTCGATCCACGGCGAGCGCACCGGCACGGACACGTGGTAGAGCGTGGTCAGGAAGACGATGGACAGCAGCGTGACCGTCGGCCAGTACAGCACCGCGATCACGCTGGTGCCCCAGGGCACCAGCCGGACCACCGCGTCGGGTCCGACCACCATCAGCGGCAGCACGACCGCGCCGATCACCAGCGCGATGATGTACAGCAGGAAGGCCAGCAGCCGGGTCTTGACGATGCCGCGGTGACCGTCGAGCCCGTACATCACGGTGATGGTGTCGATGAAGACGTTCACCGCGCGCGAGCCCGACCACAGGGCGAAGGCGAAGCCGAGCGAGATCAGGTCCGGGCGGCCGCGGCCGGTCACGTCGTCGAGCATCGGCTTGGCGATCTCGTTGACGCCCCGGTCGGACAGGATCGCGCCGGCCGCCCCCAGGATGTTCTCCTCGATGCTGGCCACCGTCGTCGTGCCCGTCCAGCCGTCCACGTAGCCGAGGAGGCCCAGCAGGCCGAGGAAGAGCGGGGGCAGCGAGAGCAGGGTGAAGAAGGCCGCCTCGGCGGCGAGGCCGAGGATCCGGTACTCGATGCACGAGTTGACGGTGTCCTTCAGGAGCAGCCAGCCCATCTTCCGCTTCGAGACGTTGCGGTAGAGGGCGCGGGCCCGGTGGAGCCGTCCGTGGCGTACCAGGAGCCGCTCTGGTGTTTCTTTTGCTGGCTGCACGTCCTTACGGTATCCGCATGGCAGCCACCACCCACACAGTCACCAATCAGGCCCCGCCGCTCGTGGGCCACGACGTCTACGGGGGCGACCGGGCCCTCACCGAGGGCGTGGAGCGCCACCTCGCCTCCGCCGGCCCCGAACTCCTCGGCGAGGTACGGGCCGAGCTCTCCGCGCTCGGGCGCGCCGCGGGTTCCGCCCAGGCCCAGGAATGGGGCCGGCTGGCGAACGAGAATCCACCCGTGCTGCGGACGCACGACCGGTACGGGAACCGCATCGACGAGGTGGAGTTCCACCCGGCCTGGCACCGGCTGCTCGGGAAGGCCGTGTCCGCCGGGCTCACCGACGCCTGGGGGCGGCCGAGCGGGCACCTGCGGCGCGCCGCCGGGTTCTTCGTGTGGTCCCAGGCCGAGGCCGGGCACGGCTGCCCGGTCTCGATGACGCACGCCGCGGTGCCGGCGCTGCGGGCCGATCCCGAGCTGGCGGCCGAGTGGGAGCCGCGGCTGACCTCGCACGCCTACGAGGAGGGGCTGGCGCCGGCCGCGGAGAAGGCCGGCGTGCTCTTCGGCATGGGGATGACGGAGAAGCAGGGCGGCAGCGACGTACGGGCGAACACGACGGCGGCGGCGCCGCTGGACACCCCGGGCGAGTACGTGCTGACCGGGCACAAGTGGTTCTGCTCGGCGCCGATGTCCGACGGGTTCCTGGTGCTGGCGCAGGCTCCGGGCGGGCTGACCTGCTTCCTGGTGCCGCGGGTGCTGCCGGACGGCACGCGGAACGTGTTCGCGATCCAGCGGCTGAAGGACAAGCTGGGCAACAAGTCGAACGCGTCGAGCGAGGTGGAGTTCGACGGGACCTGGGCGCGGCGGGTGGGCGAGGAGGGCCGGGGCGTGCGGACCATCATCGAGATGGTCGCGGCGACCCGGCTGGACTGCGTCATCGGCTCGGCCTCGCTGATGCGGCAGGCCCTGACGCAGGCCGCTCACCATGCGGAGCACCGCTCCGCTTTCGGAGCGCCGCTCATCGACCAGCCGCTGATGCGCAACGTGCTCGCCGACCTCGCCCTGGAGTCGGAGGCGGCCACCACCCTGACCCTGCGGCTCGCGGCCGCCTACGACGCCGGGACCGACCAGGAGAAGGCCTTCCTGCGGCTCGCCGTGCCCGCCGCCAAGTACTGGGTGACCAAGCGCTGTACGCCGATGGTGGCGGAGGCCCTGGAGTGTCTGGGCGGCAACGGCTACGTCGAGGAGTCCGGCATGCCGAGACTGCTGCGCGAATCCCCGCTGAACTCCATCTGGGAGGGCTCGGGCAACGTCCAGGCCCTGGACGTCCTGCGCGCCCTCCAGCGCGAACCGCAGGCGCTGAACGCGTTCCTCCAGGAGGTCGGCCAGGCCCGGGGCGCGGACCACCGGCTGGATTCGGCCATCAAGGACCTGCTGGCGGAGCTCGCCGACCTGGAGGGCATCGAGGCACGGGCCCGCCGGGTCGTCGAGCGCATGGCCCTGGTGCTCCAGGGATCGCTGCTGGTGCGGTGGGCCCCGCCGGCGGTGGCGGACGCGTTCTGCGCCTCGCGGCTGGGCGGCGACTGGGGAGCGGCCTTCGGCACGCTGCCGCACAGCCTCGACCTGGGCGCCCTCGTGGAACGGGCGCGGATCACGGGCGGGGAGTAGTCCCCAAACCGCTCCGAGCCGGGATCCGGGCCCGTCGACCGGGAACAGGAGTGGCGCCGCGCCGACTCGGCACCACCCCTGATCCGAGAAGCCCCGAGGAGGAGCTGTCACGCCGCTCGGCGGCGTCCGGACAGTTTCGGTCGGGTGACCGGGACTTGGCGAGAGTTGCATACCGTTGCAACCTTTGAGTCGTCCTGTTCGCACGGGGAGGTTCCGGTGGCCGACACCACAGGCAGCACGGTCGATGTGGCCCGCATCTCGGCCATGGACGCGCGGGAGGCCGCTCGTCTGCTCAAGGGCGTACGGGCCGCGGCGCTGGCCGGGGACCGTCCCCCGGCCGCGCCGCGCCCGGAGATCGCCGAGTCCTGGCGCCGGATGCTGGCGGGCGGGGTGCACCCGGACCGGGACGCCCGCTCGCGGATGCTCTCGGCCGCCGAGACCGAGGAGCGGCGGCACGTCTCCCCGCTGCGGGAGGTCCTCCCGGTGCTCCGGGAGGGGCTGCTCCCGGCCCTGGACGAGGCCCTGCACATCATGGTCGTGGCCGACGCGGAGGGCCGGCTGCTGTGGCGGGAGGGCCACTCCTCCATCCTGCGCAAGGCGGACCGGCTCGGCTTCGCGGTGGGTGCCGACTGGGACGAGGGCGTGGTCGGCACGAACGGGGTGGGCACCGCGCTGGTGACCCGGCGGCCGGTCCAGGTGTTCTCGGCGGAGCACTTCGTCTCCAGCCATCACGACTGGACCTGCGCGGGGGCGCCCGTACGGGACCCGCGCGACGGGCGGCTGCTGGGCGTGGTCGACGTGAGCGGCCCGCTGGCCACGATGCACCCGGCGACGCTGGCGTGGGTGAGCTCGGTGGCCCGGCTCGCGGAGCGGGAGCTGCGCGTACGGCACCTGGAGTCCCTGGAGCGGCTGCGCGCGGTGGCGGCCCCGCTGCTGGCGAAGCTGCCCGGGCGGGCGATGGCCGTGGACCCGAACGGCTGGACGGCGGCCGTGACGGGCCTGGCCCCCGTGGACCGCGTCCCGCTGCCGAAGCCCTTCGGCCCGGGGCGGGTGCGGCTGGCGCAGCTCGGCGACTGCGTGGTGGAGCCGCTGCCCGGCGGCTGGCTGCTGCGGATCGCGCAGGAGCCGGCGAGCGCGGCGGTGACCCGGGTGGTGCTCGACCTCAGCCGGGCGGGGTCCTGGTCGGCGACGGTGTACGGGGCCGCCGGGAGCTGGTCGCAGGAGCTCAGCCCGCGCCACGCGGAGCTGCTGTTCCTGCTGGCCGAGAGCCCGCGGGGGCGTTCGGCCGCGGAACTGTCCGGGGAGCTGTTCGGCGACCCGACCCGCACGGTGACGGTCCGCGCGGAGATGTCGCGGGTACGCCGCAACCTGGCGGGCGTGCTGACCCACCGGCCGTACCGCTTCGCGGAGGACGTGGAGGTGGAGGTGATCAGCCCGCACGACCCGGCCGCGCTGCTCCCGCACTCCACCGCGCCCGCGGTGATCAGGGCCCGCCTGGGCCATGGGGGGCGGGGCATGATTCCCTGACCTGCATGAGCACCATCACCCTCACCACCTGGTCCCTGGAAATGACCTCGCCGGACGATCTGGTCCCGGCCGCCGTACCGGGCCCGGAGATCACCGTCTCCCGGGCGGAGGTCCCCTCGCCCGAGTTCAGCCGTTTCCTGTACGCCTCCGTCGGCGGGGACATCCACTGGACGGACCGGCTGTCGCTGACCCGCGACCAGTGGGTGGAGCAGCTCGGGCGGCCGGGCGTGGAGACGTGGGTGGCGTACGACCGGGGCACGCCGGCGGGGTACGTGGAGTTCGACCCGCAGGACGACGGTGTGGTGGAGATCATCTACTTCGGTCTGCTGCCGGATTTCCGGGGGCGGCGGATCGGCGGGCACCTGCTGTCGGTGGGTGTCGCCCGGGCCTGGGACCTGGCGTCACGGTGGCCGGACCGGGAGCCGACGCGGCGGGTCTGGCTCCACACGTGCAGCCAGGACGGGCCGACGGCGATGGACAACTACCTGCGGCGCGGGTTCAAGCTGTTCAAGACGGAAACGGAGTCCAAGGAGGACACCCCGACCCCGGGGCCGTGGCCCGGCGCGTAGCCCCTCCGCGCGGAACCCGGCTCCGCCGGGACCTGGGGCTCCGCACCCGTGTGCGAACCGTGACCGCGATCACGTCGTATCACGATGCGAGACGACTTTGTCCGCATCCCGGACACTAGTGGACTCCTCCAATCGGCACATGACACGCTTCCGCCATGAATGGAGCTGGAATTGCCTTGGTGAGTCGGCGGCACGTCGACCTCGGCCGCATGTCCAGCGCCATCTGTCCGGCCTGCTGACGGAACCAGCAACCGCCGCACATCGCCACCATCCCGGCATCGTCGCCGTGGAAGTGGCGCTCATCTCAGCCCCCTGACGGCCGAATACCGCCCTGCCGCCGGCCACCCCGGCAAAGGCGGCAATCAGCCACACCCGCTCAGCGACGCCGACGTGACGGGGGCGTACCACCGCTCCCCCCTGTGCCCCCGCTCCTGCCCTGAGCCGCCGAAGAAGGACGTACCCGCCATGGCCGCCACTCCCGAAACGCCCGCAGCCGCCGCCGCGCGCCGCAAGACAGGCCGTCACCGCGGTGAGGGTCAGTGGGCTGTCGGACACCACACGCCCCTCAATGGCAACGAGCAGTTCAAGAGGGACGACGACGGTCTCAACGTGCGGACACGCATTGAGACGATCTACTCCAAGACCGGCTTCGACTCGATCGACCCCAACGACCTGCGCGGACGCATGCGCTGGTGGGGCCTCTACACCCAGCGCAAGCCCGGGATCGACGGCGGCAAGACCGCGATCCTGGAGCCGGAGGAGCTGGACGACAAGTACTTCATGCTGCGCGTCCGCATCGACGGCGGCCGGCTGACCACCGAGCAGCTCCGCGTCATCGGCGAGATCTCCCAGGAGTTCGCCCGCGGGACGGCCGACCTCACCGACCGCCAGAACGTGCAGTACCACTGGATCCGGATCGAGGACGTCCCGGAGATCTGGCGGCGCCTGGAGGCCGTCGGGCTGTCCACCACCGAGGCCTGCGGTGACACGCCCCGCGTCATCCTCGGCTCGCCCGTCGCCGGCATCGCGCAGGACGAGATCATCGACGGCACCCCCGCCATCGAGGAGATCTACCGCCGCATCGTGGGCAACAAGGACTTCTCCAACCTGCCCCGCAAGTTCAAGTCCGCGATCTCCGGCTCGCCGCTGCTCGACGTGGCGCACGAGATCAACGACATCGCGTTCGTCGGCGTGAACCACCCCGAGCACGGCCCCGGCTTCGACGTCTGGGTCGGCGGCGGCCTCTCCACCAACCCCAAGCTGGGCGTCCGCCTGGGCACCTGGGTCTCGCTCGACGAGGTACCCGACGTCTACGAGGGCGTCATCTCGATCTTCCGCGACTACGGCTACCGCCGGCTGCGCACCCGCGCCCGCCTGAAGTTCCTCGTCGCCGACTGGGGCCCGGCCAAGTTCCGCCAGGTCCTGGAGGACGAGTACCTCAAGCGGAAGCTGACCGACGGCCCCGCGCCCGAGCAGCCCTCCGGCCAGTGGCGCGACCACGTCGGCGTCCATCAGCAGCAGGACGGCAAGTTCTACGTCGGCTTCGCGCCCCGCGTCGGCCGCGTCGACGGCGCCACCCTGACCAAGATCGCGGACATCGCCGAGCAGCACGGCTCCGGCCGGCTGCGCACCACCGCCGAGCAGAAGATGATCGTCCTCGACATCGAGGCCGACCGGGTCGACTCGGTGGTCTCGGCCCTGGAGTCGCTCGACCTGCGGGTCAAGCCGTCCCCGTTCCGCCGCGGCACAATGGCCTGCACCGGCATCGAGTTCTGCAAGCTGGCCATCGTCGAGACCAAGGCGCGCGGCGCCTCGCTGATCGACGAGCTGGAGCGCCGCCTGCCGGACTTCGCCGAGCCGCTGACCATCAACATCAACGGCTGCCCGAACGCCTGCGCCCGTATCCAGGTGGCGGACATCGGTCTCAAGGGCCAGCTGGTCCTGGACGACGACGGCAACCAGGTGGAGGGCTACCAGGTCCACCTGGGCGGCGCCCTCGGCCTGGAGGCCGGCTTCGGCCGCAAGGTCCGCGGCCTCAAGGTCACCTCGGCCGGTCTGCCCGACTACGTCGAGCGGGTCGTCAAGCAGTACGAGGAGCAGCGCGAGGACGGCGAGCGCTTCGCGGCGTGGGTCGCCCGCGCGGACGAGAAGAGCCTCTCGTGAGCGAGCGCGCCGCACCGTTCTACTGCCCGTACTGCGGCGACGAGGACCTGTTTCCCCACGAGACGGGCCACGGCGCGTGGGAATGCAGGGCCTGCAACCGAGCCTTCCAGCTGAAGTACCTCGGGCTGCTGGCCCGGGGTGTTCAGTCCAATACAGCTGGAGGGGACGAGATATGACCACCGCTCAAGACGTCGGTCTCAAGGACCTTGCCGAGCGGGCGGGCCGGGACCTGGAGGACGCCTCCGCGCTGGAGATCCTGACCTGGGCGGCCGAGACCTTCGGCAGGAAGTTCGCCGTGACCTCCTCCATGGAGGACGCGGTCGTCGCCCACCTGGCCTCCCGCGCCTTCCCCGGCGTGGACGTGGTCTTCCTCGACACGGG
This sequence comes from Streptomyces sp. NPDC046303, assembly GCF_055588085.1. NCBI lineage: Bacteria > Bacillati > Actinomycetota > Actinomycetes > Kitasatosporales > Streptomycetaceae > Streptomyces > Streptomyces sp. NPDC046303. The sequence goes on from NZ_JBVJFA010000051.1 coordinate 31,782, forward strand.
CTACCACTTCGAGGAGACGATCGGCACCCGCGACGCGGTCGAAGCGGTGATGGACGTCAACGTCATCACCCTCACCCCGCGCCAGACGGTGGCGGAGCAGGACGCCCAGTACGGCCCGAAGCTGCACGACCGCGACCCCGACCTGTGCTGCGCCCTGCGCAAGGTCAAGCCCCTCGAAGAGGGTCTGACCGCGTACGACGCCTGGGCGACGGGCCTGCGCCGCGACGAGTCCCCGACCCGGGCGAACACCCCGGTGGTCGGCTGGGACGCGAAGCGGCAGAAGGTCAAGGTCTCGCCGATCGCCCGCTGGACCCAGGACGACGTGGACGCGTACGTGGCCGAGCACGGGGTGCTCACCAACCCGCTGCTGATGGACGGCTACACCTCCGTCGGCTGCGCCCCCTGCACCCGCCGCGTGGCGGAGGGCGAGGACGCGCGGGCCGGCCGGTGGGCCGGGCGGGGCAAGACCGAGTGCGGACTGCACGGCTGATGACGACCAGCGAAGAACCTACGGAGACGAAGCAGATGAGCGTGAGCGACCAGGGCGCCACCGTGTGGCTGACCGGGCTGCCGAGCGCGGGCAAGACCACCATCGCCTACGCGCTGGCCGAGCGGCTGCGCGCCGAGGGCCACCGCGTGGAGGTCCTCGACGGGGACGAGATCCGCGAGTTCCTCTCCGCCGGGCTCGGCTTCAGCCGGGAGGACCGGCACACCAACGTGCAGCGGATCGGCTTCGTCGCCGAGCTCCTCGCGAGCAACGGCGTCAAGGCGCTGGTGCCGGTGATCGCGCCGTTCGCGGACAGCCGCGAGGCCGTCCGCAAGCGGCACGCCGCCGCCGAGACGAACTACCTCGAGGTGCACGTGGCCACTCCGGTCGAGGTGTGCTCCGAGCGTGACGTGAAGGGCCTGTACGCCAAGCAGGCGGCGGGCGAGATCTCCGGTCTGACCGGGGTCGACGACCCGTACGAGGCTCCGGAGTCCCCGGACCTCCGTATCGAGTCGCACACGCAGACCGTGCAGGAGTCGGCTTCGGCCCTGCACGCGCTGCTCACCGAGAGGGGTCTGGCATGACCACGGTCGCCCACCTGCACGAAGAGACGGACGCGCCCTACGCGCTGTCGCACCTCGACGCCCTCGAGTCCGAGGCCGTGCACATCTTCCGCGAGGTGGCGGGCGAGTTCGAGAAGCCGGTGATCCTCTTCTCCGGCGGCAAGGACTCCATCGTCATGCTGCACCTGGCGCTGAAGGCGTTCGCGCCGGCGCCGGTGCCCTTCACGCTCCTGCACGTCGACACGGGGCACAACTTCCCCGAGGTGCTCGAGTACCGCGACCGCACGGTCCGGCAGCACGGCCTGCGCCTGCACGTGGCATCGGTCCAGGACTACATCGACGCGGGCAAGCTGCGCGAGCGCCCGGACGGCACCCGCAACCCGCTGCAGACCGTCCCGCTGACCGAGGCGATCCAGCAGCTCAAGTTCGACGCGGTGTTCGGCGGTGGCCGCCGCGACGAGGAGAAGGCCCGCGCCAAGGAGCGGGTGTTCAGCCTGCGCGACGAGTTCTCCCAGTGGGACCCGCGCCGCCAGCGCCCCGAGCTGTGGCAGCTCTACAACGGCCGCCACGCCCCCGGTGAGCACGTGCGCGTGTTCCCGCTCTCCAACTGGACCGAGCTGGACGTCTGGCAGTACATCGCCCGCGAGGGCATCGAGCTGCCGGAGATCTACTTCGCGCACGAGCGCGAGGTCTTCCAGCGCAACGGGATGTGGCTGACGGCCGGCGAGTGGGGCGGCCCGAAGGAGGGCGAGACGCCCGAGACGCGTCTCATCCGCTACCGCACGGTCGGTGACATGTCCTGCACCGGCGCTGTCGACTCCGACGCCGCCACGCTGGACGCCGTGATCGCCGAGATCGCCGTCTCCCGGCTCACCGAGCGGGGCGCGACCCGCGCCGACGACAAGATGTCCGAGGCCGCGATGGAAGACCGCAAGCGCGAAGGGTACTTCTAAGATGACCACCACCACCGAGCAGTTCGCCGACCTGTCGGCGACCACGCTGCTGCGCTTCGCGACCGCCGGCTCCGTCGACGACGGCAAGTCCACCCTGGTGGGCCGGCTGCTGCACGACTCGAAGTCGGTGCTGACCGACCAGATGGAGGCCGTCGAGGCCGTCTCCGCCCAGCGCGGCCAGGACGCCCCCGACCTCGCGCTGCTCACCGACGGCCTGCGGGCCGAGCGGGAGCAGGGCATCACCATCGACGTCGCGTACCGCTACTTCGCCACCGCGCGCCGCCGGTTCATCCTCGCCGACACCCCCGGGCACGTGCAGTACACCCGGAACATGGTCACCGGCGCCTCCACCGCCGACCTGGCCGTGGTCCTGGTCGACGCGCGCAACGGCGTGATCGAGCAGACCCGCCGGCACGCGGCCGTGGCCGCGCTGCTGCGCGTTCCGCACGTGGTGCTGGCCGTCAACAAGATGGACCTCGTCGGCTACCAGGAGTCCGTCTTCGCGGCGATCGCCGAGGAGTTCACCGCGTACGCCTCCGACCTGGGCGTCCCGGAGATCACCGCGATCCCGATCTCGGCGCTCGCCGGGGACAACGTGGTGGACCCGTCCGCCAACATGGACTGGTACGGCGGCCCGACGGTGCTCGAGCACCTGGAGACCGTCCCGGTCAGCCACGACCTCACCGCCTGCCCGGCGCGTTTCCCGGTGCAGTACGTGATCCGTCCGCAGACCGCCGAGCACCCGGACTACCGGGGCTACGCGGGCCAGATCGCCTCCGGCGTGCTGCGGGTCGGCGAGGCCGTGACCGTCCTGCCGTCCGGCCGCACCTCGGTCATCGAGGGCATCGACGCGCTCGGCGAGAGCGTGGACATCGCCTGGGCCCCGCAGTCGGTGACCGTGCGCCTCAAGGACGACATCGACATCTCGCGCGGCGACCTGATCGCGCCGTCCGCGAGCGCCCCGGCCACCACGCAGGACGTCGAGGCGACGGTCTGCCACGTGGCCGACCAGCCCCTGGCCGTCGGCGCCCGGGTGCTGATCAAGCACACGACGCGCACGGTCAAGGCGATCGTCAAGGAGATCCCCTCGCGGCTGACCCTCGACGACCTGTCGCAGCACCCGAACCCCGGTCAGCTGGTGGCCAACGACATCGGCCGCGTGGTCGTCCGTACCGCCGAGCCGCTCGCGCTCGACGCGTACGCCGACTCGCGCCGCACCGGCTCCTTCCTGCTGATCGACCCGGCCGACGGGACCACCCTCGCCGCGGGCATGGCCGGCGAGTCCTTCGCCTCCACCGCCGAGACCACCGTCCAGGCCGACGAGGAAGGGTGGGACTTCTAACCCATGCCCTCCGACATCTACTCCACCTTCGCGAAGGAGGGCGGCCGCGTGGGCAGCGGCGCCCTCGGCAGCGGCCAGGGAGGGGTGGCGCGATGTGCGCGATGACGTACGCGCACCGCTCGCGCGCCCACGCCTCCCACGAGCCGTACCCGCCCCTGCCCCACAGACGAAGACGTGCGTCATGAGATGACCGCGTCACGAGAGGAAGCCCTCCCGTGCCTGCCACCGGTTCCACCACTCGCCAGACCCTGCGCCGCGGCGCCGTCGCCGCCGCCGCGCTGCCGCTGCTGATCGGCGCGCTCGCCTCCTGCGGCTACGGCTCCCAGGCCGAGAAGGACGAGCCCAAGGCGGCCAACGCCGCCGCCGAGGGCAAGCAGCTCTCCGCCGCCGAGGTCCGTATCGGGTACTTCCCGAACCTGACGCACGCCACCGCTCTGGTCGGCCTCCAGGAGGGCCTGATCCAGAAGGAACTGGGCGGCACCAAGATCAAGCCGCAGGCCTTCAACGCCGGCCCGTCCGAGATCGAGGCGCTCAACGGCGGCTCTCTCGACATCGGCTTCATCGGCCCCTCGCCGGCGATCAACGGCTTCGTGAAGTCCAAGGGCTCCAACCTGCGGATCATCTCCGGTTCCGCCTCCGGCGGAGTCAAGCTCGTGGTGAACCCGGACAAGATCAAGACCCTGGACGACCTCAAGGGCAAGAAGATCGCCACCCCGCAGAAGGGGAACACGCAGGACGTCGCGTTCCTCAACTGGATCGC
>NZ_JBVJFA010000052.1:0-34927 GCF_055588085.1 Streptomyces sp. NPDC046303
TGCTGTAGCGAGGGTTTCGAGATCTGTCGTCACAAACAGATCAACGAGACCCTCGCTTCATGCGCCCGAGACTTCGGACTTACTCGTCTAGGGGGCGGCCGGTTCGAAGACCGGGACGTGGAGGCCCTCGGCGGCCTCGCGGAAGGCGACCGTCAGCGGCATGCCGATGCGGAGGTCCGGCGCCGGGCAGGCGACGACCTCGGTCATCATCCGCGGGCCCTCCGCCAGGTCGACGACCGCCGCCGTGTACGGGACGCGCGTACCGAAGGGCGGGAGGTCGTTGCGGTGGATCACCGACCAGGTGTAGAGGGTCGCCCGGCCGCTCGCCGCCTCCCACGCCACCCGGTCCTCGCCCGCCCAGCACAACGGGCAGAACTCCCGCGGGTAGTGGTGCGCCCGCCCGCAGTCCGCGCAGCGGCGCAGCAGCAGCCGCCCTGCGGCCGCCGCGTCCCAGTAGGGGCGGGTGAACTCGTCCGCCTCGGGCAGGTCGTACCGCACGCCGTTCACGGGAAGAGTCCGATCGCCGCGTCGAGGGACCAGGTCTGCCAGGACATGGCCGTCAGGGCGACCAGCGAGATGAGCGCCATCATCGCGTTCTGGCCCTGCTCCGCCCAGTCGTGGATCATCAGCACCAGGTAGAGCAGGTTCAGCAGGAGCCCGCCGACCAGCGCGACCGGGGTCAGGAAGCCGAAGACGAGGCCCAGCCCGAGGGCGAGTTCCGCGTAGACGACGAGGTACGCCATCGTCTTGGGCCGCGGTTTCACGACCAGCTCGAAGCCGCCCCTGACGAAGGTCCAGCGGTGCTTGGCGGCGACGTCGGCGGCCCAGGCGATGCCGGTGCCGCGCTCGAACCAGCCCTTCTTGTCCTTGTGCCGCCAGCTCTCCAGCCACCACAGGCCGAGGCCTATGCGGAGCACGGCGAGCCATTCGGCCCCACTGAGCCAGATGGTCTGCATCGGCAGCCCCCACCCCTTCTCCGTGTCTGACGGTACGTCAGTTCAGCGGATCGGGGCCGATCCCGCAAGGGTCCGGCCGTCCGTGATCGATCCGCAATCGATTCCCCGCCCGACCGAGACCCATCAACTCAGCGTGGCGATACGATCACACCTCATGCCAGGAGTCCCCGCAGCACCCGATATGACCACCCAGCCCCGCCCCGTGTACGTCATCGGCGGCGGTCCCGGCGGCCTCGCCGCCGCCGCCGCGCTGCGCGCCCGCGGGGTCCGCGCCGTGGTCGTCGAGAAGTCCGACGGGGTCGGCGCGTCCTGGCGGCGGCACTACGACCGGCTGCACCTGCACACCACGCGCCGGCTCTCGGCGCTCCCCGGCCTGCCCATGCCGCGCCGCTTCGGCCGGTGGGTCTCGCGCGACGACGTGGTGCGCTACCTGGAGAAGTACGCCGAGTTCCACGAGCTGGAGATCGTCACCGGGGTCGAGGTCACCCGCCTCGAGACCGACGGGACGGGCGGCTGGACCCTGCACGCCACCGGCGGGCGGGTGCTCACCGCCGCCGCCGTGGTCGTCGCCACCGGCTACAACCACACGCCCCGGCTCCCCGACTGGCCCGGCCTCGACACGTACGGCGGGCAGCTGCTGCACGCCGCCGACTACCGCGCCCCGGGGCCGTACGCGGGCCGCGACGTCCTGGTCGTCGGCGCCGGCAACACCGGCGCCGAGATAGCCGTCGACCTCGCCGAGGGCGGCGCCGCCCGGGTCCGGCTCGCCGTGCGCACGGCCCCGCACATCGTGCGCCGCTCCACCGCCGGCTGGCCGGCCCAGCGCACGGGGATCCTCGTACGGCGGCTGCCGGTGCCCCTCGTGGACCGGCTGGGCGCGCTCGTCGCCCGGGCCTCCGTCCCGGACCTGTCGGCGTACGGGCTCCCGCGGCCCGCCTCCGGCCTCTACAGCAGGGTCAAGGAGGGGGCGATCCCGGTGCAGGACGTCGGCCTGATCGACGCGGTCCGCGCGGGCCGCGTGGAGCCGGTGGCCGCCGTGGAGGGATTCGACGGCGCGGAGGTGCTGCTCGCGGACGGCTCGCGGATCACCCCGGAGGTGGTGGTCGCGGCGACCGGATACCGCCGCGCCCTGGAGGGTCTGGTGGGCGGGCTGGACGGCGTGCTCGACGAGCGCGGGCGGCCCCGTACGCACGGCGCCCACACCCCCGCACAGGCCCCCGGCCTGTACTTCACCGGCTTCTCCAACCCGATCAGCGGGATGTTCCGGGAGATGGCCCGGGACGCCGAGAAGATCGCCCTGGCCGTGCAGCGCGGGCTGCGGGGCTCCCGGACCTGAGGCCCGTTCCGGCCGGAATGGCCCTCTGGACCACCGCCGGGGGTTTCTGACACCGTTCCACACATCACCTCCACCACCTTTCCTGCGCAGCCCTGTTCCTGACGGCACGTCAGTTCAGTAATCTGACTGCACGTCAGTTATCGAGTTCCATCGAGGTTCATCGAGCAGGAGCGGGCGGAACGATGCTTGGATCTACTCACGGCACCCTCACCACCGACTTCCGCGCACGTGTCGAGGCCTGCGGGGAGTCCCCCAGAACGGCCGTCCACTCCTCTGCGCCGCCCTCCGCCGAGGACGCGGTCACCCTGGACGTCAGCGGACGGCCCCTGCACTCCGACGTCCCCGACCTGGACCGGTTCTTCCGGCCCGAGTCGGTCGCCGTCATCGGCGCCTCGGACGCCGAGGGCAGGCCGAACACCGGCATCACCCGCCAGCTGATGGCCTGGGCGCAGCGCGTCGGCGCACGCGTCCACCCGGTGCATCCGACCCGTGAGAGCGTCTTCGGCCTGCCCTGCGTGCCCTCGGTGGCGGCCCTGCCCGAACAGGTGGACCTCGCCGTCCTCCTCGTCGCCGACCCGCTCCCGGTCATCGAGGAACTCGCCGAGACGAAGGTGAAGTTCGCCGTCGCCTTCGCCTCCGGCTTCGCCGAGACGGGGGATGCGGGAGCCGCCGCCCAGGCCCGCCTGACGGCCGCCGTCGGCCGCTCGGGCCTGCGCCTGCTGGGCCCCAATACGAACCTCAACGCCTTCGAGAGGTTCCGCGAGGACCTCGACGGCCCGGCGATCGCCCTGATCACCCAGTCCGGCCACCAGGGGCGGCCCGTCTACACCCTTCAGGAGCTGGGCATCCGCCTCTCCCACTGGGCGCCGACCGGCAACGAGGCCGACCTGGAGACCTCCGACTTCATCTCCTACTTCGCCGAGCAGCCCGAGGTCGGGGCCATCGCCTGCTACGTGGAGGGCCTCAAGGACGGCCGGTCCTTCCTGCTGGCCGCCGACCGGGCCGCCCGCAACGGGGTACCCGTCGTCGCCGTCAAGGTCGGCCGCACCGAGACCGGCGCCCGGATGGCCGCCTCCCACACCGGGAAGCTGACCGGCGCGGACACCGTCGTGGACGCCGCGATGCGCCAGTTCGGCGTCATCCGCGTCGACGGCCTGGACGAACTCCAGGACACCGCCGCGCTGCTCGCCCGGGCCCGCAGGCCGAAGGCCGAGGGCGTCGTCGTGTACTCCATCTCCGGCGGCACCGGAGCCCACTTCTCCGACCTGGCGACGGAGGCCGGACTCAGCCTGCCGACGCTCTCCCCGGCCAAGCAGGACGAGCTCCACCAGTGGATCCCCGCGTACCTGAACGTCGCCAACCCCGTCGACAACGGCGGCCACCCCGTCGGCGACTGGCGCGGCCGCAAGATCATCGACGCGATCCTCGCCGACCCCTCGGTGGGAGTCCTGATCTGCCCCATCACCGGCCCCTTCCCCCCGATGAGCGACAAGCTCGCCCAGGACCTGGTCGACGCGGCCGAGCAGAGCGACAAGCTGATCTGCGTGATCTGGGGCTCCCCGGTCGGCACGGAGGACGCCTACCGGAAGGTACTCCTCGGCTCCTCCCGCGTGGCCACCTTCCGCACCTTCGGCAACTGCATCACCGCCGTCCGCGCCTACCTCGGCCACCACCGCTTCACCACCGGCTACCGCTCCCCCTTCGACGAGGCCCCCCGCACCCCCTCGCCCTCGTACCGCAAGGCGCAGGCCCTGATGCGGCCGGGGCAGCAGCTCAGCGAGCACGCGGCGAAGCAGCTGCTGCGGGCGTACGGGATCCGGGTGCCGCGCGAGCAGCTCGTGACGAGCGCGGCGGCCGCCGTCCGCGCGGCAGGCCTGGTCGGCTATCCGGTGGTGATGAAGGCCTCAGGCCCGCAGCTGGGCCACAAGACGGAACTGGGCCTGGTCAAGATCGGGCTCACCTCCGCGAGCCAGATCCGCGACGCGTACCGCGAGCTCACCGACATAGCCCGCTACGAGAACGTCCCGCTGGACGGCATCCTGGTCTGCCAGATGGTCGAACGCGGCGTGGAAATGGTCGTCGGCGTCACCCAGGACGACCTCTTCGGGCCGACCGTCACGGTGGGGCTGGGCGGGGTCCTGGTGGAGGTCCTGAACGACGCGGCGGTCCGCGTGCCGCCCTTCGGAGAGCACCAGGCCCGCGCGATGCTCACCGAACTGCGGGGGGCCGCACTCCTGGAGGGCGTACGGGGCGCGCCCCCGGCCGACGTCGACGCCCTGGTGGAGGTCATCCTGCGGATCCAGCGCATGGCGCTGGAACTGGGCGACGAACTCTCCGAACTGGACATCAACCCCCTGATGGTCCTCCCCCGCGGCCAGGGAGCGGTAGCCCTGGACGCCCTCGCCATCTGCCGCCACTAGCGCTGCACCGGCGAAGCCGGAACCCTCGGGTGCGCCGCCGTTGTCGGGGGGGGACTGCCCCCCGAACCCCCGCGCCTCCAACCCCCCGGCTACCGCTGCGAGGGGCCCCGGGCGGGGGCTGGAACGGACTGCGCCGGACGTGAGGGGTCGGGGGCGGGGGCGGGGTGGGGTGCCGGCTGGGACTAAAACGAGATGACTTCGGCGCACTCCAAGGCCCCCCGCCGCACTCCCCCCAGGGCGCCGAACATCGAAGCCCGTCCCGGCCGGCACCCCACCCCGCCCCCGACCCCGGCCCCGACCCCGCCCCCGCCCCCTGGAGCGCACATGGACGACATCCTGCACCGCACGAACAACGGCGTCTTGTGGATCACCCTCAACCGCCCCGAGGCCATGAACGCCGTCACCTGGGACCAGCGCGAACACGTCATCGCGCTGCTCGAAGCCGCCTCCGCCGACCCGCACGTCCGGGCCGTCGTCATCACGGCCACCGGCAAGGGCTTCTGCGCGGGCGCAGACCTCCGCGGCAGCCCCACCCGGACCGACCGCGTCGCCGGCGACGTCGCCCGCATGATCCGCCGCGGCGCGCAGCGCCTGATCACCGCGGTCCTCGACTGCGAGAAGCCGGTCATCGCCGCGGTCAACGGCACCGCCGCCGGCATCGGCGCCCACCTCGCCCTCGCCTGCGACCTGGTGATCGCCGCCGAGGAGGCCCGGTTCATCGAGGTGTTCGTCCGCCGCGGCCTGGTCCCCGACGGCGGGGGCGCGTACCTCCTCCCCCGCCTGATCGGCCCCCAGAAGGCCAAGGAGCTGATGTTCTTCGGGGACGCCGTCCCGGCCGCCGAGGCCGAACGCCTCGGCCTGGTCAACCGGGTGGTCCCGGCCGAAGCGCTCGAGGCCGCCGCCCGCGACTGGGCGGAGCGTCTCGCGCAGGGCCCGACCCGGGCCCTCGCCTTGGCGAAGCAGCTGGTCAACGCCTCCCTGGACGGCGACCGGGCGGCCGCGCTGGCCGCCGAGGCCACCGCCCAGGAGATCAACATGGGCACGGCCGACGCGAACGAGGGCGTGGCGAGCTTCGTGGAGCGGCGCACGCCCAAGTACACCGGCCGCTGACCCCGGCCGGCGGCCGGCTACATCCCGCCGCTGGGCTTCAGCAGCGCGAACACGGCACCGGCCGGGTCGGAGGCCCACGCGATCCGGCCGACGTCCGGCACGTCCGCCGCCGGCATCATCACCGCACCGCCGTTCCCCTCGACCTTCGAGACGGTGGCGTCCACGTCGGCGACGTGGAAGTACGGAACCCAGCGCGGCACCATGGCCGATCCGCCGCCCGCGCCCTCGCCCTGTTCCGCGATCCCGCCGAAGGAGGCCTCCTTCTTGTCCCCGTCGGCGGTGCTCAGCACCCGGTACGTCATCCCGGGCGCCTCCATCACCTCGTGCCGCCAGCCGAACACCCCGTAGTAGAAGGCGACGGCCGCGACCGGGTCGGGTACGTGGAGCTCCACCCACACCAGGGTGTTCTCGGCGGAGACCAGCCCCAGCCCGCGGGTCTTGCCCGGCTGCCAGGTCGCGAACTGCGCGCCCTGCGGGTCGGTGAACTGCGCCAGCCAGCCCTCCCCCATGACGTCCATGGGCTCCATCCGGACCTGTCCGCCCCCGACCCGGACTGCCTCGGCGGTGGCCCGGACGTCGTCGCTCTGGAAGTGGACCATCCAGGCGGACGTGGCCCCCTCCTCCGTGAGCGGCCCCAGCGCGGCGACGGTCTTCCCGCCGACCTGCCAGAAGCCGTACCCGCCCGCCTCGGGCCCCGCGGAGACGAAGCTCCAGCCGAAGACGGCACCGTAGAACGCGGCGGCCGCGTCGGTGTCGGGGCTTCCGAGGTCGATCCAGTTGGGTGATCCGGTACGGAAGTCGGTGCCGAGCATCAAGTGCCTCCTACGGGTCCGGCGGTACGAGTCCGCCGGCCACGATGCCGAGCCCCCGCGCGCCGGCGGGCGTACGGACTCCCGGAGGGCCGGGGTTTCACCCGTACGGAGTACCGGGGCAGGGGCAGGGGCAGGGACAGGGGCAGGGGCAGGGGGCCGCCTCAGATCCCGACGCGCTCCAGCGCCGGCCGGAACTGGTCGTAGAAGTCCACCTTGACCTGGAGGGAGCGCTGCTCGGCTTCCCTGAAGGCGTCGGCCGCCCGCTCGCCCCCGCTGCCGAGGAACGCCCACATGCGGGTGGCCAGGCGATCGGGGTGGGTGACGGCCAGGAGGTTCGCGGCAGCGAGGGAGCCGCCCTTGGCGTCATGAGAGTGGTGCGGGTAGTAGAAGCTCGAGATGTTCTCCCCGTCCCGCGTGAGCAGGGGTGCCATGCGCTCCCAGAGCCGCCCGTATTCGACGGAGACCAGGATCTCCCCCCAGAAGCGCAGGATCGTCAGCACCCGCAGGTCCGCGTCGTCGTGCGTACCGGCGTCGGCGATCAGGTCGAAGGTGGCGTCGATGGCCCGCTTCGTCGCCGGGGTCGGCCTCGTGTGGACGAGGGCCTGCCGGGTGACGCCGAGCCGGTACATGTCCGCCGTCATGTCCTCGCGGTGGGAGCGCATGCCGTGGCTGTCCGGGTACTCCTCGCGCAGGATGACCCGGGCGATGCGCAGCCCCTCCTCGTCGCGCAGGAGGTCGATCGCCAGGTCGTAGGCCGGGGTGAACGCGAGGGAGAGGAAGCGCCGCTGGAGGAGGATCGCGGTGAAGTCCTCGTCGGAGAGCAGCGCGATGTTCGCCAGTACCGGGTGCTGCCTGTACTGCTCGATCAGTTCGTTCTCGAACCGGTCCAGTTCTTCCACGGCGTTACCTCTAATTCATGGTGTCGATTGATCTTTGCCAGTCGCGGAGATCGACATCGCGGCCGATGCGCCACAAGGTGTTCAGCTCTTCTTGGACTTCCCGGCCCATCGCCGTCTCACATCCGTCGATTTCGAGCTGGGTGGACTCGATGGCGAGCTGGCCGTGGAGGAACGAGCTGACGAGGTAGCGCTCGTCCGCCTTGTACACGGCGATCGACGGCAGGGAGTTGTACACCCGCACCCGCAGCTTGGGCCGCAGCTCCGCCGGAACCCGGTCGTAGACGGACGCGAGGATCGTCAGGCTGCCCCGCACGTCCACCCCCCGGCCGGGTTCTCCGGTCTGCAGCGCCCGGTCCCGCAGGTCCGCCACCAGGGACGAGGGGTGCAGCAACAGGATGCGCACCTCGGTCCCGCGGTCGACGATGGCGTTCGTCAGCTCGCCCTTCAGGCGGTCGAGGTTGGGTATCCACGTCTGCAGGATGGCCACTTCGCGCCGGGCCGTCCGCACCAGCTGGAGGAAGTCCGCTTGCGGGAAGTCGGGGTGCACCCTGGTCACGCCGTCGTAGCGCTCGCGCCGGAGCTGCCCCTCGATGCCGTCGATGTCGAGCCGGGAGACCTGCGCGTTCATGGTGTCGAGCACCTTCAGGCGGTCGAACTCCATGAGGAGGAAGAGGGTGACCGTGCTCAGGATGAGCAGCGTGATCTTCGGGAGGGTGCCCCCGGGGGCCATCTTGTCGAGCCATCCGAGGAGGTCGGCGAGCAGGACCCCGACGCCCGCCGTCGCCATGGCACCCAGTGCGACCCGCTCGGCCCGGTTGCGGAAACCGTTCGCCATGCCCACTCCAGCCCCCGACGCCCTTGTCGTTGGCGACGACTGTACACATGCGCTCGCCCGTACATGACGGAGGGTCATGTCTCTTTGGTCACAGGGGCGTTGACCAGCACATCAAGCCTTCAGGAGGTCGGCGGCGACGATTCCGGCCAGTGCCGCGAGGTAGCCGAGCACGCCGGTGGCGAGGGCGGTCCGGGCCAGGACGGAGCCGGGCTCCCGGCCCGTGCGCAGGGCCAGCTGGGCCACCAGCAGGGGAGGCACCGCGCTCCCCGCGATCCAGCACCAGGAGGTGGCGTACGGGGCTCCGGCCGCCCAGGGGAGCAGCGCGCAGGCCGCCGACACGGCGGCCAGCCAGAGCGCCGCCACCCACGGGCGGCCGGTCCGGGCGGCCAGGGCGAGGGCCGCCCGGGTGAAGGCCATGGCGTGCAGGAAGGCCCCTGCGAAGAGGGCCGTCGCGCCGAACGCGACAACGAACGGGAGGAAGAGGAAGGCCCCGGGGCTCCAGCCGGCCCCGTCGCCCCCGGATCCCGGCAGGGCGATCCAGAGACACAGCCCGACCAGTACTTCGCCCGCGAAGACCGCTTCGGCTCCCGGCGCCGCCGCCCACCAGCTCGGGCCCGTCGATGCGGGCACCGGTCCATGTGTGATGGGTGCTGCCATTCCGTCCACCCCGCCCGCCTTGAACGCGTTCAACACTCTCAGGGCGGGACCCTACACCCTCCCTTGAACGCGTTCAATGCACCCCGGGACGCACCTCTCCCTTCCCATCTGACGAACCGTCAGGTTCAATCGGTGAGGTGATGGGACACGCAGGGATGGCGGCCACCGTCGTCCGATACCTCAGATCAGTCGGCTCCGCCACCTCCGCCGCGCCGGAGCCGGGGCCCGAGCCCGTCGACGCCCTGCCGCGCCCCGATCTGCGGGCCGTCGGCGAGGACGAGCGCGCGCCGGTGTCGCCCGCCGAATTCCGGGCCGTGCTCGGGAACTTCGCCAGCGGGGTCACCGTGGTCACGGCGCCGCCCGGCGCGGACGGGGAGGGCCCGGCCGGCTTCGCCTGCCAGTCCTTCGCCTCACTGTCCCTCGACCCGCCGCTGGTCACCTTCATGGTGGCCCGTACGTCGACCACCTGGCCGCGGATCGCCCGCGCCGGGGTGTTCTGCGTGAACATCCTCGGGGCCGAACAGGGCGAGCTGTGCCGTTCCTTCGCCGTCAGCGGCGCGGACAAGTTCGCCGGGGTGACCCACACCCCGGCCCCCGTCACCGGGTCCCCGCAGCTCGACGCCGTGCCCGCCTGGATCGACTGCCGGATCCACGCCGTCCACACCGGCGGCGACCACCTGATCGTGGTCGGGCGGGTCGTGGCCATGGGCGCGGCTGGCGAGGGCGACCCGCTCCTCTTCCACAAGGGCCGCTTCGGCCGCCTGGCCGACTGACGCCGCCAGTCGGCCAGACTCTCCCGGCCGACTGGCGGTCCTGTCTAGAACGTGAGCACCCCGCGCGCCACCCGGCCGTGGTGGGCGTCGTCCGCGGCCTTGGCGAAGTCCTCGACCGGGTAGACCTCCGTCACCAGCTCGTCCAGCAGCAGCCGGCCCTGCCGGTAGAGCTCGGCGTAGAGGGCGATGTCGCGCTGCGGACGCGAGGACCCGTAGCGGCAGCCCATGATCGTCTTGTCCAGGTACATGGACGAGACCAGGAACGAGGCCTCCTCCGTGAACCCGGGCACGCCGAGCAGGATCGCCTGCCCGTGCCGGTCGAGGAGGTCGATGGCCTGGCGGATCAGCTTGACGCTGCCCACGCACTCGAAGGCGTGGTCCGCGCCGGTGGGCAGGATCTCCTTCACCGCCGCCGAGGAGTCCGCCGCCGCCGAGGCGTCGATGAAGTGGGTGGCCCCGAACTGCCGCGCCACGGCCTCCTTCGCCGGGTTCGCGTCGACCGCCACGATCGTCGTGGCGCCCGCGATCCTGGCCCCCTGGAGCACGTTCAGCCCGATCCCCCCGGTGCCGATCACGACCACCGACTCGCCGCGGTCGACCTTCGCCCGGTTCAGCACCGCGCCCACGCCCGTCAGCACCCCGCAGCCGATCAGGGCCGCCGACGTCAGCGGGATGTCGGCCGGGATCTTCACGGCCTGCACGGCCTTGACGATCGTCCGTTCCGCGAAAGCCGAGTTGGAGGCGAACTGGAACAGCGGCTTCCCGCCCTGCGAGAACGGCTGCTTCGGCATCCCGATCGCCTTGCGGCACATCGTCGGCCGGCCGCGGTCGCAGTCGGCGCACGCCCCGCAGTTGGCGAGCGTGGACAGCGCCACGTGGTCACCGGGCGCCACGTGCGTGACCCCTGCGCCGACCGCCTCCACCACCCCCGCGCCCTCGTGCCCGAGCACCACCGGCGGCGGGAACGGAATCGTCCCGTCGATCACCGACAGGTCGCTGTGGCACAGCCCGGCCGCCCCTATCGCGACCAGCACCTCCCCCGGCCCCGGGTCGCGGATCTCCAGGTCGTCGACCACCCGGGCCTGCTTGCCGTCGAACACGACGCCTCTCACGGGGACTCCTTAGGCAGGCCGAGCACCCGCTCGGCGATGATGTTCCGCTGGATCTCGTCCGAGCCGCCGTAGATCGTGTCGGCACGGGTGAACAGGAAGAGCCGCTGCGCCTCGTCCAGTCCGAGCTCGTACGGGAGCCCGGGCGCCCAGAGCGCAGGCCCGGCCGCGGCCGCCGCGCCCCGCACCTCCACCGCCAGCTCGCCGAGCCGCCGGTGCCATCCGCCCCACAGCAGCTTGGCCACGCTCGGGGCGCCCGCGCCCCCCGCGCCCCCTGCGCCGCCGCCCGCGCCGCGCCCGGCGCCTGCCGCGGAGCCGAGCGTCCGCAGGGCGTTCCACCGCATCGTGCGCAGCTCGGCCCACTGCCGTACGAGGCGCTCGCGCAGGACCGGGTCCGCAGTGCCCGACGCCGCGTACGCCGCCAGCACGCGCTCCAGCTCCGCGGCGAAGCCGATCTGCTGGACCAGGGTCGAGACCCCCCGCTCGAGGGCGAGCAGCCCCATGGCCACGGTCCAGCCGCCGCCCTCGGCGCCGACGACCTCGTCGGCGACCGCGCCGTCGAAGAAGACCTCGTTGAACTCCGAGGTCCCCGACATCTGCCGGATCGGCCGCACCTCGATCCGCCCCGGCTGGTCCATCCGTACGAGCAGGAACGACAGCCCCCGGTGACGCCGCGAGCCCGGTTCGCTGCGGGCCAGGACGAAGCACCAGTCGGCGTCCTGGGCCAGCGAGGTCCAGATCTTCTGCCCGGTGACCCGGAACCGCCCGGCCGCGCCCCGCCGGGGTTCGCGTACCGCCGCCGTGCGGATCCCCGCGAGGTCGGAGCCGGCGCCCGGCTCGCTGTACCCCTGGCACCAGAGCTCCTCGCCGCGGGCGATGCCGGGCAGGAAGCGGTCGCACTGCTCCTGGGTGCCGTACGCGAGGAGGGTGGGCGCGAGGAGGTTCTCCCCGATGTGGCCGACCCGGCCGGGCGCGCGCTGCGCCGCGTACTCCTCGGCCCACACCACCTGCCCGGTCAGGGAGAGCCGGCGGTTCCCGTACCCCTCGGCCTCCCAGCCCTGCCCGATCCACCCGCCCCGGCCCAGCTCGCGCTCCCAGTCCCGCCGGGCGCCGACCTCCTCGTGCTCGCTGCCCGGCCCACCGAGGCCCCTGGCCTGCGCGTACGGGCCCACGAGGTGCTCGGCCAGCCACGCGCGGGCGCGCCCGCGCAGTTCCTCGTCCTCGGCTCCGAAGCCGAAATCCACGCCGCTCCCCCTGTCTCGTCCCCGTGGCTCCTGGGCTCCGTACGGCTCCGTACGCTCCGTACGGCTACGCGTTGGGGCGCTCCTTGGCGGCCGCCGCCTTGGCCATGGCCTCCAGCTGCGCGAGCATCGGCATCGGGTCCTTGCCCACCGTCCCGGGCAGGAAGTCGGCGATCTTCTCCGGGGTCCAGGAGCCCTCGGCGTAGCCGGCGCGCAGTTCGCGCGGCTGCGCCCAGACGGCGATCTTCGGGCCGGCGATCGTGTAGACCTGCCCGGTGATGTCCTCCGCCCTGGCCCGGTCGCTGAGGAGGTAGGTGACGAGCGCCGCGACGTCCTCGGGCTCGCCGATCTCCTTGAGCTCCATGGGGACGCCCGCCGACATGCGGGTACGGGCGACGGGGGCGACGGCGTTGGCCGTGACCCCGTACTTGGCCAGGCCGAGCGCGGCGGAGCGGACGAGGGAGATGATCCCGCCCTTGGCGGCGCTGTAGTTGGCCTGGGCGACGGAGCCCTGGTGATTGCCGCTGGTGAAGCCGATGAGGGTGCCCGAGCCCTGCCGGCGCATGACCGCGGAGGCGGCGCGGAAGACGGTGAAGGTGCCCTTGAGGTGGGTGGCGACCACCGGGTCCCATTCCTCCTCGGACATGTTGAAGAGCATCCGCTCGCGCAGGATGCCCGCCACGCACACGACGCCGTCGATGCGCCCGTACCGGGCCAGCGCGGTGTCGACGACCCGCCGGCCGCCCGCCATGGTGGAGATGTCGTCGGCGACGGCGACGGCCTCGCCGCCCGCGGCCTGGATCTCCTTCACCACGCCGTCGGCGATCTCGCTCGTCGGCTCGCCGCCCCCGATGCCCACCCCGTAGTCGTTGACGACGACCTTGGCGCCCTCGGCGGCCGCGGCGAGTGCCACGGCCCGCCCGATGCCCCGGCCGGCGCCGGTGACGGCGACGACCTTGTCTGTCAAGAAGTTCCCCACGCCCGGCCCCTTCCCGCGTTTTCTGACGGACCGTTAGATTCTATGGGGAGTCGGATGTCCCCGCACAAGCCCTCGTTGCCGTTTCCACACAAGGAGCTGTTGAGGCCCATGTCACTGCCCGCCGAGTTCCACGACATCGCCAAGCGCGTCAACAACTGGGGGCGCTGGGGCGCCGAGGACGAGATCGGCACCCTGAACCTGGTCACCGACGAGGTCGTCCGGGCGGCCGCGGCGGAGATCCGCTCGGGCCGCCGCGTCCCGCTGGCCCTCCCCCTCAAGGAGGACGGGGTGCAGTCCGGGATGATCCCGGGCCGGATCAACCCGCTGCACACGATGGTGCAGATCAACCAGGAGCTCTTCGGCCCGGGCACGGTGGCGTGCAGCGACGACGCCGTGACGATGGGCCTGCAGGCGGGCACCCACTGGGACGCGCTGACGCACGTCTCGCACTCGGGGAAGATCTACAACGGGCGCCCGGCCTCCTCGATCACCGCCCACGCGCGGTCTCAGTTCAGCGGCATCGACAAGGCCGGGCACATCGTGTCGCGGGGAGTCCTGCTGGACGTGGCGCGCGCCAAGGGCCTGGACCGGCTGCCCGGGGGCCATGCGGTGACCCCGGGGGACCTGGCCGAGGCGGAGGAGTTCGGCGGGGTCACGGTCCGCTCCGGGGACGTCGTCCTGGTCCGCACCGGGCAGATCCAGGTCTATCTGGCGGGCGACAAGCACGGCTACGGATTCCCGTCGCCGGGGCTGTCCGTACACACCCCGGAGTGGTTCCACGCGCGGGACGTCGCGGCGGTCGCGAACGACACGCTCACGTTCGAGATCTTCCCACCGGAGATCGAGGACCTGTGGCTGCCGGTGCACGCCCTGGACCTGGTCGAGATGGGCATGCTCCAGGGGCAGAACTGGAATCTCGAAAAGTTGTCCACAGCCTGTGCGGAAGAGGGCCGGTACGCCTTCCTCCTGTCGGCGATGCCCGAACCCTTCGTCGGCGGCACGGGCACGCCGGTGGCCCCGGTGGCCGTGCTCTGACACCGGCGGCACGCGTCCCGTGACGCTGTCGGCAGCCCCGTCCCGCCCGCTACAGCGGGGCCTCGTCCCCCGCCGGGAACGGCCGCCCGTGCCCCGGGACGATCACGTCGGCCGCCGCCAGGACCCGTACGCGCGAGCCGCGCAGCTGGTCCCGGTCCGGCGCCACGGGGTCTTCGGCCGGGCCGTCCGGACGCCACCAGAGGTCGCCGACGAAGGCGACCACGCCGTCGGCGGTACCGGCGAGCAGGGTGATGTCCTCGGGGCTGTGGCCCGGGGTGCGGATCAGGCGCAGGGAGCCGGTGAGTTCATGGCCTTCGGCGTCCCGGTCGGTCCACTGGTCGTTGCGGTACTCGGCCTTGTGGTCGTGGACCCGCGCCCGGGTGAACAGTCCGACGTTCATGGTGTTGTCGGGGTGGTGGTGGCTGAGCACGACGTCGGTGATGTCGTCGGGTCCCAGGCCCAGTTCCGCGAGCGGGCCGAGGATCCGGTCGCGGTGGGCCACCATGCCGGGGTCCACGATGACGTGCCGGTCGCCGTCGGAGACGTAGGAGACGGTGGCGGCGACCCCCGGTCCGGTGGAGGTGGTGTAGCCGGTGGTCAGGACGGTGTACGCGGCGCTGCGGCCGAGCGGCTGGTCTGTCATGCCCCTACCTTCGCGGCCGGCCCGCCCCGCGCACGAGTGGCTCTTCTGCCCGTGATCGCGGGTTTCGTGCCAACTCGCCGACGCGACGCGGCGGGGCGGGGCGGGGCGGCATGGGGAGCGGCGGCCGGGCCGGTCGTTCGATGTCACTGCCGCGTGGAACCATGAGGTGTCCATGACGCGTCACCTTTCGCGCGTCATTCCCCGGACGCGCACCTCACCCTCACCCTCACTCCAGGAGAACCCATGTCCAACCCCTACGCGGTCACGCCGCCGCCCCCGCCCCCGCCGCAGCCCCCGAGGCGCCGTTCGAACGGCGGCCTCGCCGGCTTCCTGGCCGTCGCCCTCGTCATCGCCGGCATCTACGGCGCCTCGAAGTGGCTCGGCAACGACGACGGCAAGCCCAAGGGGTCGGCCTCCGCCACGGTGTCCCCGTCCGCCAAGCCCTCCTCGAAGCCTTCGGACCCCGGGAACCCCGAGTCCTCCTCCGACACGTCCAGTTCGTGGAAGGTCGGCGACTGCGGCGGCCCCGACCCGGACAACAAGCCCGACGGCTACCGGCCCCAGAAGTGCACCGCCTCCGGCGCCACCTTCAAGGCGATCGACATCAAGGACGCGAGCCTGTTCCCCGGCTCGATCCAGTGCCCGGCCGGCACCGACCTGATGATCGAGGTGAGCATCTCGTACGGCGGCGGCAAGAAGAGCGGCATCCCCACCAACACCGTCTGCGGGCGGAACCTGTCCGACGATCACCCCGGCGACGCTGGCGCGGGCGGCGGCCAGCTGGTGAAGGGCGACTGCGTGACCGACCAGGCCCAGGAGGTCCCCTGCGCCACGGGCGGTTCGAGCACGTACAAGGTCCTCGGCCTGGTCAAGACGAAGAGCGAGTGCCCGTCGGGCACCACCGAGCCCATGGAACTGACCATCGCCGTAGGCCGCCCCTACGACGTGATCTGCGCCGGCAACTAAAAGAGCCGGCCGGCACGCGCCCCGGCCCCCTGCCCGCCTTCCGGGAGGGGGCCGTGCGCTCACGCGTCCGCGGCGCCCGTCTCGCCCAGGATCTCCAGGTAGTGCGCGCTGTACATGACGCCCAGGACGTTGCCGAAGGGGTCGACGACCGAAGCCGTGACGAACCCGGGGCCGCGCTCCACCGGTCCTTCGTACTCCTTCGCCCCCATGGACAGCAGCTTCTCGAAGGCCGCCTGCACATCGTCCACGTGCCAGTACACGACGGCCCCGCCCGGACCGGCCGCCGCGCCGGCGGGCGCGTAGCGGCTGTCGATCAGACCGAGCTCGTGCTGGTAGTCACCCATCCGGAACTCGGCGTACCCGGGACGCTCGAAGTACGGCTCGACCCCCAGCAGTTCGGCATACCAGCGCTTCGCCGCCTCCAGGTCGCCAGCCCAGAAACTGACCGTGGTGAGACCTCGCAACATGCCGTCCACTCCTTCACCGTCACGGAAACCGCATCCCGACCGCCCACCCGCACGGCCAAGACCGACTGTAGACACCAACTAGGCCAGTTTCCGACCTAGTTGGGCGGGGACATGCGCGGCCCGCGATGCAGACAGCGCAGTTCGCCAGAGGGGAGTACCGGCGTGGCCGGGGAAGCAGAGCTACAGGTGGCGTCGGTGGAGAAGTCCTCCGCGACCGAATGCGTGTGCGCTGTCCGCAACATCGGCGGTACGGCCGGTCTCGACATGGTCTTTCGCGCGGAGCCCTCACGCGGAATCGAGGTGAAGCTCACCGAGATCCTCTGGTACGGCCGGATGGTCACTCAGCTGGACGAGGCCCACACCGCGAAAGTCACCTCCTCCGGTGCCGGAGCGGAGAGCATCCGCCCGAACGACGTCCTCCTCGGCCGCCCGTTCCCTCAATGAGAACCGGTCGGGCGCACGCGGCACGCCTCCGGCCGGGAGAGCCGGTTCTGGCGGCACGGCCGTGGAGGTACTGCGGGTGGCGGCGGTGCGCGTGCACGCCCCGAGCGCGGCACGGCAGCCGCCACCCCGCGACCCGCACTCGTCAAGGCGTGCCCTTGGCGTCCCCTCGCGTCGAATCGCTCCACACCAGGGTGATCAAGATGTGACGGAACGTCAACACCTCGTTAGAGGTACACGCGCGGTTCCCGCATCGAGGGGTGAATTTCCGGCGGGCCGTCCGTGGCGCCGTCCGACGCCGATTTTTCCGCGCGGTCGATCTCGCACCAGATCCGCTTCCCCGCGCCCTCGCGCTGCCAGCCCCAGCGGTCCGCCAGGCCGTCCACCAGCTCCAGGCCGCGGCCGCCCGTGTCGTCGCCGGCCGCCTGCCGCCGGGCCGGCGCCCGGTCGCTCGCGTCCGCGACCTCGACGCGGACCCCAGGCCCCCCGAACAGCATCCGCAGCACGGCCGGACAGCCCGTGTGCACGACGGCGTTCGTGACCAGCTCGGAGATCAGCAGGATCAGCGTCTCCGCGAGCGGTTCGTCGTCCCCTATGCCCGACCCCGCCAGCCGCGACCGGGCCCACCGGCGCGCCCGGCCGACCTCGGCGGGGTCCGGTCCTACCTCCAGCTGAACCTGAAGCACCTGCACCGCTCACACCATCCGAACCGGCGGACACTTCGCCTCGCGACAGGATGGGATCACCCACTGTGATCCCCTTGCGCAGCAGCATGGTTGACATACAGTCACCACAACAAGCGCTTCGGGCATATTCCCGCGCGAAGGAGTGGGCGTGGTGCATACTGTGCGACGCCTGCGCCGCTCAACCGCTCGCATTCGTGGGAGCGTACCGGAGCGACCCCCCGGCTCCGGGCCGTAAGCAGGGGGGCGAAGGACACAAACCGATATCAACTCTCTGTAATCGGACATGCGTCCCGCCCCTTCCCTCCCGTAACAGTCGGCTACGGCGCCGCACCCAGCAGTTCCTCCGCGAGCAGCTCCTCCGCCTCCGCCGCGGTCCGCCACTGCCGGGCCCGCACCCAGGCCCGCTTCAGGTGCAGGTGGACGTCCGCCTCCCACGTGAAGCCCATCCCGCCGTGCACCTGCAGGCAGTCCCGGGCGTTGGACACCGCGGCCTCGTCCGCGAGGAGCTTGGCGGCCGCGATCTCCGTGGCGTCCGCCGTCACCGCCGCCGCGTAGACCGCCGTACGGGCGACCTCCGCCCGCACCAGCATCTGCGCGCACAGGTGCTTGACCGCCTGGAACGCCCCGATCGGCTGCCCGAACTGCTCGCGCTCCCCCGCGTACCGCACCGCCAGCTCCACCGTCCGCCCCGCGCTCCCGGCCTGGAGGGCGGCCGTCAGCAGCGCCCCGGTCGAGGTGGCGGAGGAGGGCGAGGAAGAGGGCGCCTGCGGCGCGACGCGGTGCAGCGGGGTCAGCGGGTCGGCCGAGCGGACCGGGGAGCCCGAGGGGACCTCGGGGGCGCCCAGCACCGCGTCCGCCTCGCCCAGGTAGGAGACCAGGTCCCCGCCCAGGTCGAAGGCGGTGACCACCGCCGTTCCGGCCGCCGCCCCCGGGACCACCCCGGCCGCCAGGTGCGTGGCCACCAGCGGTCCCGGCAGCAGCGCCCGCCCCGCCTCCTCGAAGACGAGCACCGCCTCCGGCAGCCCGAGCCCGACCCCGCCGTCCGCCTCCGGCAGCCGCAGCGCGAAGAAGCCCGCCTCCCCCAGCTCCCGCCACAGCCCGCGGTCCACGCAGACGCCCGTGTCCACCGACGCCCGCAGGGCCTCGCGCCCGTACCGGCCCGCCAGGAGGTCGCGTACGCCCGCCCGCAGGTCCCGCTGGTCCTCGGTCGGCTGGAAGTCCATGCCCGTCACCGGCCCTTCGGGAGGCCGAGGATCCGCTCGGCGACGATGTTCCGCTGGATCTGCGAGGTGCCCGCCGCGATCGTGTACGAGAGGGACGAGAGGCGGTCCAGGGTCCACTCCTCCTCCAGGGAGAGGGACGAGGGGCCCAGCACCTCCGCCGCCACCTCGTACAGCTCCTGCCGGGCGTGCGAGTAGGCCAGCTTGAAGACGGAGCCGCCGATGCCGGGGACCCCGCCCGAACGCTGCGCCTCGCTCACGTTCCACTGCGTGAGCCGCCACAGCGCGCCGAACTCCCCGTACAGCCGCCCCAGCCTGCGCCGCGTCACCGGGTCGTCCCAGCGCCCGTTCGCCTTCGCCGTGCGGGCCAGCTCGCCCAGGGTCCGGCGGCAGGCCACGACCTCGCCCACGAAGGCCGTGCCCCGCTCGAAGGACAGGGTGACCATGGTGACCCGCCAGCCGTCGTTCTCGGCACCGACCCGGTGGGCGACCGGCACCCGTACCCCGTCCAGGAACATCTCGGCGAACTCCGTGGACCCGGCGAGCGTGCGCAGCGGCCGGATCGTCACGCCCGGCGCGTCCATGGGCATGGCCAGCCAGGAGATCCCGCGGTGCTTCGGAGCCTGCGCGTCGGTCCGTACGAGCAGTTCGCACCAGTCGGCGACCTCCGCGTGCGAGGTCCAGATCTTCGATCCGGTGATCACGTACTCGTCGCCTTCGCGGACCGCGCGCGTGCGCAGCGAGGCCAGGTCGGAGCCGGCGTCCGGCTCGCTGAACCCCTGGCACCACACCTCGTCCCCGCGCAGCACGGGCGGCAGCCAGCGCGCCCGCTGCTGCGCCGTCCCCTCGGCGGCGATGGTCGGGCCCGCGTGCAGCAGCCCGACGAAGTTGGCCCCGACGTACGGGGCGCCCGCCCGCTCGGTCTCCTCCAGGAAGATCAGGTGCTGGGTGGGGGTGGCCCCCCGGCCGCCCGCGTCCACCGGCCAGTGCAGACCCGCGTACCCGGCCTCGTACAGCCTCTTCTGCCAGCCGAGGTCGTACGCGCGCCGCCCGGGCCAGTCGTCGGGGGACGGCCTGGGCGGCAGCCCGGGGAGCTCCTTGGCGAGCCATGCGCGCAGCCGTGCCCGGAACTCCTGCTCCTGCGGCGTGTACGTCAGGTCCATCAGCGGTCCTTGCGGTCCTGGTCGAGGGGGAGGCCGAGCATGCGGATGGCGTTGCCGCGCATCAGCTTGTAGACCGTCTCCTCGTCCAGGCCCCGCACGTGGTCCAGGGCGACCTCCTTGGTGTGCGGGAAGGTCGAGTCCACGTGCGGGTAGTCGGTCTCGAACGTCGCGTTGTCGCGGCCCACCACGTCCAGCGAGGCGATGCCGTGCTTGTCGCGGAAGAAGCAGCAGAACATCTGCCGGTAGTAGTACGTGGACGGCGGCTCGGGGATCAGGTCGCGGACCCCGCCCCAGGCGCGGTGCTCCTGCCAGACGTCGTCGGCGCGCTCCAGGGCGTACGGGATCCAGCCCATCTGCCCCTCGCTGTAGGCGAGCTTGAGCGTCGGGAACTTGACCAGCACCCCGCTGAACAGGAAGTCCATCATCGAGGCCATCGCGTTGTTGAAGCTGAGCGAGGCCTGGACGGCGGGCGGGGCGTCGGGGGAGGCGGCGGGCATCTGGGAGCTGGACCCGATGTGCATGTTGACCACCGTGCCGGTCTCCTGGCAGACGGCGAAGAAGGGGTCCCAGTAGCCGGAGTGGATCGACGGCAGCCCGAGGTACGTCGGGATCTCGGAGAAGGTGACCGCCCGTACGCCCCGGGCGGCGTTGCGGCGGATCTCGGCGACCGCGAGGCCGATGTCCCACAGCGGGATGATGCACAGCGGGATCAGCCGGCCGCCGCTGTCGCCGCACCACTCCTCGACCATCCAGTCGTTGTAGGCGCGCACGCAGGCGAGCGCGACCTCCTTGTCGTGGGCCTCGGCGAAGGTCTGGCCGCAGAAGCGGGGGAAGGTCGGGAAGCACAGCGAGGCCTCGACGTGGTTGAGGTCCATGTCGGCGAGGCGGGCCTTGGGGTCCCAGCAGCCCCGGCGCATCTCCTCCCGGGTGATCCCCTCCAGCGTCATGTCGTCGCGGTCGAAGCCGACGGCGGCGATGTTGCGCTTGTACGGGAACTTCAGGTCCTCGTAGATCCACCAGTCGGTCGGCGGGCCGGCGGGGTCCATGGTGATCACGTACTTGCCGCCGGTGTACTCCAGCTCGCCGATCCCGGCGGTGAGCGCCTTGGGGCCGCGGTCCCGGTACTTGGCCGGAAGCCAGACGTCGAAGAGGTGCGCGGGCTCGATCACGTGGTCGTCGACGCTGATGATCCGTGGCAGTTCCAGTCCCATGCCGTCCAGTCCCATGCCGTCTCCCCAATCTGATGGATCGTCAGAAACAAGCTAGCCCCGCCACCCCTGGACCGACAAGCGCCGGCGCCCTACGCTCTCCGGTTGATCTGACTACCCGTCAGGTATCGAGTCAGTCGGCTATGGGGAGGCCTGGGATGACGGACACCACGACCGGCACCGCGACGGAACTGAGCCGGTCCGCGACCCTGTGGGAACTGATCGCCCGGCGCGCCGCCCTGACCCCGGACGGCACCGTCCTCATCGAAGCCGCCGAACGTCCCGCCGACGATCGCCGCCTGACCTTCGGGGAGCTGCGCGACCGTTCCGAGCGGGCCGCGGCCGGCCTGTACGCGATGGGCGTGCGCCCGGGCACGGTGGTCGCCTGGCAGCTCCCCACCCGCATCGAGACCGTCCTGCTCTCGGCCGCCCTCGCCCGGATCGGAGCCGTCCAGTCCCCCGTCATCCCCTTCTACCGGGACCGGGAGGTCGGCTTCGCGCTCCGCGAGTCGAAGGCCGAGTTCTTCGCCGTCCCGGGCGTCTGGCGGGGCTTCGACCACACGGCGATGGCCGGACGCCTCGGCGCGCGCGGCGTCTTCGAGGCGTACTCCGGCCTCCCGGACGGCGACCCCTCCGTACTGCCCCCGCCGCCCGCCTCCGGCACGGACGTGCGCTGGATCTACTGGACCTCCGGCACCACCTCCGACCCCAAGGGCGTCCTGCACACCGACCGCTCCCTGATCGCGGGAGGCTCCTGCCTCGCGCACGCCCTGCGGCCGACCCCGGCCGACGTCGGCTCGATGGCCTTCCCCTTCGCGCACATAGCCGGGCCCGACTACACCGTGATGCTGCTGCTGTACGGCTTCCCCGCGGTCCTCTTCGAGAAGTTCGCGATGCCGGACGCGCTGGCCGGCTACCGCCGCCATGGGGTCACCGTGGCCGGCGGCTCCACGGCCTTCTACTCCATGTTCCTCGCCGAACAGCGCAAGGCCCCGGGCGTCCCGCTGATCCCCTCGCTGCGGCTCCTGGCGGGCGGCGGCGCCCCCAAGCCGCCGGAGATCTACCACGCCGTCGTACGGGAGATGGGCTGCCGGCTGACCCACGGCTACGGCATGACCGAGGTCCCGATGATCACGATGGGCGACCCGGACGACACGGCGGAACACCTGGCCACCACCGAGGGCCGGCCCCCGGCCGGGATGTCCATCCGCATCACGGACCCGGACGGCGCCCCGCTGGCGGCGGGGGTGGACGGGGAGGTGCGGCTGCGGGGGGAGGCGGTGTGCCAGGGCTATCTGAACCGGGAGGGGCCGGCGGATGCGGCGGAGGTGTTCGACCGGGACGGCTACCTGATCACGGGCGACCTGGGGCACCTCACGGAGGACGGGTACCTGGTGCTGACCGGGCGGAGCAAGGACGTGATCATCCGCAAGGGCGAGAACATCTCGGCGAAGGAGATCGAGGACCTGCTGCACGAGCTGCCGGGCGTCGGCGATGTGGCGGTGATCGGGCTGCCGGACGCGGAGCGGGGGGAGCGGGTGTGTGCCGTGGTCGAGCAGCCGGCGGGGTCTGCGCCGCCGCTGACGCTGGCGCAGGTGACGGCGTACCTGCGGGCCGCGGGGCTGGCCACGCACAAGCTGCCGGAGCAGCTGGAGATCGTGGACGCGCTGCCGCGTAACGAGGCCTTGCGCAAGGTCCTGAAGTACCGCCTCCGCGAGCGCTTCGCCTGACCCCGGGTGGGGCTACGGGGGCCGCTGCGCGGGGCGATTCCCCCACCCCGCCCCTTCCCGAAACGGGGCTCCGCCCGGACCCGCGCCTCAACCGCCGGCGGGGCTGGATGTGCCGCTGTGCGGCACCCGGGCCGCCGGCGTCTGAGGCGCGGCGTCTGGGGCGGCGCCCCGGTTCTTGGGCCCGGCGGCGGGCCGGGCCCCGTTACATGCGGCTCAGGGAGGCGGCGGCGAAGAGGACGTCGCGGATGGCCTCGCGGTCGCCGTGCTGGCCCGCGGCCGCCTCCTCCGGGGAGATGTGCCCGGCAGCCAGCTGGCAGAACTCGACGCGGTCCAGCGCGATCTCCGCCACCGTCCGCTCGGCCGACGGCACGGCTCCCGGCGAGTCCAGCGCGATGTCCCACCCGCCCCCGCCCGCACCCTCGATCTCCAGGTGCAGGGTCCGCCCCGGCGCACCCGCCGCGACCAGCCCGCGCGCCGGAGCGGCGAGGCCCGCGCGGCGGCGTTGCGCCAGCGCCCCGGGGAGCAGCCGCGCCGCCAGGTCGATCATCCGGTGCAGGTGCGGCCCGGCCGGCGGCTCGTACGGGTAGTCCACCGCCTCCGCGATGTCCCACGCGTGGACCCAGCACTCGAAGGCCCGCTCCAGGAACGCGTCCCCGAGGGGGAGCGCGAAATCCCCGTAGTCGACCGAGAGTTCCGCCACGCCGCGGCCCGCGAAGGAGACCGTGCGCACCAGCGTGTGCCCCTGCTCCCGCCACGGCTCGCGGACCTGCCGCGTGGTCGGGTACGCCGACGCCTTCCAGAAGTGCTCCGTCCGCTCGGCCGGACCGACGCCGGCCGGCGCCTCCTTGCCCAGCGGATCGTCCAGCCCCAGCGCGGTGGCCACCAGCCCGTCCACCGCCAGCAGGTGCCCGATCACTCCCGCGACCGTCGTCCGGTGCGAGGTGCGCCGCTCCTCCTCGAACCACTTGAGCCGGACCGGGGTGTGCCACTCCGAGTCCCCGAAGTCCTGGAGCAGCGCGTCGAGCCGCGCGGTCTCGGTGTCGTACGGGTTCGCCCACACCGGCACCGGGATCCGGGCCGGCCGCTTGCCCAGGCAGTCCTCCAGGACCCGCGAGCGCAGCAGCGGCTTGAGGTCGAGGTTCTCCTCCGGGTGCAGCAGCCCCACCGCGTCGCGCAGCCGCAGCGCCTCTTCCGCGCAGGGCGCGCACTCGGTGAGGTGGTCCTCCACCGCCTGGGTCTCCTCGGCGGAGCACGCGGCGAGCGCCCACGCGCCGAGCAGCGACTTCAGTACGGCGTGGGAGGGCGGCACGGCCGGCAGCGGCTTCAACTGCGGTGTCCGCGGCGCCTGTGGGGCCTGTGGGGCCTGTGGGGCCTGCCGCGGGTCGAGGTCGTCGGCGGCGGCGCGCGGACCTGGTATCCGCGCCGGGCCGCCGGGGCGCTCGTATCCGTCCTCGGGCCACTCGGCGGGGCCGTTCATCGCGACGTTCCATATCCGGGCTGGGCGGCGTCCTCCTGCGGGAGGGCGTTGGCGGTCGACAGCAGTTGGAGCCCGAGCCGCAGCCGGCGCCGCGCCTCGTCCTCGCTGATCTGGAGGTCGGCGGCGGCCTGCCGGTAGTCGCGCCGTTTGAAGTACGCGAGTTCGAGCGCGGCACGCAGCGGTGCGGGCATGGAGGTGACGATGTAGTCCGCTCGGGCGGCGGCGTTGGCGCTGCGCACTTTCTGCTCGAGCTCCTCGCGGGATCCGCGGCCGAGTTCGGCCTGCCGCAGCCGGGCCACCGCCTGGCCCTGGGTGATCCGGGCGACCCAGGAGCGCATGGAGCCCTGCTTGGGGTCGTAGGCGTCCGGGTTCTCCCAGATGTAGCCGAAGACCTCGCGGGTGATCCGGTCCGCGGCCTTCTCGTCGCCCAGCACCCGGTGCGCCAGGCTGTGCACGAGCGAGGCGAAGCGGTCGTACAGCTCCCCGAGCGCGGCGGCCTCGCCCCGGGCGAGGCGTTGCTGCATGCGGCGGTCCCAGCGCGGTGGTACGTCCTTCGGCATACTGCCCCCAGCCGTGTGTCGACCCATCGAATGTAATGGGCCCCTGGCCGATCGCGCCCGTTTTGCGCGAAGGTCACTCGGGAAGTCAGCCCTCCGTGATAGGGGCGTGGCGGTGTGTGAACCGTGGTATGGGGAGCGGCACATGGGGACAGGTGTACGCGCCCCGTCGCGCTTCCCGTGCGCGGGTTCGATGCGTTCGCGCCCTTGACCCGTTCGCTTAACGCACAGGCCACTGAGGCCTTACGCTCCTGCCTTGTCTTGAACTGAACCCACCGCACACGTGAAGGCGGAACGCCGAACATGGACAGCGCAGAGTACGAGCGCAAGATCGCCGCCCGATTCGCCACCTTCGACCAGGACGGGTCCGGGTATATCGACCGGGAGGACTTCAGCGTGGCCGCGAAGGCCGTCCTGGCCGAATTCGGCACCACGGCCCGGTCGGACAGGGGCCAGGCCGTCTTCGCCGGTGCGGAGGCGTTCTGGCAGGGCATGGCCGGAATCGCGGACGTCGACGGGGACCAGCGGGTGTCCCGCGAGGAGTTCATCACCGGGGCGGCGAAGCGGCTGCGGGACAACCCGGACCGGTTCGCGGAGATCGCGCGGCCGTTCCTGCGGGCCGTGATCGCGGTGGCGGACGAGGACGGGGCGGGCGCGACGCCGGCGGCCGCGGCCCGGGTCCTGCGCGTGCTGGGCACGGCGCCGGAGCTGGCCACGGGGGTGGCTGCGGCGCTGGACGCGGACGGGGACGGGCGGATCTCGGAGGACGAGATCCTCGCGGCGTTCGCGTCGTACTGCGGCGTGGAGGCGCCCGACGCGTGACCCCTGCGGGGGGCTTGGCGGGGGGGCTGGTCGGGCCGGCGCCCGGGCTTCGGGGGGCGGGGCCAGGGCCGGGGCCGGGGTGGGGTGTTGTCCGGGACTCATGATTTATGGCGCCCTGTGCGGATTCGACCCAGATGCTTGATTCCGCGCCAACAAATCACGTTTTACGTCCCGGACAACACCCCACCCCGGCCCCGTCCCCGGCGGCTAGGCGAAGACCACCGTGCGGGCGCCGTTGAGGAGGACGCGGTGTTCGCTGTGCCACTTCACGGCGCGGGCGAGTGCCTGGCATTCGACGTCGCGGCCGATGGCCACCAGCTGGTCCGGGGTGACCTCGTGGCCGACCCGCTCGACCTCCTGCTCGATGATCGGCCCCTCGTCGAGGTCGGCCGTCACGTAGTGGGCGGTCGCGCCGATCAGCTTCACGCCCCGCGCGTGCGCCTGGTGGTACGGCTTCGCGCCCTTGAAGCTCGGCAGGAACGAGTGGTGGATGTTGATGATCCGCCCGCTCAGTTCCTTGCACAGGGTGTCGGACAGCACTTGCATGTAGCGGGCGAGGACGACGAGCTCGACGTTCTCGGCACGCACGAGTTCCAGCAGCTGCGCCTCCGCCGCCGCCTTGGTGTCCTTCGTCACCGGGATGTGCACGAACGGGATGTCGTACGAGCCCACGAGCTCCGCGAAGTCCGTGTGGTTGGAGACCACGGCCGCGATCTCGATCGGCAGGGCGCCGATGCTCGAGCGGAACAGCAGGTCGTTGAGGCAGTGGCCGAACTTCGACACCATGATGATGATCCGCATGCGCTCGTCGGAGCGGTGGATCTGCCAGTCCATCTTGAAGGAGTCGCCGATCGCGGCGAAGCTCGCGCGCAGCTTCTCCAGCGTCACGGCCGGCTCGGCCTCGAAATGCACCCGCATGAAGAAGAGCCCGGTCGCCCGGTCTCCGAACTGCTGGCTGTCCACGATGTTGCAGCCGGTCATGAAGAGGTAACTCGACACGGCGTGCACGATGCCCTGCTTGTCGGGGCAGGACATGGTCAGGACGTACTGCGGGGGCTGGGGCTGTGCCTCGGGCTGCGGGTCGCTCATGACCGCATAGCCTTTCACACCGCGCGAGTGAGGATCCTCAACACTTCCAGCGACCGCGGCCGCACGTCCGGGTCGTCGCCGTCGGCCGTGGCCAGCCGTACGTGGGCCTCGCGCGCGGCGCGGACCGCCTCGGGCCAGGCGTGGTGTTCCAGGTAGGCGGAGACGGCCGCGTCGGGGCCGACCTGGTGCATGATGCGGAGCACCCGCAGCACGGCGAGGTCGACGAGGGCCGCCTCCTGTGAGTCGCGGAAGATCGTGCCGACGTACTTCTCGGCCGACCAGCTGTCGAGCCAGGTGTCCTCCACGAGCCGGTACACGGCGTCGGTGACGTCCCCGAAGCCTTCGGCGCCGGCGAGCCAGGTGTCCTCGTGGAAGGCCGGATCGGAGAGCATGTGCAGCGCCGAGCGCACATTGCTGCGCCAGCGCCACCACGGCATGTCGTTCAGGGGCATGCCGCCCATGGTGGAGGAGCGGCCACCGCGACGGGAAGAGTTCTTCGAACCTTGGGCGAATGTCACGCCGTCGATCGTACGTTCCCGCCCTCCGCGATCTTCGGGCGCCCGTGAACAAACGGAGGCGAACATTCCCCCCGGCAATTCACCTGTACGTCACCGGATGTTGTGGACCGCTCACTCTCGAGTTCCCCGGCGGGCGGAATGGTGCATGGACATGACCGATTGGCGACACACAGCAACCCTCTCCCGCACCTTCCTGGCCACGGCGATCGGTGCGTGTCTCGTCGCCGGGTGCGGCGCGATCCCCGGCGGCTCGGGAGGTTCCGGACAGACCCTCACCGTCATGACGTTCGCGCCCGAGGACACCAAGGCGACCAACATGCCCGGAATGCCCGGCATGGCCAAGGCGTACGAGCGCTGGATCAACTCCAAGGGCGGCATCAACGGCCGCAAGCTGCGCGTGGTGACCTGCAACGAGAAGAACACCCCCAGCGGCGCCGCCGACTGCGCCCGCAAGGCCATCGACGAGAAGGCCGTCGCCGTCGTCGGCTCCTACAGCCAGCACGGACGCGCCTTCATGGCCCCGCTCGAGGCCGAGGGCATCCCGTTCATCGGCGGCTACGGGGTCTCCTCCGAGGAGTTCCAGTCGGTCCTCTCGTACCCCGTCAACGGCGGCCAGCCCGTTCTCCTGGCCGGCGCCGGCCACCAGCTGGGCCGCGCATGCGCCCAGGTCGCCCTCGTCCGCCCCGACACCCTCGCGGGCGACTCGATGCCGATCCTGCTGAACGCCGGGCTCAAGGCCAACAAGATCGCCGAAGCCTCCGACATCCGGGCCGCCGAGGACTCCGCGGACTTCTCGGTGCAGGCCCGCGAGGCCCTCGCCGACACCACCGCCAACGCCGCCGCCGGCAGCAAGGACAAGGAGAAGGAGAAGGCCAAGGCGTGTGTGACCGCCGTCCTCGGCGAGCGCACCGAGACCTTCTTCGACGCCTTCCGCCGCGCCGACGGGCAGAACAAGAAGCCGCAGATCTCCTCGGTCCTCGGCAGCGTCAGCCAGTCCGTGGTGGACCGCACCGGCGGCAAGGAGAGCCCCTTCGAGGGCGCGTTCCTGACCAGCTGGTACCCGGTGGCCGGCGATCCGCTCTGGGACCCGATGCGCAAGGTGATCAACGAATTCGCCTTCGGAGACGACGGCGTCGACCCCGACGACAGCGGCACCCAGACCACCTGGATCGCGTACACCGTGCTGAACGAGATCGTGAAGCGCTTCAAGCCGGACGAGGACATCACGGCCCGCAAGGTCGCGCGGGGGCTCAACCAGGCGGAGGCCGTGGGCACCGGCGGACTCACCCCGGAACTGAGCTGGCGCTACCAGGACATGCGCGCCGTCGCCGGCTTCCCCCGCATCGTCAACGGCCGGGTGACCTTCCAGGTCGTCCAGGCGGGCCGGCTCGTCGCCCAGGAGGGGGAGCAGACCATGGACATGACCGCGACGCTGGAGCAGGCCCCCCGCGCGGCCTGACGGCTCACAGTTGTGACTTGTCGCGCTTGGTGAGCCCGTACTTGGCGGCGATGGTGTTCCACAGGGTCGCGGCCGTCTCCTTGGCTTTCGTCGCCTCCCCGCTCGCCTTGTTGCCGGCGGTGGCGTTCTCGGAGCCCTTGGCCTTGCCGTCCTTGCACTTGTCGTCGTCCACGTCGTCCGCCCAGGCGGCGTAGTGGTTGTCGGCGGCCGCGGAGGACTTCCACGCCTTGGTGAGCGCGGCGGTCAGCTTGGCGTGGTCGGGGAGCTGGTCGACCTTCAGTTCCTGGAGGCGGGTGACGAGCTCCTCGCGCTGGCGGGCCGCGTCGCGCAGGTCGGCGGCCGCCTGGTCGAGGTTGCTGCAGCTCTTGATGTCTTCCACGGCCTTGATCACCGCGGCCCGGCTGTCGTTGCTGTCCGCGAGGAGCTTGTCCAGCTGGACGGCCTGCGGGCGGCCCGGGTCGACGGGGGCCTCGCCGGCGGGCGCCGCCGAGCCACCGCTCGCGGTGGCCGTGGGGGGAACCGCGCCCGGGTCGTTGTTCTGCGGCTTGCCGTCGCCGAGCAGCGAGCCGACGCCCAGCCCGACCACGGCCAGGCCGATGACCACCGCGGCGATGATCGCGGGCGAGACCCTGCGGGGGGCCTCCGGCGGTGGGGGCGGGGGCGGCGCGAACTGCGGGTTCTGGTGCGGGTGCGCGTTCTGGTGCGGGCGTGGCTGGTTGTACTGCTGCGGCGGTACGGGGCCCTGCGCGCGCGGCGGATGGGAGCGCGGCGGGACGGGGGGCAGGTGCTGGGTCTGCGCGGCGGGTGCGTCACCGCGGAACAGCCCGTCGAACGGCTCCATCCCGGAAGCCGCGGGGACCGGCGGGAGGTACTGCGTCGCGGCCTCCTCGTGCGCGGGGGCGGCGGGGGCGGCGGGGACCGGCGGGAGGTACTGGGTCGCGGCCTCCTCGTGCGCGGGGCCGGCGGGCACCGGCGGGATGTACTGGGTCGCCGCCTCCTCGTGCGCGGCAGCGACCGGGGCCGCAGCCGGAGCCGGGGCCGCGGGTACGGGCGGGATGTACTGGGTCACCGCCTCGGGCAGCGGCGGGTAGCCGTAGCCGTGCGGATCGCCCGGACCCTCGTACCCGGGGCCCACCACGTGCCCGGGTTCCGCCGGCGGCTGCGGCTGCGACTGCTGCTGGGGCTGCTGCGGGTAGCCGTACGCGGGCTCCGGACCCCACGGGGCACCCGGCTGGGGGCCGCTCCCCTGTCCGTTCTCCGTCACCGGGTCTCCTTCTCCGACTCGCCCGAACCTACGGAACCGTCGGTCACGCTACCGTTCCCGTGGTTGATGGCCAATGTCGGCCGAACCGCCAGACACCCCCTAGGCGACCCGGGCCTCCAGCCGGGCGGTGAACTCGCGGACCGCCGCCTCCTGCGCGTACGGCTCCAGGCGCTCCCGGAAATCGTCCAGGTACTCCGCGCCCCTGGTGGAGCGCAGGTCCGCCAGCAGGTCGGCCGCCTGGGTGGCCGTCTGGCAGGCCTGTTCCACCTCGCGCTGCTGGACCTGCGCCGCCGCCAGCAGGAACAGTCCGATGGCCCGGCGGCGCGCCTTGCCCGCCGGGAGGCCCCGTAGCGCCTCCGCCGCCTGCCGGGCCGCCGCGTCCGCCTGGCCCAGGTCCCGGTGGCAGTGGGCCAGCTCGTCCGCGAGGTACGCCCGGTCGAAGTGGCGGATCCACACCGGGTCGTCACCCGATTCCGGCTCCGCGCGCTCCAGCGCCGTGACGGCCCGCGACGACAGCACCGCCGTGGCCCGGTTGTCGCCGAGCAGCGCGTGCCCGCGCGCCTCGGCGGCGTAGAACATGGCCTCCACGCGCGGGGTGACCTGCCCCCGCGTCCCCTCCTGGGCGGCCCGGGCCAGCTGGGCGATCTCCCGCGGGTTGCCCAGTTCGGCGGCGAGGTGGCTCATCGACGCCGCGAGCACGTAGCCCCCGTACCCGCGGTCGCCGGCCGCCTGCGCGAGCCGCAGCGCCTGGATGTAGTAGCGCTGGGCCAGCCCCGGCTGGCCGGTGTCCACCGCCATGTAGCCCGCGAGCTCCGTCAGCCGGGCCACCGCCCCGAACAGCGCCCGCCCGACGGGCTCCCGGTACGAGCCGCCGATCAGCCCGGACACCACGGAGTTGAGGTAGTGCACGACCACCGGCCGCACGTGGCCGCTGCCGAAGCGGTGGTCGAGCTCCTTGAGGGCCTCGGTGGTGGCCCGTACCGCCTCCACGTCGGACATGCCGACGCGCGAGCCGCCGGTGCGCGCCACGTGCGGGTCGGCGCCGGTGATCAGCCAGTCGCGGCTCGGCTCGACGAGCGCGGACGCGGCCACGCTGGAGCCCGCCAGGAAGTCGCGCCGTCCCACGTCGCTGCGCCACAGCTCGCAGACCTGCTCGATGGCGCCGACGACGGTCGGGGAGAACACCAGGCCGACACCGGAGGCGAGGTTCTTGCCGTTCGCCATGCCGATCTCGTCGATGGTGACGGTCCGGCCGAGTTTGCGGCCGAGCGCCTCGGCGATGATTCCGGGAGCACGGCCGCGGGGCTGCTGGCCGCGCAGCCAGCGGGCCACGGAGGTCTTGTCGTAGCGGAGGTCGAGGCCGTGTTCCGCCCCGCACATGTTGACCCGCCGGGCGAGCCCGGCATTGGAGCACCCGGCTTCCTGGATGAGCGCCTGCAGCCGTTCGTTCGGCTGGCGGGCGACGAGAGGCCTGGCTGCCATGAAAACCCCCTGAGGCCGCGGGTGATCGTTGGAAAGATCACTTCCCGCCTGATGTGCGGAGAATCATCCGCTCTGCGTCGTGTCGCTACCCACCTCCGGCGCCCCGGGCTCCCACGCGCCCCCGCCCGTGCATCGGTGCGCCCCGTATGCAGGATCGATGCACCGCCCACCGGCCGGTTTACGCCCGTAACCCCGGGTGACCCGCGGAGTTGTGATGGGCGTGGAAGAGACCATGGGAGTCACGGAGACCGCACCCATCCCCAAGCAGCGCGGCGAGCAGCTGCTGGACCATGCCGTGCGGTACGCGGAAGAACGGCACTGGGACGTCTTCGCCGGCACCTGGCTGGAGGCGGGAGACGGACGGGAGTTGTGCTCCTGCGGGGCGGAGGACTGCCCGGCGCCCGGCGCGCACCCGGCGGTGAAGGACTGGGCGGCGCAGGCGACCGGCAGCGCGGTGCGGGTCCGGCAGATCTGGGGGCGGCACCCGGGGGCCTCGATCCTGATGCCGACGGGCCGGACCTTCGACGCGCTGGACGTGCCGGACGCGGCCGGGTTCCTGGCCCTGGCGCGGCTGGAGCGGATGGAGCGCACGATCGGGCCGGTCACCCTCACGCCCGACCACCGCATGCTCTTCTTCGTCCTGCCGGGCGCCGGGGCCAAGGTCCCGGACCTCGTGCGCAAGCTGGGCTGGACGCCGTCGGCGATCGACCTCGCCGCCCGGGGCGAGGGCGAGTACGTGGCCGCCCCGCCCACCCGCTTCGGCGGCCGGGGCTCGGTCCAGTGGGCGCGGCGCCCCACCCCGGCGAACCGGTGGCTGCCGGACACGGAGGAGCTCATCGACGCGCTGGCGTACGCGTGCGGGAGCGAGGCCGCGGCCGAACGCAAGCGGCGCCAGGGCTGATCCCCCCGGCCGGGGTCGACGTGGCCTCCCGCCTGGGACATTACTGACCGGAAACTCATGACATAAGTAACTGCTCAGGCCTCTCCCCCTCCTCCTATGGTGAGGAAAGAACGACCAACGGGGACGTGTGACGAGAGGCAGGCGCATGCCGGACCAGGGTGATGCGACGGGTGGGACGTACGGGACGGGTGGCGCGCGATCCGCGCCGTCCGCCGTGCGGGTGGAAGGTCTGTGGAAGCGCTTCGGCGAGCAGGTGGCCGTCGCCGGGATCGACCTGGAGCTGCCCGCGGGCCAGTTCATCGGGCTGGTCGGCCCGAACGGCGCGGGGAAGACGACGACGCTGTCGATGGTGACCGGTCTGCTGCGTCCGGACATGGGGCGGGTCGTCGTCGCCGGGCACGACGTGTGGGCGGACCCGGCCGAGGTGAAGTCGCGGATCGGCGTACTGCCGGAGGGCATGCGGCTCTTCGAGCGGCTCTCGGGGCGCGAACTCCTCGGCTACATGGGCCGGTTGCGGGGGCTGCCGGGCGAGGAGACCGACAAGCGGGCGACGCAGCTGCTGGAGGTCCTGGACCTGGCCGGCTCGCAGCACAAGCTGGTCGTGGACTACTCGACGGGCATGCGAAAGAAGATCGGCCTGGCGGCCGCGCTGCTGCACAATCCCGAAGTGCTGTTCCTGGACGAGCCCTTCGAGGGCGTGGACCCGGTGTCGGCGCAGACCATCCGCGGGGTGCTGGAACGTTACACCGCGTCCGGAGCCACGGTCGTCTTCTCCTCCCACGTGATGGAGCTCGTCGAGTCGCTCTGCGACTGGGTGGCCGTCATGGCCGCCGGGCGGATCCGCGCCGCGGGCCCCCTGGCCGACGTACGGGGCTCCGCGCCCTCCCTGCAGGCCGCCTTCCTCGAACTGGTCGGCGCGCACGGGCGCGATGCCGCCGGGGACTCCCTGGACTGGCTGGGCGGCGGCTCCGGAACGGCGGCCGCACGATGACCGCGGTCACGTCCTCCGGCGTTTCCGCCTCTTCCGCCGCTCCCGCCGCTCCCGCCCCGCTGACGGCGGTCTTCGTCCGGCTGAAGCTGTCGCTGCTGCGCAACGGGCTGAAGGGCTCCTCCAAGCGCAAGGCCGCCTGGATCACCTCGCTGGTCTTCTCGGTGGTCATCGCCTTCTTCGTCACGCTCGGCCTGGCCATGCTGCGCGGCAACGCCCACGCGGGCACCGTCGTCGTGCTGCTGGCCGCGATCCTGGCGCTGGGCTGGACCGTCATGCCGCTGTTCTTCCCGACCGGCGACGAGACCCTCGACCCGAGCCGGCTGGTCATGCTGCCGCTGCGCCCGCGTCCTCTCGTACGGGCCCTGCTGGCCTCCTCGCTGATCGGCATCGGGCCGCTGTTCACGCTGTGCCTGGCGACCGGCTCGGTGATCGCCGTCGCGCGGGGCGGAGCCGGGGTGGTGGCCGCGGTGGTGGCCGCCCCGCTGCTGCTCCTGGGCTGCGTGGCCCTCGCGCGGGCGGTGGCCACGGCCAACGTGCGGCTGCTGACCAGCCGCAAGGGGCGGGACCTGGCGCTGCTCAGCGGCCTGCTGATCGCGGTGGGCGCGCAGTTGGCCAACTTCGCCAGCCAGCGCCTGTTCCAGGCGGGCGGCCTGTCCCAGCTGGAGCCGGCCGAGGCGGTGGTGCGGTGGCTGCCGCCGGCGACCGCCGTCGGCATGGTGGATTCCGCGAGCAAGGGCTCGTACGAGCAGGCGGCGGCCCAACTGGCCGTCACGGTCGGCGCCCTGGTCCTGCTCCTGTGGTTCTGGGAGCGCAGCCTGACCAAGCTGATGGTGACGCCGGACGGCTCGACCATCGCGGCCGCCAAGCCGGAGAAGGACCGCGGCCAGGGCGGCTTCTGGGCGCTGCTGCCGGCGGGCCGGACGGGCGCGGTCATGCAGCGGACGCTGCGCTACGCCGTCCGCGATCCGAAGACGAAGTCGGCGTGGGTGACGGCGCTGGCGATCGGTCTGATCGTCCCGGTCTTCAACGCCCTCCAGGGCACGGGCTCGCTCTACCTCGCCTGCTTCGGCGCCGGGATGCTGGGTGTGCAGATGTACAACCAGTTCGGGCAGGACACGTCGGCGTTCTGGATGGTCGCGCAGACCGTCTCCACGCCGCGCGACGCGTACGTGGAACTGCGCGCGCGGGCCGCTGCGCTGGCCCTGGTCACCGTCCCGTACACGGTCTTCGTGACGGCGGTGACGGCCGCCCTGGTCGGCAACTGGTCCGGCTTCCCGGCGGCGCTGGGACTGGCGCTGGCGCTGCTGGGCGCGATGCTCTGCACGGGTGCGGTGGCCTCGGCCCGGTATCCGTACTCGATCCCGACGGAGGGCGCGTTCAAGAACGTCGCCCCGGGTCAGGCCGGCCTGGCCTGGATGGGCATCTTCGGCGGGATGCTCGCGTCGGCGCTGGTGTGCGCCCCGTTGATCGCCCTGACGATCTGGTTCCACGTGGCCGACCTCCAGGACGTGTCCTGGCTGTTGCTCCCCCTGGGCGTGGCCTGGGGCGCCCTGGCCACCTGGTCGGGGCTGCGTCTGGCGGCCCCGGTGGTGGCGCGGAAGCTGCCGGAGATCCTGGTGGCGGTGAGCAAGGGGTAGCGGCGGGGGCGGGGCGGGGGCGGGCCGTTGCGACGGCCCGCCCC
>NZ_JBVJFA010000053.1:0-34592 GCF_055588085.1 Streptomyces sp. NPDC046303
AACAGGTGAGGCACCTACCGAAATCGGTAGGTGCCTCACCTGGTCTTACTCTGTCGGGGTGGCGGGATTTGAACCCACGACCTCTTCGTCCCGAATGAGGTCCACCCAAGATCGGCACCTGCGCAAAGGGGATTCCCCCAGGTCAGCACCTTGGCCATGGACGGTCTGGGTGAGTCTCAAGGGGCCTCGAGGTGCAGACCGGCTCCCCGCTGGCTCCCAACCACCGACGTCGTCACGCCCGTGATCACTCGCGATCCGCCCGGATGGCGGGGCCAGTGCTGTGGCGGTTCCTCGCACCGGCCCCGGAGTCAACTACGAGCAGTCGGTCTGACCGGAGCCGCTGCCCGTCGTGTCGGCGGCGTGAGAAGCAGCCGTTGGACATAGCCCCGTGATCGGTCTGCTGAGGAAGGAGATCAAGTCCCCTCCGAGGTGCGGTACGGGATCTCCAGAGAGTGCTCCTCCAGGCTGCGGAGGATCACCTGCCCATCTCGTACCTGGTTGATCAGAAACAGCTCCCGCGTCCGGCAGTCCGGACAGAGGCTTGCCATGGCCAACGGCCAGAGATCGACTGGCCGGCCGGAAGGGTCGCTGTCGACGTAGATCCGGTCCGGCCGTAGGGGGAAGGTGGTGGACCGCTCGAATGGTTCCCAACTCGGATGGCTCCCGCGGAGCCGCAGGCCCGCGGTGCGATAGGAGGAGTCATCGAGGTACTCGCAGCGCTCGACCCAGTACCACTCGATACCCGATAGCCAGTTGACCGAGCTGATGGCCGAAACCACGCGTGGTTCGAGTTTCTCCACGTCTTCGTCGATCTCGTGGTTCATGCGGACGCCGTGGGCATGGTGGGAGTGGTTGCGGAAGTCCTTGATCTCCTCTAGGAGCGCTCGCGTCGTGTCACGTTCCCGGATAGCCGCCAGTTCCGACAAGACAGGGGTCCCCACTTCTTCCAGGAAGCGGTCGATGAGCCAGAGCCAGGTGCCGAAAGTTGCACCGTTGCGGAACTGCTGGCGAAGAGAGCGCGTGAAGCCGTTGTGGTGTGAGATGAGTTCGCTCAGAGCAAGGATGCCCAGCGTACGTGCGGTGCCCTCACCGAGCTTGAGCAAGCCGTCCTTCCGCTCGGCCGGGTGCGTGCTGACGCGGTAGCGGCGGGCGAGAGCGGCCATGTGGAAGGGGTAGCTTGATTCCGCCCGCCAGATGGGGTCATCGAAGGGCCGGACCAGCTGTCCCGCGAGCCGAGCCTCATGAGAGGTGAACCTTATGGTGGTTCGGATCTCCTCACTCAGGGTCTCGCTGCCGGAGAAGATGTTCGGCAGGATGCCCTCGGTCGCAGCCCGCAGGGCGCGGCGTGCCTCCTGCACCTCCTCCAGCAGGTCGTCGACCGCTGTGTCGGTGACCAGGTCCACAGGTACGGGGGTGTCGAGCAAATCACGGACACGCGGAAATGCGCCGCTGTCCTTTCGGGAGTTGAGCCACTCGCAAAGCACTCTGCCGCGGCCTTGCATCGGATGCAGCACGAACAACGGGGTGACAGCGTCGCCGAATCCCGCGGGGAGGAGCCTCCAGTTGCCGATGCGACCTACGAGATCACCGCCCGAGCACGGGGCCAGTTCGGAGTCATCCAGTTCCGCGTCCGGAAGTTCAACCGCTGAGTCAACACTGTGCAGATGTGGTGCCGTGAGATGCTTGGGCGGGGCCAGTGCCTCTCCATCTGGTGCCGGACGGTGCAGTTTGACCCTATCCGTTTCCAATCGGGCAAAGTTCTGCAGTGGTTCGAAGGGGCCGTCGAAATCCGCCACGTAGAAGAGCGTCGACGGAATCTCACATCCCAGTCGAGTCCGGTCGGGGTCGATCCAGGCATCGGGCGTGTGGGGCTGGATCTTAGTACGGAGGTACTCCGCTGGTTCCTCGTGGAACGGCAGGGAGACTGAGCTCCGCAACTCAACGTCGGGCTCCGGTGCCCCACGCCGCTGCTGGAGCTCACCGTCGTCGTCGCGCACACCCAGCGCGTTGCGAACGGCCTTGTCGAATGCGCTTCCGCCAGGCCAGGCCAGGCCGGCCGCTTCGACGGTACGGCGCAGCGCTGTGCGTGCGTCGGAGCTCGTCTTCCATGTCGTACCTACGAGTCCCCGGAGTGCCGAGAGTAGCGCCTCGGGGTCAGCCGTCCGCTGGACTGGCCGCAGAGCGGCGAGCCGGTCGAGGGCTTCCTCGGAGAGCTCGAAGCGCAGTCGCAGCGGACGCTCGATGACGATCTGGCGATAGAGCAGGTCCTCGTTCTGAATGATGCGCACGTGGTCGCGCTGGGATCGGGTCGGGGAAGGAGAGAAGGATGTGGCTTCGCTGTAGAGCCTGACGATCTCGGTGAGCTGATCGGGGCCAAGGTACTTGCGCTTGCCGCCGACGGACTGGCGCATCTTCTGCCAGTGGTCCTGGGCCTTGACGAGAATGACGCGCCCCTGGCGGGTGGTGGGCTTGCGGTTGCTGAGCACCCAGACGTACGTGTTGATGCCGGTGTTGGAGAGCAGCTGGTCAGGCAGGGCGACGATGCCTTCGAGCCAGTCGTTCTCGACGATCCACCGTCGAATGTCGGACTCTCCTGACCCAGCAGGGCCGGCGAACATGGGCGAACCATTGAAGGCGATCGCGATACGGCTGCCGCCGCGGCCGGATTCGTCCACAGGCTTCATCTTCGAGAGCATGTGCTGGAGGAACAGCAGGGATCCGTCGTTGATACGAGGAAGTCCGGCACCGAAACGACCTTGGTGCCCGTCGTAATCGTGCTCGGTGCGGACGTATTCCTCGACCTTTTTCCAATCGATGCCGAACGGGGGATGGGCCAGCAGGTAGTCGAATCGTTCCCCTGTGAATCTGTCCTCACGAAGAACGTTTCCCCATGCCATCCGCTCCGGATCGCGTCCACTCATCAGCATGCTGGAGTAGGCGATTGCCCAGCTCTCATGGTTGAGTTCCTGCCCGGACAAGCGGACACGAGCCTCGGGATTGATTTCGGTGATGCGGTCTGCCGCCTCACCGAGCAAGCCGCCGGTGCCACAGACAGGATCGTGGATCGTCCTGATCACTCCGGGAGCTGCGAGTTGCCCCAGATCGGGCTCCATGACGAGGGCGGCCATGAGCTGGCTGACATCGCGAGGCGTGGTGTGCTCGCCACTGGTCTCGCTCGCGTGCTCGCCGAAGCGGCCTACCAGATCCTCAAAAATGAGGCTCATCTCGTGGACTGAGAGAGCCGGCCCCAGATCCAGGTGCTGGAATCGAGCGACGGTGTGGTATAGCAAATCGGATTCGGTCAGGCGCTTCACCGTGATGCCGAACCCGAAGCGCTCGAAGACGTCCTGGATGTTTTGGGAAAAGCCGCGCACATAGTCGAGCAGGAGTCGCTCAGTCATTTGCGGATCAGTGACGACGTCCGCCAGAGTGAAGCGGCTGGTGTTATAGAAGGGGTGGCCGGAGGCATGCCGGAGTATGGCGCTCGAATCCTGGCCGCCGTGGAGCGCAAACTTCTCTGCCGTGTCTAGAACTTTCTTCCGGGTGGGAGTAAGGAGGCAGTCGAGGCGCCGAAGCACGGTGAACGGCAGCACTACATTGCCGTATTCGGACCTTTTATAGTCGCCGCGAAGTAGGTCCGAAACCGACCAAATGAGTCTGGAAAGTTGCGTTACCGAATCACTCATGCGTTCCCCCACCCTGGACACGTGATACTTCCGCTCTCATCTGGCCGTCCACCACGACCGGCCATGAGGAGCCTACGTGGGGGAGGCGACGGAGCACGCAGGTGATTCGGACAGCCCGAGGTGCAAGCAGGGGCCAAGCAGCTGATCACTCTTCGTAGAGGACGAGACTCGGCAGGAGGGTCCAAAGATATGCCGGAAACGTTCCTCACAGCCGAAGACACCCTACGCGTCAGCGCCGACGGAGCCGAAGACGCCACGGCCCATCAGCCCAGGTCCTGGCGAAGGCGGCAGAGATAGGTGTCGATCTGCGGCAGGCCAGGCCAGTCGCTTCCCCGCAGGCGGGTGGTCTCTGACCTGAGCCGTTCTCCGACCTCCAGTGCCTTGGGGAGGCTTTCCGTCGCGGCGTACAGACTCATCTGCCGTGCGAGGGCATCGAGGTGGCGGTTGACGGCGTCTGTGTCGCTCGCTTCGGGCTTGGCCTTGCTGACACGGTCAAAAGCTCGGATGGCGGCGGTGGCTTCGCCGAGCTCCATCAGGCACTGCGCGGCGTAGTACCAGCACAGCTGGGCTTGCTCGTCATGGCCACCGTAGAGGTCGGTGTAGTGATGGGCGAGCGGCTCGAAGAGCGCGAGGGCCTCGCGGTGGCTTCCGGCCAGGAACTTCACTTGGGCGAGGCTGAACTGCATACCTTCTCTGAGCTCCGGGTCAGCAGCTCTCGAGATGGCCTCGGCAAGTGCGTCGGCTGCCTGGGTGAACTGGCCATCCTGTGCCAGCCGCGCTGCGCGGTCGGAGACCGCGTCCGCCTCTTGTTCGCTCAGTGCGGCGGGGACTGCCGCCGGCCCCTGCAGTTCGGCTGCCGATGAAGGCGCGAGCGGCGAGGGAACGACGACGGTGGGGATGTACGAGGCAGCGGCACTAGGGCTGGGCGCCCGGCCTCCGAAGGGTCGCAGGAACGGCAG
Source organism: Streptomyces sp. NPDC046303 (assembly GCF_055588085.1). NCBI lineage: Bacteria > Bacillati > Actinomycetota > Actinomycetes > Kitasatosporales > Streptomycetaceae > Streptomyces > Streptomyces sp. NPDC046303. The sequence continues at coordinate 4,646 of NZ_JBVJFA010000053.1, forward strand.
ACGGGGGTCGAGGATGCCCTCGTCGGTCGCGGCGTGGGTGCCGGTGGGGGCGTGGACGAAGGGCAGGAGGGCGTCGTAGACCTCCATCGCGTCCAAGCGCTGCTCGGATTCCTTGGTGAGCATCGCCAGCAGAAGCTTCTCGATATCGGCCGGCACATCCGGGCGTAGGGTGCGGATGGGCGGGGGCGGGGTGTGGACGTGGTGCCACATGTGGGAGCGGCTGTCGGGGGTGAACGGCGGCCTGCCGGTGAGCAGTTCATGGAGCACGCAGGCGAGGGCGTAGACGTCTGCGGCGGGACCGACGGCGTTGGCCAGGCTCTGTTCGGGGGACATGTAGGGCGGGGTTCCTACAGTCATGCCGACCTGGGTGAGGCGGGGCAGAGTGCCGACTCCGCGCAGGGCGGCGACGCCGAAGTCGAGGACCTTGACCACGCCTCCCGGGGTGAGCATCAGGTTGGACGGCTTGATGTCGCGGTGAACGATGTCGTGACGGTGGACGGTGTCCAGGACGGAGGCAATCTGGGCGCCGACGGCCGCTGCCCAGGAGACCGAAACCGTCTCGCTTTCGTAGTCGGTCTCGTCGATGAACGTCTGCAGTTCGCGTCCCTGCAGGAGCTGCATGACGACGAACAGCCGTCCACTGGCCTCGTCAGTTCCGGTGTCGTAGACGGCCGGCACACCCAGGTGCTCGATGCCGGCCGTGATCTGGACCTCGCGCAGGAAGCGGGCACGGCGGGTCTGCAGGGTCTCCTCGAAGGCCGCTCCCTGGAACCCGGGCGGAACCGGGCTCTCGGCCAGCATCATCTTGACCGCGACCCGGCGGTCCAGGCGCTCGTCGTACGCCTGCCAGACCTCGCCCATGCCGCCCGCGCCGATGGGCGTGTGCAGCCGGTACCGGCCCGCGATCACGCGGGCCGGTACGCCGGCGTCGAAGCTCGGCGTGCCGCCCTGCACCATGCGAGGTCCCTCTCTGTGTGGTCGGAGCGTGACCACCCCGTTCGGCCTCTTGCCTGACGTGCTGCAGAGCACAGGCTATGCGGTCGGCGGTTCCGCCCTACGGCTTCCGGACGACTTGAGCTCGGCGGCCCGCTGCTCGGTGGCCCGGCGCTCGGCTTCCCGTCGGACCGGGCGTCGAATGAGCTGGTACGCCTGCTGGGTCGCGACCTGCTTGAACAGGCGGTTGACGTCGGCGTCGTCGAAGTAGCGGACCATCAGGGCGTCGTTGGACGCCGCCTGGTCGATGACGATCCGGTCGAGGTCCTTCTCCAGTTCCCCGCCGAAGACGTCCTGGTCCTGGTGCATGGCGATGGCCCTGAGTTCGGGGTCCTCGCTGACGGCTACCACGAGCTGGCCGAGCAGGATCTGGTCGGTGGTGGACAGCCCGGTCCCGTACTCCTCGTTGACGGACTGGATCACCTCGGCCAGCGACATCTCCTCCGCCTCGGCCACCGCTCCGGCCGCCTCGGGTACCAGGCCAGGCAGTACCTGCGCGCCCACCGCCTCCAGGCGCAGCTCCGGGGTGCCCGTCTGAGCGATGCGCATGTGACTCGGGGCGGCCGTCCCTATGTCGGCGCCGGCGCTGCGGGCGGGCGCGGGCAGGCGGCGTAGCAGGAAGCGTCCGTACTGGTAGAGCCGTTCCAGTTCGAGGTTCTCGAATCCGATGACGTGGGAGAGCCAGCCGTACGCCTTGGTGTAGGAGTCCAGGGCGCGGCGGAACTCGGAGGCGGTTTCGGGTTCGGTGGCGTTGAGGGCGTTGAAGCGGTCCAGGGCGGGTTGCAGGTAGCCGTAGAGGCGGGCGTGGGCCTTCATGATGGCGGTGTCGGTGGCCGAGCCGCCCTGGAAGGCTGCGAAGTACGCGGTGACGAAGGCGTCCATCTCGGCTTCCACCAGAAGCTGGTAGGCCATCACCTCGCGTTCGCGGTCGAACAGCAGGTTGGGGTCGGTGGGCTCGCTGACCGACGCCTCGTAGTACTGCTGGAAAGCCTGCTCGATGTCCTCGGGCCGGTTGGCGAAGTCGAGGATGAACAGGTCCTCGGTGGTCTTGAGCCGGTGGGTGCGGTTGAGCCGGGAAAGCGTCTGCACCGCGGCCAGCTCCACCAGGACCTTGTCCACGTACATCGTGGTCAGCAGCGGCTGATCGAAGCCGGTCTGGTACTTCTCGGCGACGACGAGAATGCGGTGCTCGGGCTTGGGGACGGAAGGCGGGTTCGGGTCGTCAGCGCGGGTGTAGCCGAAACGTGCTGGCAGTTCGCGTTCGGGAAAGCCGTTGAGCTTGGCCTCGGTGTACTCGATCCCGTCGAGGGTCAGTGCCCCGGAGAACGCCACCAAGGTGCCGCAATCGGTGAAGCCCCGCTGGTCGATGTAGGCCCGCATGGCCTGGTAGAGCCGTACGGCGTGGTCACGGCCGGAGGTGACCACCATCGCCTTGGCCCGGCCGCCGAGGCGCGGGCTGGAATGCGACCGGAAGTGGTCGACGATGATCTTCGCGCGGGAGGCCATCGACGCCTCCGACATCAGCGCGGCCCGCACCAGCCGCGAGCGCGCCTTGCGCGGGTCCACCTGCTGCTCTGCCTCCTCGGCAGCAGCTTCCTGGAGCTTGAAGTACGTTGCGTAGGTGATGTAGTTGCCGAGCACGTCGAGGATGAAGCCCTCCTCGATGGCCTGCCGCATCGAGTAGACGTGGAACGGCCCCTTCTCCTGCTCCCCCGAGCCGGGATTGGCGTAAGGGGTGCCGAAGAGGTCGATCGTCTTCGCCTTGGGAGTGGCCGTGAACGCGAAGAAGGACAGGTTCGGCTGCTTGCCGCGCGCCAGGGCCGCGGCCGTCAGCGGGTCGCCGTCCTCGTCCACCGCGTCCGAGCCGAGACGTCCCAGCGCCTTCTTCAGGGCTGCCGCGCTCTCGCCACCCTGCGAGGAGTGCGCCTCGTCGATGATCACCGCGTAGCGCTGGCCGCCCAGCCCGGCGACCTTGTCCAGGACGAAGGGGAACTTCTGCACCGTGGTGATCACGATCCGGGCCGTCGGCCCGGTCAGCGCGTCCGCGAGCTGCTGGGAGTTCTCGTCGATCCGCACGACCACGCCGGCCTTGTGGTCGAACTGGTAGATGGTGTCCTGGAGCTGCTTGTCCAGCACCCGCCGGTCGGTGATGACGATGACCTTGTCGAAGACCAGCTTGTTCGCCCCCAGACCGGAGGCAAGCGCGGCAGGCGCGATCTGCCCAGGGTCGTGGGAGGTGTGCAGGCTGGACAGGTGGTGCGCGAGCCAGGCGATGGTGTTGGACTTCCCCGAGCCGGCGGAGTGCTGGATCAGGTAGTTCTCCCCCGCCCCGTGGCGGGCCGCGTGTGCGATGAGCTTGCGCACCGCGTCCCACTGGTGGAACCGCGGGAAGATCAACGGCTGCGTGTGCGCGCTACCCGGCTTGTGGGACGGTGCCCGGCCGGCCTTCGCGGCGGCGTCCTCAACGTGCAGGAAGCGCTGCAGCAGCTCCAGCCAGTTGTCCCGGGCCCATACCTCGTCGAAGAGGTACGAGGTGGGGTACTTCCCGTCGGTCGAGGCCGGGACGTTGCCGGCTCCGCCGATCTGGCCGGGGCCACCGGAGCCGGTGTTGAAGGGGAGGAAGCGGGTGGCGTCGCCGGCCAGGCGGGTCGTCAGAAATGCCAGCGTCGGATCGACCGCGAAGTGGACCAGGCTGCGCTTGGCAAAGAACAGTTCCTTCGGGTCGCGGTCGCGGCGGTACTGCCGCTTGGCGTCCTCGACGGTCTGGCCGGTCAGTCCGTTCTTCAACTCCACGGACGCGACGGGCAGTCCGTTCAGGAAGAACGCTATATCGAGGCTGTCGGCCGGGCGCGCGGCGGAGTAGTGGAACTGGCGCACGAAGGTGAGCCGGTTGGCGTCGTACTCGTCCAAGGCGTCGGCGGCGAGAGTGTGAGCGGGGCGGAAGTACGCAAGCTGGATCTTCACGTTGCGGTCATTCACGCCCCGACGCAGTACGTCCAGCAGGCCGCGCGAGTCGATCTCCCGCGCCACCCGCTTGGCGAACCGGCCAATGGCCTGCTCTTCGTCCTCGCCATAGGCGGCCTGGAGCGCCAACCACCCGTCGTTCTGCGACGCGCCGAGGAACGCGGCCAGCTCGGAGGTGTCGATGCCGAGGGTGGGGTTGTAGGTGTTCGACAGCCCGCGCTGCCAGCCGCTGCGCAGTAGCGCCGCTTCCACGGCGTTTTCGAATGCCTTCTCGGTGTGCACGCGGGCGTCGTTCACCTGAATCCCCCTCAGAGGTCGTGGTCGTGCGTGGGGCGGGCGGTGGTGACGTCGAGCTGGCCGGTGACGGCAGCGGTGATTAGCGCCTGGCGGCGCTCGGCGAGGATTTCGAGTTGCGCCCGTAGGCGTCGCCTGAACCGCTCAATCCCGTCGAGCTTTCGCTGGACGGCCTGGACCCTCACCTGCTGAGTTTCGAGCGTCGGCAACGGAATCGGGAATCCCAGGATTTTACTGCTGTTCGTGGAAGCCAAGTTTGTTGTTTTAACGCCCGTACTCTCGAAGTAGCAGCGGCCATGCACCGTGCGGGTCATCAGCGACAGGTAATCGGCATCCAGTTTCAGGACATCCGGGCGGACAGCGAATACGTGATTCTGATGGAGGCAGCCCTTCAGCTCTCCACGCCACACCGTACCCCTACCCAGCTTGTCGAGGTCACCACCTTCAGTCATCAGGACATCGCCCGCCAGAAGGGTGCTCCTCTTGGCGATATTCGCAGGAACAGTGATATCGCTGACGTTGTCGATCTGGATTCGGTCAGCCTGCACATTTGCCACACGCAAATACGGCCGCGTCACCACTTCGCCTGACACGTCGCGCTTCCCATCAACAGTCAGCCCGCTTTGGAGTCTGGCGATGTATCCAAGGCGCACCAACGGCGCATCGTTGCGGGGTTCAGGCAACCAGACCCAGGGCCACTCTTCCGAGACAGAGGTGAGGGAACCAGGAATTAGACCGTCAGTTACCTCGGCATACTCGCACTCATCAAGGACCGCAACCTGCTTCTCTCGCGCGAAAACCAGTCGGTCGATCCGGGCGGTCTCGGAGTCAAGGAAGTCGGCAATTCGGCGTTGCTCCCCCAGGCCAGGAGCACGAAGAGGGATGTTGGCGTAGCGATCGGCGTTGAAGTTTTGGATCGTTGATGTTACCGCTTCAGAGTGCACGATCCCTTGGAAAGGCGATGATTGTGTGCAGTAGTAGACGAAGCGCGGCTCAACGCCCACCCTGGGACGGAATCGGATCAGAAAACCAGCGAATGAATGACCATCGGCCTGCTCGGGGATCATGAGAGAGCGTCCCAATGTGCCGCTGCGCGACAACAGGATGTCCCCATGTCGAAGTCGATGGCGAGGCTCGAGCTCCACATCGACGAATACGCCCTCCTCAGCATTCCTGAGCGTCCCTCTTGCAGAGATGTCGGACGTACGGATGAGCCTGATTCCAGCGGAGGTGTAGTTGTCGGCGGAGATGTTCAATCCGTATTGACCGGAGTCAACGCAAAGGTGCTTCAGGCGTGTGTCCGTCCAGGTCACTCCGCCACCTCGCCCAGCAGCGCCTGAATCTCGGCCTCCAGCGACTTCAGCTCCGCGTCGATCTCCGGCAGCGGCCTCGGCGGCGTGTATACGTAGAAGTGGCGGGTGAAGGGGATCTCGTACCCCAGCTTGAACCGCTCCATCTCCTTGGTCTTCGGGTTGCGGGTCTCTGTGATCCAGGCGTCCGGGACGTGAGGCAGTACCTCGCGGGCGAGGTAGTCGTCGATGTCCTCGTCAAGCGGCACGTTTTCGTTGTCACGCAGGTCGGGGTCAGGCTCGGGTTTGCCCTTGATGAGCTGGACTTCGCCGTCCGAGTCGGTCACTCCCATGGCTTCGCGCAGGGCCTTCTGGAACGGCGCGACGGAGGGCCACAGCACCCCTCCGGCCACCATCGCCGTCCGTACAGCGTCCCATGCCTCAGCCTTGGTGGACCACTGCGATCCGAGCAGCGGCTTGAGCGCGGCGAGTAGCAACTCGGCTGCCGGCTCGCCCCCGACCGCCTTCTTAACGGCGGCCGACACACCGAGCTGTACGAGGCTTTCCTCGGTCAGCTCGAAGCGGAGCTTAAGCGGCCGGTCCACGGTGATGCGCTGGTAGCCGAAGTCCCGGTTATCGAAGAACTTCACCCGCCCGTGGTCCGGATGGGCTTCGTCGCCGGCGATGTTGAGCGCGTCGCGGTAGATCGCGCAGATGTGTCCAATCTGCGCCCGAGACATGCTCTTGCGCTTCTCGCCGAGCGACTTGCGCATCTTGGTCCACTGGTCGCGAGCGTCGAGCAGGATCACGCGGCCCTTGCGATCCGCGGGCTTGCGGTTGGTGACGATCCAGAAGTACGTGGAGATGCCTGTGTTGTAGAAGAGCTGGTCTGGGAGAGCGACAATCGCCTCCAGGTAGTCGTGCTCGATGATCCACCGACGGATCTCCGACTCGCCCGACCCCGCGCCACCGGTGAACAGCGGGGAGCCGTTGAAGACGATGGCCAGGCGCGTACCGCCGACCTCGTCGCCCGCCTCGTCCTTCTTGAGCGGCTGCATCTTGCTCATCATGTGTTGCAGGAACAGCAGCGATCCGTCGTTGATCCGAGGCAGGCCGGCTCCGAAGCGGCCGTCGAATCCCCGGTCCTCGTGCTCCTGGCGTACGACCTTCTCGACCTTCTTCCACTCCACACCGAAGGGCGGGTTGGCGAGCATGTAGTTGAAGGTCTCGCCGTCGTGGCCGTCCTGGCTGAAGGAGTTGCCGAAGCGAATGTTCTTGGCCGTGTGGCCCTTCAGAAGCATGTCGGAGCGGCAGATCGCGTACGACTCGGCGTTCAGCTCCTGTCCGAACAGGTTGACGCGCACGCGCGGGTTCAGCTTGCGGATGTGCTCCTCCGCCGCCGAGAGCATGCCGCCAGTGCCGCAGGCCGGATCGAGGATCTTGACGACCTGGCCCTCCCCCGTCAGCCGGTCGTCGTCCGGGGCGAGCAGCAGCTCGACCATCAGCTCGATGACCTCGCGCGGGGTGAAGTGCTCACCGGCGGTCTCGTTGGAGGCATCGGCGAACTTGCGGATCAGCTCCTCGAAGACATAGCCCATGTCGTGGTTGTCCACGGCTTCGAAGCTCAAATCCAGGCCCGCGAACTTCCGCACCACCTGGTAGAGCAGGTCGGCGTTGTCCAGGCGGTCAATCTGGAGGTGGAACTCGTAGCGATTGATGATCTCGGTGGCCTCCGAGGAGAACCCCCGGATGTAGTCCTTGAGGTTCTTCGCCACGTTGGCCGCGTCGCTGCTGATCGTGTCGAAGGTCTGCTCGGACAGGTTGTAGAACTTCAGCTTGGACGCCGCCAGCAGCAGCCCGTCCTTGTTCTCCCCGGTGTAGGAGGCCGCCCGGTCCCACACCGCCTGGCGAGTCGGAGCCATGACGCAGTCGAGCCTGCGCAGTACCGTCAGCGGCAGGATGACCTTTCCGTACTCCGAGCGCTTATAGTCACCGCGCAACAGATCGGCCACCGACCAGATGAAGTCAGCCAGTTCCTGGTTCTTGCTCAAAGCGTCCTGCCCTCTCGCCCCACTGCGGCGTCTCTGTCGTTCGTCATGCTTGGGTGTTCAGCGTTGCCGCCGTCACAGGCCGCCGGTGGATCGAGGGCACCTCCGGTGAGGCCGTCGCGGGCGAGCCGCGCAGCCCGGTCGCCCATTCTGGCGAGTTCGGCAAGTTCGTGCTCGAACGCACCCAACGAGCGAAAAGCGTCGCCGTAGCGATGCTGCCGCTCAACGTCCATGCGGGGCAGGCGCGCCGCCTGCAGGTCCGCTCGGAACGTACCCGAGGACGACGTGCTACGACGGACGTTCGCCGCACTTCTGGCGAATCCACTCACGTAGTCGGGGTCCAACTGGTCGCTGACGGAGATGAGCTCGTCACCGTCCAGGCTGACCAGGCCGGCGGCCAGCAGGTCGCTCACCGCCACCGGGACGCCATCGTCCAGAGCGTCGGCCCGGCCACGTGGTGGCAGCTCGGGAAGCAGCACCCGGAGGCGGCGCAGGCGCGTGTCCAGATCCTCACGCAGCTTGGCGTACTCCACCGCGTAGTCGGGTTCCGGCTCGCGTACGTAGCGGCTGGGAGTGAGGTCCACCTCGTTGTCCAGCAGATCGATCAGCTGCACCTCCGCCTCCTGGTGCGGCTGAGGGTCCCACGGTCCGTCCGGGCTGTTGGCGCTGAGATCCACCATTCGTACGGTCCCCGCCGGCCGCCCAGGGGCGGACGGACGGCTCAGCAGCCACAGGTGTAGCGGAAGTGCATGACTGGCGGCGAGGCCGGGCGGTAGAGCCACCACTGCGGTGACGCAGCCGCGACGCACCAACTCCGCACGGATTCTGCGACCGGAGCGGCGATGGGCGACCGATGCCGGCAGGACCACCACAGCTCGCCCGCCGGGTGCCGTGTGGTGGTAGCAATGCTGAAGCCAGGCGAGTTCGCTCTCCCCACGCGAGGGCACACCCGCCTCCCAGCGCGGATCAACAAGCAACTGCTCGCGGCCCCAGTCGGCCACGGCGGTTGGCGGCTCGCACACGACCAGGTCTGCGCGGAGGTCAGGGAACGCGTCGGCCCGCAACGAGTCGCCTGCCACCACCTGAACCGGCACCGCTGTCCCAGTGGCGGCCAAGGCCGCACGCACCTGGGCTACGCGTGCCGCATCCGCCTGCGTGTCCTGCCCCAGCCTGCTCTGGACCGCACCGCCGCCCACCGCAACGAGGAGCGAGCCGATGCCGCACGCAGGGTCAAAGACGGTGCCTGAGGTCTCACCAGCGAATTCTCGGACCGCGCGAGCCAGTCGCAATGTCGAGGCCCCGTCCAACGCGGCGCGCGCGGTGGAATCCAGCAGTCGGGCGACCAGAGCATCCATCACCTCGGTGGGCGTCCGGTCGGCAACCAGCCCGTCCACCGCCTGTCGAGCGGCCTGGTCGGCGAGGTCTTCCGCATCGCCCCGGAGATATTCCCCGAGAGCAGCCAGCGCCCCGGCCATTTCCTCGCCGTAGGCACCGCGCAGCGCCTGCCAGAGCAGGACCTCCCCGCTGACCTCTCGCCCGTCACGCTGCCCGTCCAGCCACTGCCGTACCTCGGCGAGCGAGAACAAGGGACTCGCCGAGGTGCCACCTACGGGCGCGGGGAAGTCCGAACGACGCCTGCGCCAGTTGGACACCGCGGCACGCGTCACGCCCGCCAACCGTGCGATCTCCGCAGCGGTCGCCGTGGCATCAGCCGCCTCGTTTCCTCCGATCATGAGGCGACCGTACACCGTTCACGCTCGGATCGCCAAGTTACATTCAGTTGACGGCGTTAACTAGCTCCTGTTCACTGGGTGTCACGCGCCAAGGGCTCCCCGCACACAGCACACCCCACCGGAGGAGAACCGATCGTGAGCACGAAGTCACACGGATCCAGGAGAACGACCCCACGGCATCGACCTCCGCACCTCGACTCGAAGGAGTATCACGTGGCGGCAAAGGAGAAGAGCAGCACCGGCACCCGAAAGTCCACGTTGCACCGGCTCACTGTTCCTAGCGGTGGCGAGGTGGAACTCCGCACTCTTGTGCGTCCTCACTATCTCGATAGACCCGGATACCAAGTCCGCGAGTTCGCCTGGCAGGGCGTCACCGGGCTGCTGGTGAACGGGGGCATCCCCCGAGACCGCGCCGATTGGTGCCCGGCCGTGGAGCGGATCACCGGCCTGGAGGTCAACGAACGGAATCACTCCGCTGCGGGCCTGGTGCTCATGCGCACCGAGCGCGGCCTGTACGCCCTGAGTTACGGGGTCGGCCAGCACATGCTGGACCCGTACTACCGTGATGATGAATTCGGCCTGGAGTTCGCCACCCGCTGCCTCGACGAGGACGGCATCATCAAGGTGCGCAACCAGATCATGGACGGACGAGGGCGCGTCGACGAGTACTCCGTCGCCCGGGGAGAGCGTATCGACGGCTTCGGACTCGACCGGTTCGGCGCAGTCGTCCGCCGCGTCTGTGGAACAGTCAGCGGCATCCCGTTGACCTCACTGCCCGCCGGTAGCTCCAAGCATGTTCGAGTCGAGTGTTCCGAGTCGACCATCAAGCTGCCGCTGGCCACCACCCCGGAGGAATTCCTCAACGACCTGCGCGCGATAGAGGAGGTCTGCTCGCGCCCGGATCCGCTGCCCGAACTGGGCTTCGTCGATCGGCTCCGCACGCTGGACAAGCGCAGCCGCAAGGCGGTGGACGCCCAGGCAGTCCTTGAGCGCATGCTCGCCCACCCTACTCACCCGCGGCTCACGCTGGGAGTTCCGGAGAGCTGCCAGGAGGGCTTCGGCTCCGCCCAGGCGTTCCGGATCAGCTCGGGTAGCCGCAGCATCGACGTCACCGACCTGGACCTTCCGGTCCTCCTCGGCTTCGTCTCGGACAAGACCGAGGGAGAGCGCCTCAAAGCGCTCGGCCAAGTCCGGGTCGTCATGTTCAGCGACGACGACTTGAAAACGCCGACCAGCGCCGCGACCACCGGCAAGGAGTGGCTCATCGCGGACGTCCCTGTGGAAACAGTGCGGTACTTCTACGGCCACGGAAAGTGGTACGAGGTGGGAGCCGGATTCCTCGAGACGCTGGAGGAAGAGCTCCGGGAACTGCTCGGCAAGTCGGCCAGCGTCCAACTGCCCGCCTGGCCAAAGGGAGCACCGAACGCCAAGGGGCGGGACTCTCACGATGAGGACTGGTACAACAAGCAGGCGGCAGGCCAGGAGGGCTACCTCCTCTTCGACAAGAAGAACATCGTCACGGACAAGTTCAATGGTGGCGGCCTGGAGGTCTGCGATGTCCTCGGCCCGGACAACCAGCTGATCTGCGTCAAGAAGGCCACCAGCAGCAACGGCACCGCACCGCTGAACCACCTCTTCGCCCAGGCGGTCACCGCCGTCGAAACCCTGCGCAGCGACAAAGCCATTCGCAGCGCCTTCCTGGGGCAGGTTGCGGACCGTACTCCCGAGCACCGTCTCCTGAGCGACTTCGGCACGCTGAAGGTCGTGCTCGCCATCCTCCTCAAAGACGGAAAGGAGATCACTGTCGACTCCCTCTTCGCCTTCGCCCAGGTCTCCCTCCTCCAGTCGGCACGTCGCTTGCGCGCGATGAACGCAGAGGTCGAGGTCGTCGCTATCCGACGCTGAGCCCGCACTGCTGCAGCGTGCTACAGCGACCGCGGACAACAAGAGCGGGCTGGAACCTCCCCAGCGAAGGGTCAACAGCGGCGATGCGCGCGCAGCCGCGCCGTTGACTGGTGCGCTGACAGGCCTATCGAGCGACGGCATCCCAGGTCGCTACAGTCCGCGCTGACCGCTCTCCCGCCCAGGCGCGCCATCACACAAAGTCACATCTACACACGGATGTTTGCCGAAATCGGCCAGCCACACCCCAAGCCGTCCGGCGCTGGCCTGTATCGGCGAGAGGCGCGAAGAACACCGTTCAGGACGGCCCAAGTAGCGGCTACACGTTGCTAATGGACCGTCAGCCATGGCGCTGGATGTGCGTCATTCGTGCGTCAAGACACTGAGCGATCCAGCGAGGTCTCGGCCATGCCCCCTCTTTGGCTACCCAAAACCGCAGGTCAATGGGCTGCAGCCGTGAACATAGGTCTCCACCTGTTGTCGGTCGGAAAACAGGTGGAGGTGCCTACGTAGACGAATAACCCCAGGTCAGAGGCCCTTTCCAACGGGCTCCAGGATCGCGACGCACTCGACATGATGGGTCATCGGGAAGAGGTCGAAGACGCGCAGGGTGCGGGGCTTGTAGCCGTTTTCCTTGAAGTAGCCCAGGTCGCGGGCCAGGGCTGCCGGGTCGCAGGCCACGTAGGCGATGCGGCGGGCGGAGAGGCCCGCGATGTGGCGGACCGTCTGCTTGCCGGCGCCGGCGCGCGGGGGGTCGAGGACGACCAGGTCGCACTCGGTGATGCCGGTCTTCGGGAGGATCTGCTCGACCTTGCCCTGTTCGATGCGGACGCGGGGGAAGTCCGCCAGGTTGTGGCGGGCGTCCTCGACCGCGCGCTTCGTCGACTCGATGCCGAGTACGGCGCCCGTGTCGCCGAGGCGTTCCGCGAGGGCACCCGCGAAGATGCCGACGCCGCAGTACAGGTCGAGGGCCATCTCGCCCTTGCGCGGCATCAGGCCCTGCATGACGGCCTTGATCAGGGTGTCGGCGGCCTGCGGGTGGACCTGCCAGAAGCCGCCCATGCCGACGCGGTAGGTGCGGCCGTCGGCGCGCTCGCGGACGAAGGGGCGGCCGTGGACGCGGTGGACCCCGCCGTCCTTCTCCTCGACCCGGAGGACCGAGACCGGCTTGTCCAGCTCGACGAGCGGGAGGCGGCCGCCGGGGCGTGGGGTGAGGACCACCTGGCGGTCGCCGGAGCCCGAGGCGGCGATGGCCTCGACGGAGGCCATCTGGGGCCAGTCCTGCTTCTCGATGCCCAGCTCGCTGACGCCCGGCGCCGCGATCATGCAGTGGTCGATCAGTTCGATGTCGTGCGAACGGTGCTTGCGCAGGCCCGCGTTGCCGTCCTCGTCGATGGCGAACTGGACGCGGGTCCGCCACTGGGGGACCTGGCCCGCCGGCAGCTTGTCGCCTTCCGCGGGCATGACGGTGCCGTCCCAGCCGGCCTCCTCGGGGGTGAGCCCGGCGAGCCTCTTCAGCTGCTCGGCGACGACCTCGCCCTTGAGCCGGCGCTGGGCGCCCGGCTTGGCGTGCTGCCAGTCGCAGCCGCCGCACTTGCCGGGGCCGGCGTACGGGCAGGGGGCGGGCACGCGGTCCTTGGAGGCCTCGAGGATCGTGATGGCGTCCGCGCGCAGGAAGCGGGAGTCGGCCTCGCCCTCCGTGACCTTCGCGACGACCTTCTCGCCGGGCAGCGTGTGGCGTACGAACAGGACGCGGCCGTCCTCGGTCCGGGCGATGCAGTGCCCGCCGTGTGCGACGGGGCCGACCTCGACCTCGTACTCCTCCCCGACCAGTGACTGCTTCTCGTTCTGCTCGGTCATGGTGGGGAGACTCCAAGGAAGTGGATCAAAAGGAACGGCCGGACGACCGACCCACCAGTTTACGTGGATCTCGTCCGGCCGTTCACCATCCCGTTCGGCGACCGTTCGGCACCCCGGTCGGCAACCCGTCAGCCCTTCGCGGACGGCTCCCGGGGAGGGCGCGGGGTGTCCACCGGGCCGCGGCGCACCGCGCCCGGGGCGTTCCACTCCTGGCGCTTCTTGGCCCGCCTCTTGGCGAGCTCCGAGGACTCCAGCTGGTAGGGCACCGACGTGACCATCACACCGGGCGTGAACAGCAGCCGGCCCTTGAGCCGCAGCGCGCTCTGGTTGTGCAGCAGGTGCTCGTACCAGCGGCCGACGACGTACTCGGGGATGTACACGCTGACCGCGTCGCGCGGGTTCTCGCTGCGCAGGCCCTTCACGTACTCCACCACCGGCCGGGTGATCTCCCGGTACGGGGAGTCGAGGATCTTGAGCGGGACGTTGATCCCGCGCCGGTCCCACTCCTCGCGCAGCGCCTTGGTCTCGGCCTGGTCGACGCTGATGCTGAGCGCCTCCAGGGTGTCCGAGCGGGTCAGCTTGGCGAAGGCCAGGGCGCGCAGCGTGGGCTTGTGGACCTTGGAGACCAGGACGATCGAGTGGACCCGGGAGGGCCGCACGCTGTCTTCGCTCGGCCCCTCGGCGGCGGCGATCTCGGCGGAGACCCGGTCGTAGTGCTTGCGGATCGCGCTCATCGTGGCGTAGAAGATCACCATTCCGAGCAGGGCGACCCAGGCGCCGTGGGTGAACTTGGTGGCGAGGACGACGACCAGCACCATGCCGGTGAAGAAGGCGCCGAAGGTGTTGATGGCCCGGGAGCGGTGCATCCGGCGGCGGGCGGCCGGGGCCTGCTCGGACTTCAGGTGGCGGTTCCAGTGCCGGACCATGCCGATCTGGCTGAGCGTGAAGGAGACGAACACGCCGACGATGTAGAGCTGGATCAGCTTGGTCGAGTCGGCGTCGTAGAGCCACACGAGCAGCATGGCGGCGCCCGCGAGGAGCACGATGCCGTTGGAGAAGGCGAGCCGGTCGCCGCGGGTGTGCAGCTGGCGCGGCAGGTAGCGGTCCTGGGCGAGGATCGAGCCGAGCAGCGGGAAGCCGTTGTACGCGGTGTTGGCGGCCAGGAACAGGACCAGCGCGGTGGCTGCGGCGAGCACGATGAACAGGATGCTGCCGCTGCCGAAGACGGCCTCGGCGACCTGGGAGATCACCGGGTGCTGGACGTAGCCTTCGCCGACGGGGACGCCGTCCCTGAGCAGGTCCTGGGCGGGCTTCTCGGCCATCCGCACGTTCGTGGCCATGGCCAGGCCGATGATCCCGCAGAACATGGTGACGGCCAGACCGCCCATGAGCAGCAGGGTGGTGGCCGCGTTCTTGCTCTTGGGCTTGCGGAAGGCGGGGACGCCGTTGCTGATGGCCTCGACGCCCGTGAGGGCCGCGCAGCCTGAGGAGAAGGCCCGCAGCAGCAGGAAGACCAGCGCGAATCCGGCCAGGCCCTGGTGCTCGGCCTTGATCTCCAGGTCCGCGGTGGGGGCCGTCATGGTGTCGCCGGCGACGATGCCCCGCCAGGCACCCCAGGCGATCATGATGAAGACGGCCCCGACGAAGACGTAGGTCGGGATGGCGAAGAGGGTTCCGGACTCCTTCACGCCGCGCAGATTCATCAGCGTGAGCAGAAGAATCATGACGATCGCCGAGAGCACCTTGTGCTCGATGACGAAATCGACGGCGGAGCCGAGGTTCTCGACTCCGGAGGAGATGGAAACGGCGACGGTCAGGACGTAGTCGACGAGCAGGGCGCTCGCCACCGTGAGACCGGCCTTGGGCCCGAGATTGGTGTTGGCGACCTCGTAGTCACCGCCGCCGCTCGGATAGGCGTGGACGTTCTGCCGGTAGGACGCGACCACCGTGAACATCAGCACGACGACCGCGGCGGCGATCCACGGGCTGAACTGGTACGCCGACACGCCCGCGATCGACAGGACCAGCAGGACCTCGCCCGGGGCATATGCCACGGAGGAGAGCGGGTCGGAGGCGAAGACGGGGAGGGCGACCCGCTTGGGGAGGAGGGTTTCTCCGAGGCGGTCGCTGCGTAGCGCCCGGCCGATCAGGATCCGTTTGGGCACGTCGGTCAGTTTGGACACGCAGAGGATCGTAAGCGTTGGAAATCGGACTGACGAACCCCCCACCCCTTCTCCGTGCAATCCCGCCGCAATTCCTCCTCGCGTACACCTGCGGTGCACACCGAGTGCACGGCAAGAAGTCACACTCGTGACCGCCCGTGTGTAGCTTGGGCCATGGTCTGAGACCCTGTTAAACCAGAGCATGCAATGAGGCTGGGAACCAGCGAGCCGCTGACAGCCGGAAGGACGGCCGTGCACATCGTCATCATGGGTTGCGGAAGAGTGGGTTCCGCCCTCGCGCAGACCCTGGAACAGCAGGGGCATACGGTCGCCGTCGTCGACCAGGACCCCACCGCATTCCGCCGGCTGGGGGCCGGATTCGGCGGCCGCCGCGTCACCGGGGTCGGCTTCGACCAGGACACCCTGAGGGAGGCCGGAATCGAGGAGGCGGGTGCTTTCGCCGCCGTCAGCAGTGGTGACAATTCCAACATCATCGCCGCCCGCGTGGCCCGCGAGATGTTCGGCGTGGAGAACGTCGCCGCCCGTATTTACGACCCCAAGCGCGCCGAGGTCTACCAGCGCCTGGGCATCCCCACCGTGGCCACCGTGCGGTGGACCGCCGACCAGATGCTGCGCCGGCTGCTGCCCTCGGGCGCCGAGCCGCTGTGGCGGGACCCGAGCGGCGGTGTGCAGCTCGCCGAGGTGCACGCCTCGCCCGCGTGGATCGGGCACAAGGTCAGCAAACTGCAGGAGGAGACGGGCGTCCGCGTCGCCTTCCTCACCCGCCTGGGTGAAGCCATGCTGCCCACGTCGGCGACCGTCCTCCAGGAGGGCGACCTCGTGCACGTGATGATGCGCACGGACGAGATCGACAAGGTCGAGGCGGCCTTCGCCGAGGGGCCTGAGGAGGCACACGCATGAGAGTCGCGATCGCCGGGGCAGGCGCGGTGGGCCGCTCCATCGCGGGCGAGCTGCTGGAGAACGGCCACGAGGTGCTCCTGGTCGACAAGGCCCCGACCGCCATCTCGGTGGAACGGGTGCCGCAGGCCGAGTGGCTGCTGGCCGACGCCTGCGAGATCACCTCGCTGGACGAGGCGGCGCTGCAGCGCTGCAACGTGGTCATCGCGGCGACCGGCGACGACAAGGTCAACCTCGTCGTCTCGCTGCTCGCCAAGACCGAGTACGGGGTCCCGCGTGTGGTGGCCCGCGTCAACAACCCGAAGAACGAATGGCTCTTCAACGAGTCCTGGGGCGTCGACGTCGCGGTGTCCACGCCGCGTCTGATGTCGGCCCTGGTCGAGGAGGCCGTCAGCGTCGGCGACCTGGTGCGGCTGCTGCGCTTCAGCCACGGCGACGCGAACCTCGTCGAGCTGACCCTGCCGGCGGATTCCTCCGTCGCGGGCACCCAGATCAGCGACATCTCCTGGCCCGAGGACACCTCGCTGGTCACGATCATCCGGGGCAACCGGGTGCTCACCCCGCACGGGGAGGAGACCCTGGAGCCGGGTGACGAGCTCCTCTTCGTGGCCGCGCAGGCCCGGGAGCAGCAGCTGGAGGACCTCCTCCAGGCCCGCCGCTAGCAGACGACGAAGGGGGCGGGGCGACCGGATCGGTCGCCCCGCCCCCTTCGCACTGCCCGGCCGCCGGTTCCGGGCCGGCGCGGCCGGATCAGGCCCGGTTCTCGCGGGCCGCGGCTTCGGCGGCCTCCTTGGCCTCCCACTCCGCGATCACGTCGATCGGCGGCGGGGCCTTCGCCAGGAACACCCAGGTGAAGTACACCGCGAGCACCATCGGCGGAAGCTTCAGCGCGATCAGGACCCAGCCCAGCTGCGTCGCGTCGCCCCACCAGTACAGCGGGAAGAGGATCGCGTACTTGGCCAGGAAGATGATGCCCCAGGCCAGGCTGGCCTTCGTGTACGCCTTCTTGCGGCCGGGGTTGCGCGTGCGCCAGGACAGGTTCTCCTTGAACACCGGCCCGAGGATCACGCCCAGCAGCGGGAAGCCCGCCAGTGCCGAGACCGTGAAGGCCACGCCGAGACCGGCGCCGTAGATCATGCCCGGCAGGTAGAAGCCCTTCGCGCTGCCCGTGAACAGGGCGAAGGCCACGCCCACGCCCACGCCGAAGACCCCGCTGAAGGCGTGCTTCACCGTGTCCTTGCGCAGCAGCCGCACGATCACCAGCAGGACCGCTACCGCGCCCGCCGCGATCGCGGAGAGCTTCACGTCCCGGTTGATCGTGTAGATCATGACGAAGAGCAGCCCGGGGAGCATCGTCTCCACGGTCCCCCGGATGCCTCCGAAGGCGTCGAACAGCGCCGCCTGCGTCACCGCGCCCTGGTCATCGGCGGGAGGGCCGGATACCGAGGCGGGGGGTTCCGGGTTGGTCGGTTTGTCGAGTGACGTCACCGGTCAGTGCTCCTGTCCGAGCGGTCGGAGTTCGTACTTCGGGTTGAAGAGCACCCGACGGCCGTGGGTCATGGAGATCCGCCCTGAGGCGATCATGCGCCGGCCGGGCTCGATTCCCACGATCGAGCGACGCCCGAGCCACACCACGTCCAGCGCGGCCGAGCCGTCGAACAGCTCCGCCTCCAGGGCGGGGACTCCCGCGCGCGGCCGCAGGGTGACGGTACGCAGGGTTCCGGTCACCTTGACTATCTGCCGGTCGTGGCAGTCGCAGATCCGCGTGCACCCCGCGGCTTCTGCGTCCTCTTGCAGCTCCGCCGAATGCAGCTCCTCCTGGGAGGTGGACAGCCGCTCAATCATCCGGCGGAACCGGCCCGCCGGCCTGGCCGGCTTCGCGGGCTTCTCGGGACGCGGTTCAGCACTCATAACAGGAAGCGTACCGGCGTGCCCACTACCTCTCGAAGCGGTATCCCATGCCCGGTTCGGTGATGAAGTGCCGCGGGTGCGAGGGGTCGGCCTCCAGTTTGCGCCGCAATTGCGCCATGTAGACCCGCAGGTAGTTCGTCTCCGTGCCGTACGAGGGTCCCCAGACCTCCTGCAGCAGCTGCTTCTGGCTGACGAGCTTCCCGCCGTTGCGGACCAGGACCTCCAGCAGGTGCCACTCGGTGGGCGTGAGCCGTACGTCGCGCCCCTCCCGTACGGCCTTCTTCGCGGCCAGGTCCACCGTGAAGGCGTCGGTCTCCACGACCACCTCCTCCTCGCCGGGCCCGGCGGACGGCTCGGCCCGGCGGACGGCGGCGCGCAGCCGGGCCAGCAGCTCGTCCATGCCGAACGGCTTGGTGACGTAGTCGTCGGCGCCCGCGTCCAGTGCCTCCACCTTCTCGTCGGAGGTGTGGCGGGCGGAGAGGACCAGGATCGGCACCCGGGTCCAGCCGCGCAGCCCCTTGATCACCTCGATGCCGTCCATGTCGGGCAGGCCCAGGTCGAGGAGGACCACGTCGGGGTGGCGGGCCGCGGCGAGCTCGAGGGCGCTCGCGCCGTCGGCCGCCGCGTCGACCTCGTACGAGCGTGCCTTCAGATTGATCACGAGGGCTCGGACGATCTGCGGCTCGTCTTCCACCACGAGCACCCGGGTCATTGCGGTCCTGCCTTCTGTCGCATCATCCGATCACGGTCGTGATCACGTTCCACTATGTCCGCTCCGTCCCGCGGCGCCGCCCGCAGGGTCAGCACCATGGTCAGCCCGCCGCCGGGGGTGTCCTCGGCCCTGAGGGCGCCGTCCATCGCCTCGGCGAAGCCCCGGGCGACGGCGAGCCCGAGGCCCACCCCCGCTCCGCGCGGCGCGTCCCCGTACCGCTGGAACGGGGCGAAGATCTTGTCCTTGGCCTCGTCGGGCACGCCCGGCCCCCGGTCGACGACCCGTACCTCGACCCGGTCGCCGAGGAAGCTGGCCGCGACCAGCACCCGCTTCCCCAGGGGGCTGTACTTGACGGCGTTCTCGACCACGTTGGCCACGGTCCGCTCCAGCAGCCCCGGGTCCACCGCCACCATCGGCAGCGTCTCGGGGACGTCGAGCAGCACGCTGTCCTCCGGTACGCCGCCCAACGCCATCGGGACCACCTCGTCGAGGTCGATCTCCCTGATCAGCGGGGTGACGGTGCCGGTCTGCAGCCGGGACATGTCCAGCAGGTTGCCCACGAGGTGGTCGAGCCGGTCGGCGCCGTCCTCGATGCCCTCGAGGAGTTCGGCCCGGTCCTCCTCGGACCAGTCCACGTCGTCGGAGCGCAGGGAGGTCACGGACGCCTTGATCGAGGCCAGCGGCGTACGGAGGTCATGGCTGACGGCGGCCAGCAGCGCGGTCCGGATCCGGTTCCCCTCGGCCATCCGGCGGGCCTCCTCGGCCTCCCCGACGAGGCGCTGCCGGTCCAGGACCACCGCGGCCTGGGCGGCGAAGGCGCCCAGCACCCGGCGGTCTTCGGCGGGCAGCACCCGCCCCGACAGGGCCAGCGCCATGTGGTCGCCGATCGGCATGTCGACGTCGGCGTCCTCGGGCCGGTCCACCGGGCCGGGGCCGACGCTGCCGGCCCGCTTCCACGGCTCGACGCCGCCGGCGCGTTCCAGGAGGGCCACGGACTGCATGCCGAAGGTTTCGCGCACCCGCACCAGCAGCGCGTCCAGGCTGGTCTCCCCGCGCAGCACGCTGCCGGCCAGGAAGGAGAGGATCTCGGACTCGGCGCGCAGCCGCGCCGCCTGGTGCGTGCGCCGCGCGGCCAGGTCGACCACGGAGGCCACGGAGACGGCGACCCCGAAGAAGACGGCGATGGCGAGGATGTTCTTGGGGTCGGAGACCGTGAGCCGGTGCAGGGGCGGGGCGAAGAAGTAGTTCAGCAGCAGCGATCCGACGGCGGCGGAGGCCAGGGCCGGCCAGAGGCCGCCCAGCAGCGCGGCCGCCACCGTCAGCGACAGGAAGAGCAGCATGTCGTTGGCGAGCCCGAGGTCCGCGTCGATGTGCGTGAGGAGCAGGCACAGCAGGACGGGGAGGGCCGCGCCCACCACCCAGCCCGCCGCGATCCGGGGCCGGCCGAGGCGGGCCGCCGAGCGGACCCCGGGGAGGCCGCGCCCGCGGGCCACCGCCTCGTGCGTGACGATGTGGACGTCGAGGTCGGGTCCCGAGTCGCGGGCGACGGTGGCCCCGACGCCCGGGCCGAAGACGTACTGCCAGGCCTTCCGGCGGCTGGAGCCGAGCACGATCTGGGTGGCGTTGACCCCGTGGGCGAAGGCGAGGAGCGCCTCGGGGACGTTGTCGCCGATCACATGATGAAACGTTCCGCCTAGGTCCTCCACCAGCGTCCGCTGGACGGCGAGCTCCTTCGGCGAGGCCGAGGTGAGCCCGTCGCTGCGGGCGATGTAGACGGCGAGGATCTCGCTGCCCGATCCCTTGGCCGCGATGCGGGAGGCGCGCCGGATGAGCGTGCGCCCCTCCGGCCCGCCGGTGACCCCCACGACGATCCGCTCCCGCGCCTGCCAGGTGGAGCGGATGCCGTGCTCGCCGCGGTACTGCTGGAGGTACTCGTCCACCCGGTCGGCCACCCACAGCAGCGCGAGCTCGCGCAGGGCGGTCAGGTTGCCGGGGCGGAAGTAGTTGGACAGGGCCGCGTCGACCTTGTCCGGCTGGTAGATGTTCCCGTGCGCCATCCGCCGGCGCAGGGCCTGCGGGGACATGTCGACGAGCTCGATCTGGTCGGCCCGCCGCACCACGTCGTCCGGCACGGTCTCCCGCTGGCGGACCCCGGTGATCGACTCGACCACGTCCCCGAGGGACTCCAGGTGCTGGATGTTGACGGTCGACACCACGTCGATGCCGGCCCGCAGCAGCTCCTCCACGTCCTGCCAGCGCTTGGCGTTGCGCGAGCCGGGCACGTTGGTGTGCGCGAGCTCGTCCACCAGCGCCACGTCCGGCCGCCGGGCGAGGACGGCGTCCACGTCCATCTCGGTGAAGACCGCCCCGCGGTGGGTCAGCTCCCTGCGGGCCACCTGTTCCAGGCCGTGCAGCATGACCTCGGTACGCGGCCGCCCGTGGTGTTCGACGAACCCGACGGCGCAGTCGGCTCCCCGCTCCACCCTGCGGTGGGCTTCGGAGAGCATCGCGTAGGTCTTGCCCACACCGGGCGCCGCGCCGAGATAGATCCTTAGCCTGCCGCGTCCCATGCGCCCATTCTCGGGGACGCCCGCACCGTCCACGCACCGATGGGGGGCCGGACGCGCATCCCTGACGGATCCCTGACGCGGCCGCAGCCAGTCACTCCGAAAAAGGCGGTCGCGGCAGAAGACGGTGGCGCCACGAGCCGGTGGGCCCCACCCGTCGGGGTGGGGCCCACCGGCCCGAAACGCAGTCGTGCCCCCCAGGGGGCGGCACCGGGTCAGCGGACCTCGGTGATCTCCGGGCCGCGCTCGAGCTGTCCCATGCCGCCGCCGAAGCGGGAGCCTTCCTGCTCCTCCGTCTGCACGCCGTCCGGCACCATCTGGGCGTCGTTCGGCAGCTTCAGGACGATCGGGTCGCGGGGGGCCATCGGGCCGTCACCGCGGACCACGACGGTGTCGCGGAAGATCTGCTCGAGGACACCCGCCGACTCGGGACGCACCGCGCCCTGGCCGGAGATGACACCGCGCAGGAACCAGCGCGGACCGTCGACGCCGACGAAGCGGACCAGCTGCGCGCCGGTCTGCCCGTCCGGGAGCGGTACGGGGACCTGCGCGCGCAGCTCCCAGCCCAGCGGACCCTCGACCTCGTCGATGATGCCGCCCTGCTGGGTGATGCCCGCGGCGATCTCCTCGCGGACCTCGCCCCAGATGCCTTCCTTGCGCGGTGCGGCGAAGGCCTGCAGCTGTACGGCGCTGTCGCCCAGGACGACGGTCGCGGCGACGATCGCGTCACCGGCGACCTCGACCCGCAGCTCCATGCCCTCGACCCCGGGGACGAAGATGCCGCCCAGGTCCACCCGGCCGTCGGCCGGGTTGCCGAGCACCTCGGACACGTCCCACGGGCCGTCGGGCCGCGGGGCCGGAGGCAGGTTCACACGGCGCGGCTGGGCCGCGTCGAGCTCGTCGGCGCCGTCCTGCTCGCCGGCGTCCAGGCCGGACACACGGCCATCGACCTGCTCGGCCGCGCCGCCGTCCTTGGCGGAGTCGTTCTTCTTGCGACGTCCGAACACGTCACTGTCCTTCCCGGTCGGTTACGACCGAAGCGTAGCCATTCCCACCCTGCTGACCAGTGCCGGATCCGGCCACGGCCGGATGACCGCCGGTGGAGCCGAAACCCCCCTCGGCCCGGGCCGAGCCGGGAAGTTCCGCCACCTCGTGGAAGCGCACCTTCTCGACCCGCTGGACAACCAGCTGGGCAATGCGGTCGAAACGCTCGAACCGGACGCTCTCGCGAGGGTCGAGATTGACCACGATCACCTTGATCTCCCCACGGTACCCGGCATCCACCGTCCCCGGGGCATTCACGAGCGCGAGCCCGCAGCGGGCGGCCAGGCCGGAGCGCGGGTGCACGAAGGCGGCGTACCCGTCGGGCAGGGCGATGGAGACCCCGGTGGGGAGTACGGTGCGCTCGCCCGGCTCGAGTTCCGCGGCCCGGGTGGTCACCAGGTCGCAGCCCGCGTCACCGGGGTGACTGTAGGCGGGGAGGGGCACCTCGGGGTCGACGCGGCGGATCAGCACGTCGACCGGGGCGTGGTCGTTCAGGGACATCAGGGGTTCACCTCGAAGGCGCGGGCGCGCCTGACCTGGTCCGGGTCGGCCATCGCCGCCCGGATCTCCTCGGGCCGACCGTTGTCGATGAAGTGGTCGACCTTCACCTCGATGAACAGCGCGTCCGCACGGACGGCGACGGGGCCCTCGGGCCCGCCTATCCGGCCCACCGCGCTGCAGTAGATCTTCCGGCCGGCCACGGCGGTGACCTCGGCCTCCAGGTACAGCACGGTGTCCACCGGCACGGGCCGCACGAAGTCGGTCTCCAGCCGCCCGGTCACGGCGATGACGCGCAGCAGCCAGTTCAGCGAGCCGAGCGTCTCGTCGAGCGCGGTGGCCAGCACGCCGCCGTGGGCGAGGCCGGGGGCACCCTGGTGCGCGGGCTTGACGGTGAACTCGGCGGTGATGCGCACGCCCTCACCCGCACGGGCCTCCAGGTGGAGTCCGTGCGGCTGGCCCCCGCCGCAGCCGAAGCAGTGCTCGTAGTGCGCGCCGAGGAGCTCGCCGGGTGCGGGCGCATCGGGGTGCCTGACCGGCGCGGCGGCATCGGCCGGAGGCGTCAGCGCTGTGTTTCGTCCACTCACAGCCGCAGACCTTACCGTTCCTGGTGATCTCAGCCACTGTTGGCCGGATCACTGTAGACCGGGCTGGCCGGTTGTCTCCCCGAACGGTCTTGGGAGACGGGGAACAGCGTGAGCTGGTCGCTTCGGTCCCGGCAGGTCTTGTCGCCGGCGGTTGGCGTGCCTGTGGTCCTTGGCGGGCTCGCGGTCCCACGCGCCCTCGGTACGGTTGCGGTCTGGCCGGTAGCTCTCCGCACGACGATCCTCTGGTCATGTGCGGTCACACGTGGCCGACGCCGTGTCCCGTAGCCGAGCGCGCGTCTGCCGATCGCCACCGAGGCCGCATGATGGCCGGTGACGGTGGTCTTGGATTGCTGCTGGAGCGGGGCCTTCCAGTGCTGGGTTCCCCAGCGGGAGGTGTAGGCGGGATCGACCGCGACCACTACGAGGCCCTGGTGGTGGGCCATGCCGGACAGCCGGTCACGGAACTTCGCGGTGGGCATGCCTGCGACGGTGCGCCGGAACGCC
Organism: Streptomyces sp. NPDC046303; assembly: GCF_055588085.1. Lineage (NCBI taxonomy): Bacteria > Bacillati > Actinomycetota > Actinomycetes > Kitasatosporales > Streptomycetaceae > Streptomyces > Streptomyces sp. NPDC046303. The sequence goes on from NZ_JBVJFA010000053.1 coordinate 28,632, forward strand.
TTCCCGCGCCTGCCCCGGCCCATGGTTTCCCGCCCGGTGGCACAGGCGTCGGTGAAGCCGAGGTTCTCGATGGCGAAACCGGCGCAGCGATGCTGGTGCGCGAGGCGGACGAGTCCGCTGACCGCTGCGCGGAGCCGGCCGTCGCGCTGCGACGTGGGGCCTGTCAGGTCGGTGGTGACGGTGATGGGCCGGCCGACCGGGTTGCCGCGGACGTCTACGACGCAGGCGGCGAAGTGGCCGGCGTTGAGGTCCACGGCGAGGAGCCGGGCGCCGGTTGCGGCCAGCTCGGCAGGTGTGGGCGGCATGGACTTCGGGGTGGACCAGGACGCGTCGAGATACCAGCGGCTCCGTTCGGGGTCGTACACGATGTCGTAGCGCACGGCCCGGTCGGCTGTGATCCGGTCGAGCCATTCCTCGCGGCGGTGGCTGAAGGCGACCGTGCAGGCAAGCCTGTAGCGGCCGCGCGGTGCGTTCGCCAGGTGCCTGAGCGGTTCCGGGAGAACGAGGCTGATCGTGCCGTCAGGGGGATCGACGGTGATCGTGTAGTTCCCGTACGGCGCACCCGACTCGCCGTCGGCGGTCAGGAACAGGCGCTGCGCATCCCACCGCTCCCGCCACTCGGCCTCGGTGAGGGCGGCGTCGGCGAGGTGGTGCCGCACCTTCGCCAGACGGCGGCCCCCCACCACGATCGCCGGATGGCCCGCCTCGATACGCCGCTCCACCTCGGCCAGGCGCGCGGTCAGCACCTGCGACCGGCACTGCTTCCGTGCACGCTCGGCCCGGGTCGGATAACCGCGCACACCGCCCACCCGCTGACCGCAGGGCACCGCCATGCGCTTACCGATCTTCGCGATAGCCCGGCGCAGGGACGCCCGTTCATCGAAGAGGCACCGCAGGGACAGCTGGTACTGGTCCTCGGACGCACGGGTGATGGCACCCGCCCACCGTGAGGACGACACCCTGGTCAGCGCGCGTTTACGTTCCGCCCGCCGATTCTCCTTCACCGGCACCATCCCGACCGCACCCGCTCCGCCAGATCAGCACGAGAATGCCCGCCGAGATGCCCGCCGACGAGTCGCAAGACTTCGGCATCACGGGCAGACAAGCGCAGACGGTCCCGGATCCGCGCGCCCCCGGGCGCCGCCACAGTGAACGGATCGGCAAGTGCGCGCAGCTCACGCCTCCGCCCACCACGCGCCACCAGCCATCCCCCTCTCCATGCCCCCACAGCAGCCCGACGGCCTCCACCGAGAATGACGTCCCCGCCAAGACCACAGGCCTGCACCACTCTCCGCTCGCCCAAACGAGGTAACTGATGGCCGGCCACGGCCACCAGCCGAATCACCAGTCGGCTACCCGCGCGGCTACCCGCCGGTCGCCTCGTGGCAGGCTTGACGGCATGCAGCTCTCCTCCGTGCACCACGACGAACGTCTGACCGCCCCCCGCTCCTGGTGGGGCATCGCCGTACTGACCGGCCTCGCGTGCGCGCTGATGCTGCTGCCGCTGGGCACGCTGCCGCTGCTGGCGGGACTGGTCGGGGGCACGGGCCTGGCCGGGCTGCTGGTGAGTTCGTACGGTTCCGCGCGCGTGCGCGTGGTCAACGGCGCGCTGGCGGCGGGGGGCGCGCGGATCCCGGTGGCGGCCCTGGGTGATCCCGAGATCCTGGACGCCGACGAGTCGCGCGCCTGGCGCACGTACAAGGCCGACACCCGCGCCTTCATGCTGATGCGCAGCTACGTGCCGACCGCGGTGCGCGTCGAGGTGACCGATCCGGCGGATCCGACCCCGTACGTGTACGTCTCCACCCGTGAGCCGGAGTCCCTGCGGGCGGCGATCCTGGCGGCGAAGGGCTGAGCCCGCGCCCGTCGGGACCTCAGGTCCCGCCGTTGTGGCGTTCGGGGGCCTCGAGTGCGGCCCTGGTGGCCTCGGGAAGGGGCTGGGAGGGCTGCTCCAGGGGCGGGAGCTGCGGGAGGGCGTCCCAGGACACCGCGCGGCTCCGCAGGTCACCACGGACCTTGTCGGCGAGTTTGCGCGTGTCCCGGCGGTTCATGACCGCGCCCACGGCCGCACCGACCATGAACGGCATGAGGCTGGGCAGGTTGCGGACCATCCGCTTCGTGATCTGCTGGCGCAGTTCGCGCTTCATCTGGCCGCCGAGCGCCGCGTTCAGCGTCGTCGGCTTGGTCAGGTCCACGCCGCGTTCCTCGGTCCACGCGGTGAGGTAGGCGAGGCTGCGCTCCTTGAGCGTGCCGGGCGGGCGCAGTCCGTAGACCTCGTGGAGCTCGGCGATGAGCTTGAGTTCGATCGCGGCGACGCCGGTGATCTCCGCGGCCAGCTCCGCCGGCATGGCGGGCGGGACGGGCAGCATGGCCGCCGCTCCGATGCCCGCGCCGACGGTGGAGGTGGCCTTGGTGGCGCCGGAGATCAGCTTGTCGGCAAGCTGATCGGGGCCGAGGCCCGGGAACTGCCCGCGCAGGGTCGCGAGGTCCCGAACCGGAACGCGCGGTGCGTTCTCGATGATCCTCTCGGTGATGTACAGGGCGGCGTCCCTGACACTTTCGCCGCCCTTGCGTACACCGTTCTTGACGGCTTGCAGCCGACGGGCCCCGGACCGGTGCCGGGCGTCCTCGTCGACCCCTGTGGCCGACGGCACCGCCGGGGCGGTGTCGGAGGGCACGATGGCGGTCCCCATGGCGGAGCCGCCGGAGGTCCCAGGACTCGTTGCCGGGTCCGTGGTTCCCGCCTGCGTCTCCGCCGGATCACCAGACTTTCGGAAGCGGCGCCTCCGAAATGGTGTCGAGCCAGCCACGGCCGACGCCTCTCAGTCGCAGTCGCGGCAGATCGGCTGACCGTTCTTCTCGCGTGCCAGCTGGCTGCGGTGGTGCACCAGGAAGCAGCTCATGCAGGTGAACTCATCGGCCTGCTTCGGCAGGACCCGGACGGCCAGCTCCTCGTTGGAGAGGTCCGCGCCGGGAAGCTCCATGCTCTCGACCGAGTCGAATTCGTCCATGTCCGCGGACGAGGTCGACTTCTCGTTACGCCGGGCCTTCAGCTCTTCAATGCTGTCGTTGTCGACGTCGTCGTCGGTCTTGCGTGGGGTGTCGTAGTCCGTTGCCATTGTTCGCTCTCCCCCTCTGGGTGTTAGCGGTGTCTCAGCGCACGTAACGCGCGAGAGGCCGGACTTGTGCCCGACCTGAGGCGGAGATTTTGCCTCACATCAAGGTCTGTTACTCAATCGACACCCAGCCGCCTGCCTGAAGCAGCAATCAGCTGGGATGACGACCGGGACCGTACACGGTCCGGGGGCCGTCTTGCACAAACGCCACCCCGTTTATTTCCCGCCATCCGGGGGGCCGGAAACCCGGACTTCCCGGGCGTTCCGGCCGCTACGGGGTCACAGAACGCACATGGTCCGACACTCGGTCATGTGATCGATCACACAAAGCCGGGTGTCTTCACAGGGCAGGTATTCAGCCAAAAGCGAACACGGGTGGCGGGGCTCACAAGGGAAGAGTGACACGCATCACGAGGCCACCGCCCTCCCTGGGGACCGCCTGGATCCGTCCGCCGTGTGCGCGCGCCACGGAGCGCGCGATCGACAGACCCAGCCCGACACCCTTGTCGCTGCCCGTTCGCTCCGTACGCAGCCGTCTGAAGGGCTCGAAGAGGTTGTCCACCTCGTACGCGGGAACCACGGGACCCGTGTTCGACACCACGAGGACCGCCAAGCCGTGCTGGACCTCGGTGGTGACCTCCACCCAGCCGCCCTCCGGCACGTTGTACCGGACGGCGTTCTGCACCAGGTTGAGGGCGATCCGCTCCAGGAGCACGCCGTTGCCCTGGACGACGGCCGGCGCGCGCTCGCCGCGGACCTCCACGCCCTTCGCCTCGGCCTCCCCGCGCACCTGATCGAGGGCGCGGGAGGCGACCTCCGCCAGGTCCACCGGCTTGCGCTCGACGATCTGGTTCTCGCTGCGGGCCAGCAGCAGCAGGCCCTCGACCAGCTGCTCGCTGCGCTCGTTGGTGGCGAGCAGGGTCTTGCCGAGCTGCTGGAGCTCGAGCGGCGCCCCCGGGTCGGAGAGGTGCACCTCCAGCAGGGTCCGGTTGATCGCGAGCGGGGTCCGGAGTTCGTGCGAGGCGTTCGCGACGAACCGCTGCTGGGCCGTGAAGGCCCGCTCCAGCCGGTTGAGCATGTCGTCGAAGGTGTCGGCGAGCTCCTTCAGCTCGTCGTCCGGCCCGTCCAGCTCGATCCGCCGGGTCAGGTCGGAGCCCACGACCCGGCGGGCGGTCCGGGTGATCTTGCCGAGCGGCGAGAGCACCCGGCCGGCCATCGCGTAGCCGAAGGCGAAGGCGATGATGCTCAGCCCCAGCAGGGCCATCAGCGACCGGCTCAGCAGGTCGTCCAGGGCGTGCCGGCGCTGTTCGAGGATGCACTGGTTGACCGCCGCGTTGAACTGGTCGAGCGGCTGGTTGATGCCGCGCACGCCGGTGCAGGTGGAGCTGGTGACCTCGATGTTCTGGCCGCGGACGATCGTGAACGGCATGCCGTTGCCCTCGCGCAGGGCCTGGGCCGCCAGCAGGTAGATGATCGACAGCAGCAGGATCCCCGCGATCAGGAACATCCCGCCGTACAGCAGCGTGAGGCGTATGCGGATGGTCGGCCGCAGCCAAGGGAAAGGACCCTCGGGCTGGCCGGGGTCCCAGGTCGGTTTGGGTGGCGCGGCCGGCGGCGCCGGATGGGCTGGCACGCGCGTCAGATCCGGTATCCGGAACCCGGCACGGTCACGATGACCGGGGGCTCGCCCAGCTTGCGCCGCAGGGTCATCACGGTCACCCGTACGACGTTCGTGAAGGGGTCGGTGTTCTCGTCCCACGCCTTCTCCAGCAGCTGCTCGGCGGAGACGACGGTCCCCTCGCTGCGCATGAGGACCTCCAGCACCGCGAACTCCTTGGGCGCCAGCTGCACCTCCTTGCCCTCACGGAACACCTCGCGCCGGTTCGGGTCCAGCTTGATCCCGGCCCGCTCCAGTACGGGCGGCAGCGCGACGGTGGTGCGCCGTCCGAGGGCCCGCACGCGGGCGGTCAGCTCGGTGAAGGCGAAGGGCTTGGGCAGGTAGTCGTCCGCTCCGAGCTCCAGCCCCTCCACGCGGTCGCTGACATCGCCGGAGGCGGTCAGCATCAGGACGCGCGTGGGCAGGCCGAGCTCGACGATCTTCCGGCAGACGTCGTCGCCGTGCACGAGCGGGAGGTCCCGGTCGAGTACGACCACGTCGTAGTCGTTCACGCCGACACGCTCCAGGGCGGCGGCGCCGTCGTACACGACGTCCACGGCCATGGCCTCCCGGCGCAGGCCGGTGGCCACCGCATCGGCGAGCAGCTGCTCGTCCTCGACGACGAGTACGCGCACGTCGATTTCCTTCCTCCGAGCCCAGCAGGGCACACGTGTGTTGCGTCGTCCATCCTGCCCGTTTCGGCCGTAAACCGGCTGTAAGACGCCGCTCGCAGGCTGCAGCGGGCGCGCGGCCGGGGCGGAGGTGAGGATTCCCTCGTCTCGCGAGGTTTCTGGGCCCAGGGTGCCGGGGAGGACGTCACCACACCCCATCCACTCCCTGACGGCGGACAGCCACGTGCCGCCGCCGACCCACGAAGAGGGGGCGAACCCACCATGGACGCATTCACCGCGGGTCTCCTGCAGCGCATCAGGGCCACGCAGTCGGACCTGAGGCAGGCCCGCGAGGCGGGCGACGACTTCCTCGCGGAAGTGGAACAGGCGGAGCTGGAGGACCTCCAGCGCCTCGCCGCCGAGCACGGTGTTCCGGTCTCGGTCTCCGTGCCCGCCTCCTGACCTTCCTGCCCCGCCCTGCCGCAAAGACCTGGACCCCGGGGGGGGGGTGGGGGGGGGGGGGGGGGGGGGTGGGGCCGCCAGAAAAGGGGGGGAGGGGAAAAAGTCTGAAACCCCG
>NZ_JBVJFA010000054.1:0-32682 GCF_055588085.1 Streptomyces sp. NPDC046303
ACGTACGTCCAGTACGCGGGCATCCGGCCGGCACGCCGAGAGCACGCACCGGACACCGCTCCTTCACCACGGACCTCCGTCAGACACCCCCTAGGACGCTCAGCGGTAGGTGAGCTCGGCCAGCTCGGTGGCCAGGCGGGTGCGCAGGGCCGGGATGCGGCCGAGGACGGGGAGCAGGGTGTTGCGCAGGGCGCGCAGCACGGGGTTGCGGGTCGTGGCGATGCGGGTCATTCGGTCGGTGAGGGCCACCACCCGCAGGGCGACGGGGCGGCGGCGGGCCTCGTAGGAGTCGAGGTCGCCGGCGGCCAGGGCGCGGCCGAGGGCGTACGCGTCCTGGATGCCGGTGTTCATGCCCTGGCCGCCGGCCGGGCTGTGCACGTGGGCGGCGTCACCGGCGAGCAGCAGCCGCCCGGCGCGGTAGCGGTCGGCGACCCGGTGGTGGATCCGGAACCGGGAGGACCAGACGAGCTCCCGGACGGTGGCCTGGCCGGGCGCCCGCTCGTCCAGCAGGCCCTGGACGAACGCGAGCCCGGGATCGGCCGGGGCCTCGGCGACGCCGGCGACCACCCGGTAGCGCCCGCCGGGCAGCGGGGCGATCACGGTGAGCCCCGTCGCGCCGAGGGTGAGCGAGACCTCGCCGGCACCCGGAGCCCAGTCCATGACCACGTCGGCCAGCACGAAGGACTCCTCGTAGGCGGAGCCGGTGAATCCGACCCCGGCGGCCTCGCGGACGACGCTGTGCATCCCGTCGGCGCCGACGGCGTGCGCGGCGCGCAGGGTCTGGCCGGTCGCCGTGGTGAGGGTGACGCCGTCGGCGTCCTGGGTGACGCCGGTGACCTCGTACGGGCGGTGGACGTCGCCGCCGAGGGCGCGCAGCCGGGCGAGGAGCACGGCCTCGGTCTGGTTCTGGGGGACCATCAGCGCGTACGGGTAGGGGGTCGGCAGGCCGCCGAAGCGGACCTCGGAGAGCGCGCGGGCGCCGTCGCGGACCCGGAAGGTTCCTATGGGCAGGCCGCGGCCGATCAGCTCGGCTGAGAGGTCGCGGGACGGGTCGAGCTCGTCGAGGACCTCCAGGGTGCGGGCGTGCACGACGGCGGCGCGGGACGTGTTGGCGCCCTCGGCCTGGCGGTCGAGGAGGACGAAATCGACTCCGGCCTCGGCCAGGGTCACGGCGAGCGCGAGGCCGGTGGGGCCGGCGCCGATGATCGCGACGGACGTGCTGGCGGGGAGTGCGGTGCGGGTCATGCGAGCCTCCTCCGGCGGGCCAACACTTGTTGGCCAACGACTGTTGGCACCACGATGCGCCGGATGGGCTCGCTTGTCAACGGTTGTTGGCCTACGGTTGTTGGCATGACGACGCGACGCACCTCCGACACCACCAAAACGGCCATCCTGCGGGCGGCGCGCGAGCGCTTCGCCGCCCAGGGCTACGAGCGCACCACCATCCGCGCGGTCGCGGCGGACGCGGGGATCGACCCCTCGATGGTCATGCGGTACTTCGGCAGCAAGGAGCAGCTCTTCGATGCCGCCCTGGCCGTCGACCTGCGCATGCCGGACCTGCGCGCCGTGCCGGCCGCCGAACTCCCCGCCGCCCTCGTGCGCCACTTCGTGGACCGGTGGGAGGGCGACCCGGCCGATGACGCGCTGCTGGTGCTGCTGCGGTCGGCGGTGACGAACGAGCAGGCCGCGGCCCGTTTGCGGGCGGTGTTCGCGACGCAGGTCGCGCCGGCGCTGGCGGCCGCGCTCGGCCCTGAGCGGGCCGCGGGGGTGGCCGGCCTGGTCTCGGCCCAGCTGCTGGGCCTGGCCCTGACCCGCTATCTGCTGCGCCTGCCGGGGGTCGTCTCGCTGACCCCCGACGACCTCGTCCAGGGCCTGGCCCCGGCCCTGGCGGCCACGGTCTCAGCCCCCTGAGGCCGCCGCCCGCCCGCGGCCCGGTTTCCTGGGGCGGAGCCCCAGTGTCGGGAAGGGGCGGGGTGGGGGAAGGCTCCGCGCAGCGGTTACAGCAGGGCGTCGCGGAACGCGCCGCCCGCCTCCGCGACGATCGCGGACATGCTCTGCGCCGGCCGCACCAGGCTGAAGCGCACCCCCGCCGACCCCACGGCGAAGCCGTGCACCGCCGGGCGCGGCAGGCTGTTGTAGCCGTAGTGGGCGGTGAAGAAGTACGCGCCCGTGTCCGGCACGCCGATCAGGTCGCCGGGAACGAGCCGCGGCAGCTCCCGGGCCGTCGCGAGCAGGTCCCCCGCGAAGCAGGCCGGACCGGCGATGTCCTGGGCCACCGGGTCGCCGTCCTTGGGGACGCCCTTCGCGTCGTACGGCAGGATCCGCAGCGGCCAGGCCGCCGGGGCGTAGACCGTGCGGGTCGCCAGCTGGACCCCCGCGTGGGTGAGCGCGATCGGGCGGGCCCCGGTGGTCTTGGTGTACTCGACGCGTGCGAGGACCAGCCCGTGCTTGGCCAGCAAGGACCGCCCGAACTCCGTGACCAGGCCGTACGAGCCGTCGAAGAGGCCGGGCACCGCCCCGCGCAGGGCCGACACGTACGCGGCGAACGTCGGCGCCGGGTCGTCCGAGGCGAAGTTCACCGGCAGGCCGCCGCCGATGTCGAGGGTGTCGACCTGGCGGCGCCCGGCCGCCGCGTTGATCTCCTCGGCCAGCGCGTGCAGTTCCCGTACGCCTTCGGCGATCAGCGGCAGCGGGACGCCCTGCGAGCCCGAGTGGATGTGCAGCCGGGTCAGCCACGGCCGGTCCAGGAAGGCCCGTACGAGCCACGTCCGGGCGCCCGGGTCGCGCAGCGCGATCCCGAACTTCGAGGTGGCGGTGGCCGTGGACAGGGCGTCGATGGTGCCGGCCCCGGTCTGCGGGTTGATCCGTACGCCGACCGGGGACGCGGAGGGCGCGGCGGCGAGCAGGGCGTCGAGCCGCTCCAGCTCCTGCCGGTTGTCGGCGTTGACGGCGATGCCCAGGTCCAGGGCCTCGCGCAGTTCGGCCGCCGTCTTGGCGGGGGAGTCCAGGACGGTCCGCTCGGCCCCCACCCCGGCCGCCCGGGCCAGCGCCAGCTCGCCGGGACCGGCCACCTCGCAGCCGAGCCCGGCGTCGGCCAGCAGCCGCAGGACCGGGACGAGCGGGGCGGCCTTGACCGCGAAGGCGTGCAGGACGGGCGTACCGGGCGCCAGCGCGGCCGCGAAGGCGGCGGTCAGGGCGGCGGCGGAGGCGCGGATCCCGGCCGTGTCCAGCAGGCAGACCAGGGGCTCCGTGTCCAGCAGCCCCTGCGCGACGGCGGCCCGTACGGCCAGGTCGCGGCGCGCGGCGGCGCCTTCCGTGTCCATGTCGGCAGCCATGTGCGCCATCCCATCATCCGAAGGAGCCCGCCGCAGCTGTTGACTGAATCTATTCAGGAGGTCAGGATGTGAATGGATTGACCAACATCGGAGGAGGCACCGCCATGTCAGGACCCCGCCCCGTACGCGCCGCGCGAGGCACCGAGCTGAGCACCCTGGGATGGCAGCAGGAGGCCGCGCTGCGGATGCTCCAGAACAACCTCGACCCCGAGGTCGCCGAGCACCCCGACAAGCTCGTCGTCTACGGCGGCACCGGCAAGGCCGCCCGCGACTGGCGCTCGTACGACGCGATGGTCCGCACCCTCCAGACCCTCAAGCAGGACGAGACGATGCTCGTCCAGTCCGGCCGCCCGGTCGGCGTCATGCAGACGCACGAGTGGGCGCCGCGCGTCCTGCTCGCCAACTCCAACCTGGTCGGCGACTGGGCCAACTGGGAGGAGTTCCGGCGCCTGGAGCAGCTCGGCCTGACCATGTACGGGCAGATGACCGCCGGTTCGTGGATCTACATCGGCACCCAGGGCATCCTCCAGGGCACCTACGAGACCTTCGCCGCCGTCGCCGCCAAGAAGTTCGGCGGTACCCTCGCGGGCACCATCACCCTCACCGCGGGCCTCGGCGGCATGGGCGGCGCCCAGCCGCTGGCCGTGACGATGAACGACGGCGTCGCGATCTGCATCGACGTCGACCCGCGCGCGATCGAGCGCCGCATCGAGCACCGCTACCTGGACGTGAAGGCCGACAACCTGCGGCACGCGCTCCAGCTGGCGGTCGAGGCCCGCGACTCCCGCAAGCCGCTCTCCATCGGCCTGCTCGGCAACGCGGCCGACCTGCTCCCGCAGATGCTGGCCGAGGGCGCGCCCATCGACATCGTCACGGACCAGACCTCCGCCCACGACCCGCTCGCCTACCTGCCGACCGGCGTCGACTTCGAGGACATGGCCTCCTACGCGGCCAAGGACCCGGCGGGCTTCACCACCCGGGCCCGCGAGTCGATGGCCCGCCACGTCGAGGCCATGGTCGGCTTCATGGACGCGGGCGCCGAGGTCTTCGACTACGGCAACTCCATCCGCGGCGAGGCCCAGCTGGCCGGCTACGACCGCGCCTTCGCCTTTCCCGGCTTCGTCCCCGCCTACATCCGGCCGCTGTTCTGCGAGGGCAAGGGCCCCTTCCGCTGGGCCGCGCTCTCCGGCGAGGCCTCGGACATCCACAAGACCGACCGGGCGATGCTCGAGCTCTTCCCGGAGAACGAGTCCCTGCACCGCTGGATCAAGATGGCGGGCGAGCGCGTCCACTTCCAGGGCCTGCCCGCGCGCATCTGCTGGCTCGGCTACGGCGAGCGCGACAAGGCCGGCGAGCGCTTCAACGACATGGTCGCGAGCGGTGAGCTGGCCGCCCCCCTGGTCATCGGCCGCGACCACCTCGACTGCGGCTCGGTGGCCTCCCCGTACCGCGAGACCGAGGCCATGCTCGACGGCTCCGACGCCATCGCCGACTGGCCGCTGCTCAACGCGATGGTCAACGTCGCCTCCGGCGCCTCCTGGGTCTCCCTGCACCACGGCGGCGGCGTCGGCATGGGCCGCTCCCTCCACGCGGGCCAGGTCACCGTCGCGGACGGCACCCCCCTCGCGGGCGAGAAGATCCGCCGCGTCCTCACCAACGACCCGGGCATGGGCGTCATCCGGCACGTCGACGCCGGCTACGACATCGCCGAGTCCGTGGCGGACGAGCGCGGCGTACGGGTCCCCATGCGGGAGGGCTCCGCGTGAGCCAGGCGGACGTGCCGGGCGCGGCGCCGCTGCCGGGGGCTCTGCCCCCGGACGCCCGCGCCTCGAACTCCCCCGGACTCCGTCCGGGGGGACCCCCAGGCGGGGCAAGCTCGTTCCACGCCATGTGGGCGGAGCTCGCGCCCATCGGCCGCAACGCCGACTCCGGCGGGTACCGGCGCTACGCCTGGACCGGGGCCGATGCCGACTGCCGCACCTGGTTCCAGGAGCAGGCCGAGGCCCGCGGGCTGACGTACGAGACCGACCGCAACGGCAACCAGTGGGCCTGGCTGGGCGACCCCCTCGCGGGGGACGCCGTGGTCACCGGCTCGCACCTGGACTCCGTCCCCGACGGCGGGGCCTTCGACGGCCCCCTCGGCGTGGTGTCCTCCTTCGCGGCCCTGGACGAACTCCGCAGGAGGGGCGCGGAGTTCGCCAGGCCCTTCGCCATCACCAACTTCGGTGACGAGGAAGGGGCCCGCTTCGGCCTCGCCTGCGTCGGCTCCCGGCTCGCCGCCGGACAGCTGACCAAGGAGAAGGCGTACGCCCTGCGCGACGCCGACGGGATCTCCCTCCCGCAGGCCATGGAGAGCGCCGGCTACGACCCGGAGGGCATCGGCGCGGACCCCGAACGCCTGGCCCGCATCGGCGCCTTCGTCGAACTGCACGTGGAACAGGGCCGGGCCCTCGACCTGTCCGGGGACCGCGTCGGGATCGCCTCCGCGATCTGGCCGCACGGCCGCTGGCGGTTCGACTTCCACGGCGAGGCCAACCACGCGGGCACCACCCGCCTGGTGGACCGCCGCGACCCGATGCTCACGTACGCGGCGACCGTGCTGGCCGCCCGCACCGAGGCGGCCCTCGCCGGAGCCGTCGCCACCTTCGGGAAGATCGCCGTCGAGCCCAACGGCGTCAACGCCATCCCCTCCCTCGTGCGCGGCTGGCTCGACTCCCGCGCCGCCGACCAGGCCACCCTCGACACGGTCGTCACCGCCATCGAGAAGGCCGCGCGCGAGCGCGCCGACCAGGACGGCATCGACCTCGCGATCGTCCGGGAGTCCTTCACCCCGGTCGTCGAGTTCGAGCACGCCCTGCGCGACGAGATGAACCGGATCCTGGGCGGGGCCGTCCCCGTCCTCGGCACCGGGGCGGGACACGACGCGGGAATCCTCTCCGCGGCCGTCCCGACCGCGATGCTGTTCGTACGGAACCCCACCGGCGTCTCCCACTCCCCGAAGGAATTCGCCGCCGAGGACGACTGCACCGCCGGAGTCCTCGCCCTCGCCGACGTACTGGAAGGCCTCGCGTGCCGGTGAAGACGTTTTGGCTGGAGCACGCCTGGCTCGGCGCACATGTCGAGCCGGGCGTCGCCCTGGACGTACACGACGGCCGGATCGCCGCCCTGCGCACCGGCGTGGACGCCCCGCCGCCCGGCGCGGAGGTGCTGCGCGGCCTGACCCTCCCGGGCCTGGCCAACGCGCACAGCCATGCCTTCCACCGCGCCCTGCGCTCCACCGTCCAGGTGGGCTCGGGCACCTTCTGGACCTGGCGCGAGGTCATGTACCAGGTCGCCCAGAACCTCACCCCCGACAGCTACTTCGCGCTCGCCCGCGCCGTCTACGCCGAAATGGCCCTGGCGGGCATCACGAACGTCGGCGAGTTCCACTACGTCCACCACGCCCCGGGCGGCGCCCCGTACGCCGATCCGAACGCGATGGGCGAGGCCCTGATCGAGGCCGCCGCCGCGGCCGGCATCCGGATCACCCTGCTCGACACCGCCTACCTCTCGGCGGGCTTCGGTCAGGCGCCCGACCCGCACCAGCTGCGCTTCTCCGACGGCACCGCCGAGGCGTGGGCGCAGCGGGCGAGCGCGCTCAAGCCGCGCGACCACGCCCTGATCGGCGCGGCGATCCACTCGGTGCGCGCCGTCCCGGCCGCCCAGCTGGCCACCGTCGCCGCCTGGGCGCAGGAGCGCCGGGCCCCGCTGCACGTCCACCTCTCGGAGCAGACCGCCGAGAACGACGCCTGCCGGGCCGCACACGGCCGGACCCCGACGCAGCTCCTCGCCGACCACGGCGTGCTCGGCCCGCGCACCACCGGCGTCCACAACACGCACCTGACCGACACGGACATCGCCCTCCTCGGCGGCACCACCACCGGCACGTGCATGTGCCCCACCACGGAACGGGACCTCGCCGACGGCATCGGTCCGGCGACCCGGCTCCAGCAGGCGGGCAGCCCCCTGTCGCTGGGCAGCGACAGCCACGCAGTCATCGACCTGCTGGAGGAGGCCCGCGCCATGGAGCTGAACGAGCGGCTGCGGAGCCGGACCCGCGGGCACTGGACGGCGAACGCCCTGCTCGCGGCGGCGACGGCCGACGGCCACGCGGCCCTCGGCCGGCCCGACGCGGGGCGCCTGGAGGCGGGGGCGCTCGCGGACTTCACCACCATCGCCCTGGACTCCGTCCGAACGGCCGGAGCGGTGCCGCGGCTCGGGGCCGAGACGGCGGTGTTCGCGGCCACGGCTTCGGACGTCCGCCACACGGTCGTGGCCGGCCGCCACATCGTCCGCGACGGGCTGCACACCCTGGTCCCGGACGTCCCGTCCGCCCTCGCCTCAGCCATCGCCACCCTCCGCCCCTGACGAACCCGCCTGCGGCGGCCCTCCTCCCCACCCGCCCCCAGCCCCCGGGAGCGGGGGGATGGGGGCGGAGCCCCAGTTCGGGAAGGGGTGGGGGAACGAAACCACTCGACGACCACGAGGAACCATGACCACCACCGCCCTCACGAACATCGGCAGCCTCGTCACCAACGACCCCGCCCAGGGCGACGGCAGCCCCCTCGGCCTGGTCCAGGACGCCGCCGTCGTCCTCGACGGCGACCGCATCGCGTGGGTCGGCCCCACCGCGAAGGCCCCGGCGGCGGACGAGACGTACGACGCCGCCGGCCGCGCCGTGATCCCCGGCTTCGTCGACTCCCACTCCCACCTCGTCTTCGCCGGCGACCGCACCGCAGAGTTCAACGCCCGGATGTCCGGCCGCAGCTACTCCGCCGGAGGCATCCGCACCACCGTCGCCGCCACCCGCTCCGCCACCGACGCCGAGCTCGAGGCCAACCTGGTGCGCCACCTCGACGAGGCCCGCCGCCAGGGCACCACCACCTTCGAGACCAAGTCCGGCTACGGCCTGACCGTCGCGGACGAGGCCCGCGCCCTGCGGATCGCCGCCGCGCACACCGAGGAGGTCACCTACCTCGGCGCGCACATCGTGTCCCCCGACTACGCCGAGGACCCGGCCGGCTACGTCGACCTCGTCACCGGCGAGATGCTCGCCGCCTGCGCCCCGTACGCCCGCTGGGTGGACGTCTTCTGCGAGAAGGGCGCCTTCGACGGGGACCAGGCCCGCGCCGTCCTCACCGCCGGCGCCGCCGCTGGGCTGATCCCCCGCGTCCACGCCAACCAGCTCTCCCACGGCCCCGGGGTGCAGCTCGCCGTCGAGCTCGAGGCCGCCTCCGCCGACCACTGCACCCACCTCACCGACGCCGACGTGGACGCCCTCGCCCAGGCGGCCGCGACCACCGTCGCCACCCTCCTGCCCGGGGCCGAGTTCTCCACCCGCGCCCAGTGGCCCGACGCCCGCCGCCTGATCGACGCCGGTGCCACGGTCGCCCTGTCCACGGACTGCAACCCCGGCTCCTCCTACACCAGTTCCATGCCGTTCTGCATCGCGCTCGCCGTCCGCGACATGCGGATGACCCCCGACGAGGCCCTCTGGTCGGCCACCGCGGGCGGTGCCCGCGCCCTGCGCCGCACCGACATCGGCTCCGTCACCCCCGGCGCCCGCGCCGACCTGGCCCTGCTCGACGCGCCCAGCCACGTCCACCTGGCCTACCGCCCGGGTGTGCCGCTCGTTTCCGTGGTGTGGCAGCGGGGTGTCCGCGTGCACTGACGAACGGTCAATTCCGGCCTGCCCTTTGTCTTCCCTCCGCAGGGCCCCGGGCGTACCTTGAGCCACCATCTGATGTGCCGTCAGTAACGTGTGGTCCCGAGGTCCGAGGGGAAGACGAAGGTGTCCAACCGGAAACGCTCCACCGCGCTCGCGCTGGCCTCCGCGCTGGCCGGATCGGCGGTACTGCTGGCCGCCCCCGCGGCCCGGGCCGCGGTCGTCGACGTGGCCTACGACTGCAAGACCCCGATCGGGGACAAGTCGGCGGTGTCGCCCATCGACATCAAGGCCGTCAAGGAAGGCGACGCCTACAAGCTGACCATGTCCTTCCAGAAGGGCGTTTCCTCCAGCCCCATCGAGCTCGGCAAGGGCGCGATGAACCCCAGCGCGGTCATCGTGGTCGGCGGAGCCGAGAAGACCACCGTCCCGGTATCCGGCCCGCCCAACCCGGAGGCCGCGCCCGCCAACACCCCCATCAAGATCACCGACCTCTCGGGCACCTACCAGCCCAAGAAGAGCGGCAAGGTCACCTTCACCGCCGGGGTGCTCACCATCAAGGCCATGGGCACCACGACCACCTGCACCCCCGGCAACAGCCCCGGCCCGTCCCTGGAGCTCGACGTCACCGCCGCCGGCGGCGCCGCCCCGGCCGGCGACGAGGACGGGGACGGCACCCTCCCGCAGACCGGACCCACCGACTCCGCCCTCGCGCTGGGCACCCTCGGCGGCACCGTGCTGCTCTCCGGCGCGGCCGGCGTGCTCTGGCTGACCCGGCGCGGCCAGCGGGCCCGGTCCTGAACGGAGCCCCCGGCCATGCCCGTGCTCCACACCCTCCGACGACTCGGCGTGCTGCTCCTGGCGGCCACCGCGCTGCACACGGCCACCGCGAGCCCCGCGGCGGCCGAAGAGCCCGGCTGGACCGCCGAGCCCGTCGCCGGAGCGGCCGCCGCGGCCCGGCCGGGCGGCGGCCGCCCGTACTTCTACCTCTCCGGCACCCCCGGCACCGTCCTCGAGGACCGCCTCGCCCTGGCCAACACCACCGACCGGGAACGCACGATCACCCTGCGCGGGGCCGACGCCTACAACACCGCCGACGGCGCCTTCGCGGTCCGCCCGGCGCAAGGGTCCACCGGCGCCGGATCCTGGATCAGCTTCGGCGCCGGAGCCACCGTGAAGGTCCCGCCCCGCACCCGCGCGGTGGTCCCCTTCACGCTCACCGTGCCGCCCGCCTCCCCGCCCGGCGACCACCCCGCGGCCGTGGTCGCCACCGAGGGCGGCCACGAGGTCGGCGTACGGGTCCACCTGCGGGTCAGCGGCCCCACCCTGGCCGCCCTCACGGTCGAGGACGTCGCTGTACGCGGCAGGGGCCCGGCCGCGGTCGTCGCCTACACCCTGGTCAACCGCGGCAACGTGGCCCTCGCCCCGGAGCTGGCGCTGGAGGCCGAGGGCCTCTTCGGCGAGGTGCCGGGACGCACCGGCCGCGCCCTTCCCGTGGAGCTGCTCCCCGGCCAGCGGGTGGAGCTGGCCGAGCCCTGGCCCGGAGCCCCCGTCCTGGACCGGGTGCGCGTCACCCTCACCGTCACCGCCCCCGGCGGCGCCCGCGCGGTGGCCGCCGGATCGCGCTGGCTCGTGCCCTGGAACCTCGTCGGCTGGACGGGGGCGGGCCTGCTCGCCCTCGGCGGGACCACCGCGGCCGCGCTGTACCTCGTACGCGCCCGGCGGCCGCGCACGGACCCCCCGGACGGGGCACCGCCCGCGGCCGGACCTGCCCCTGCACCGGAACACGAACTGACGGGAGCCTCCCGGTGAGTAGACTCGGAGCCCTGCTCGCCTCGGGGCTGGCGGTGTGCGCGCTCGCCCTGTTCCCGGCGCCCCGGGCCGCCGCCGACGAGGGCAACCCCACCGTGTCGCTCTCCCTCCAGGAGGCCGCCAAGGGCACCGAGATCACCGTCACCGGCACCGGCTGGCGGCCCAAGACCCTGGTGATGCTCCTGGTCTGCGGGCAGAACATGATCGGCGGCACCAACAGCTGCGCCAACGCCGACGGCGTGGCCGTGTCCGTCGCCGACGACGGGCACTTCGCCGCGCAGCTGCCCGTCGTGGCACCGCCCAAGCCCTGCCCCTGCGTCGTCAACGTCACCTCCGTCAACGGGGACCAGTCCACCGTCGCCGCCGCGCTGAAGATCACGGACCATCCGGTGGCCGACCTGCCCGCCGCATCCGGCACGGCCCGCCTCGCGATGCTCACCGGGGTCCGGCTGGAGGGCGACGACGGGGTGCTGACCTGGTTCGGCGCCCCGCCCAGCCGCACGTTCAAGGTCACCGTCGGCAATCTCGGCTCCGCCCCCGTCAAGGACCCGGTCTTCCAGCTCGGCACCGCCCACGGGGTGTTCGCGCCGCTGTGGGAGGAGGTCCGCTGGAAGGGCACCATCGCCCCCGGCGGCAAGGCGGAGATTGCCCTGAACGTGGCCCTGGCCGCGGGCGCCCACGGCGACTACACCGTCTCCCTCAAGTACGGCGAGACCGTCGTGGCCACCCAGCCCTGGGGCGTGGACCGGCCGTACGGGGTCCTGCTCTTCTGGGGCCTGCTCCTGCTGGTCATCCCGGCCGCCGTGTTCCGCATCGGCATGGCCGTCGTCGACAAGGTCCGGCCGCGCACCGCGCCCCCCGGCCGCCACCGCGTGGCCCGCCTCCCCGAGGCGGCGGCCGCCGTGACGGCCCGCCTGCCCGGGCTGCCCGCCGTACGGGGAACCGCGCGCGCGGCCGCGAAGCCGCCGGCGCCATCCCCCGAGAACCCCACGGCGGTGCTGCCGTGGTTCACCCCGGACAGCGCGCCGGAGACAGCACCACAGACGTCCGCACCGTCTGAGAACCGTTCGACGACGAAAGGACTTTCGTGAAGACCCAACGGAGGGTGAGCGCGGCCGTGGTCGCGCTGCTGCTCGGCGGCGCGGGTATCGCCATCTCGGCTTCGCCCGCCCTGGCCGCCGAGGCCACGTTCAAGGTCAAGTGCGTTCCGCCGGCCGGTGGAGGCGATCCGGTGGAGGGCGAGACCACCGCCAAGATCACCGCCCCGGCCACGGCCAAGGTGGGTGACGAGGTCGACGTGGTCTGGGAGACCGTCAAGCCGGCCTCGAACAACACGGACCTGATGGACATCCCGCAGGACTCCGTCCAGCCCACCGGCTGGATCGCGGTGGGCGGCGGGATGGGCGAGCTGAAGGTCGTCGGGGAGAAGAAGAACCCGCCGATCCCGAAGAAGGCCCCCATGGTCATGTCGCCCATGAAGGGCAAGCTGAAGCTCACCAAGGCCGGCAAGATCACCCTGACCCCCGGCAAGTACGAGGTCGCCGTCACGTTCTCCTTCGGCACCTTCGTCACCAAGTGCGCGCCGACCGGCGAGGTGAAGGGCGGGGCGACCATCGACGTGGCGGCCGGCACCACGAGCGGCGGCACCACCAGCGGCGGCACCACGAACGGCGGGACCACCAGCGGCGGCACCACGAACGGTGGCACCACGAACGGCGGCACCACCGGCGGGGGCGGGGCCAATGGCGGCACCACCAGCGGCGGAGGCGGCGGCCAGACCGACTTCCCGGGCAAGGCCGTCGAGGTCGCCTTCGACTGCGGCCCGGTCGTCCCCGGGGGCATCAAGACCCCGGTCACGATCAACGCCAAGAAGAACGGCGGCAGCTACGACCTGACCGTCAAGACGGCCAAGGGCGCGATGGCCGCGCCCATGGCGCTGCCCGCGGGGGCCCTCAAGCCCTCGATGAACGTCAAACTCGGCGGCACGGACAGCGGCATGGTCAAGGTCTCCGGCCCCGCCAACGCGGAGCCGATCCCGGACAAGGCCCCGGTCAGCCTCAACGACATGACCGGCACCTACAAGCCGGGCAAGACCGGCAAGGTGACGCTCAGCCCGGACCAGCTGACCATCGACGTCACGATGGCCCCCGGCTCCACGCCGATCAACGTGCCCTGCAAGGCGACCAGCAGCGGAGTCTCCCTGGAACTGGACACCACCGCCCAGGCGGGCGGCTCCGGCTCGCCCTCCACCACGGGCAGCACCACCAACGGCCCGGGCGGCCTCGCCGACACCGGCGCCGAGGACGAGGGCGGCATCCAGGCCCTCGCCCTGGTCGCCGGCACGGTGATCCTGCTCGGCGCCGCCGTCTTCACCTTCACCCCCTGGCGCCGCCTGCGCGGCACGCGGTAGGCACGCGGCGGCACGGGCGAACGGCGTACGACGCGAAACGGCCCGGCACACCATGTGGTGTGCCGGGCCGCTCGCGCTGCGAAGCGGGTGCGTCAGTGGACGTCGCCCATCATCGTCTGGACCTTCTTGCGGTACATGTGGATCGCGAAGCCCGCGAGCACCGCCAGCGCGGCCTGCGCGGCGATGATCGTCGTGCCGTTCAAGTCCACACCCGCGATGGAGAGCAGGCTGGTCGTGCAGTCACCGGCGGTGACCGCGAGGAACCAGACACCCATCATCTGGCTGGCGTACTTCTGCGGCGCCATCTTGGTGGTGACGGACAGACCCACCGGGGACAGGCACAGCTCGGCGATCGTCTGGATCATGTAGATCGAGACGAGCCACATCGGGCTGACCTTGCCGCCGTCGCCGGCCATGCCCATCGGCACGACGAAGACGAAGAACGAGCCGCCGACCAGGACCAGGGCCATCGCGAACTTCACGATGGTCTTCGGCTCCTGGTTCTTGCGCGCCAGCCAGATCCACAGCCAGGCGAAGACCGGAGCCAGGGACATCACGAAGAGCGGGTTCAGCGACTGGAACCAGGTCGACGGGAAGTCGAAGCCGAAGAGCGTGTTCGCGGACTTCGTCTCGGCGAACGCGGCCAGCGTGGAACCACCCTGGTCGTAGATCATCCAGAAGACGGCGGCGGCCACGAAGAACCAGATGTAGCCGGTCATCTTCGACTGCTCGGGAGCCGAGAGGTCCTTGTCGCGCTTGATGCGGACGAGGACGCCGATCGGGATCAGCAGACCGGCGATGGTCAGCGGGATCATGGCCCAGTTCAGCGTGAACACACCGGCGAAGCCGACGACCGCGTAGAAGAGGGCGACGATGCCGACGCTCGCGACGACCTTGACGATGATCGCGCTGCGCTCCTGGGCGGAGAGCGGGTTCGGGACCAGGTTGCTCGTCGGGCTCAGGTGCTTGGTGCCCAGGAGGAACTGCGCCAGACCCAGCGCCATGCCGACACCGGCCATGGCGAAGCCGAGGTGCCAGTTGACGGTCTGGCCGACGGTGCCGATGGCGAGCGGGGCGACAAAGGCGCCGAGGTTGATGCCCACGTAGAAGAGCGTGAAGCCACTGTCACGGCGAGGGTCCTGCGGACCGTCGTAGAGGTGGCCGACCATCGTGGAGATGTTGGCCTTCAGCAGACCGGAACCGACCGCGACGAGCGCGAGACCGGCGAAGAACATCGCCTGACCGGGAAGCGCGAGCGCGAAGTGGCCCGCCATGATCACGCCGCCCGCGACGGTGACCGTCTTGCGGGCACCCCAGACGCGGTCGCCGAACCAGCCGCCGGGCAGGGCCATGAGGTACACCATGGCGACGTACACGGAGTAGATCGCCGTCGCGACGGCGGTCCGCATGGCGAGGCCGCCCGCCTGGCTGCCTTCCGCCGCGTCGGGGCCGCCCGACAGGATGTACACGACGAGCAGTGCGCGCATGCCGTAGTAGGAGAAGCGCTCCCACATCTCGGTCATGAACAGCGTGGCCAGGCCACGGGGGTGGCCGAAGAAGGTCTTCTCGGTGGACGGATCCGCCGAGTCCCTCGTCAGGCTGGAAGCCATGGTCGATCCTTGCTTGGTCGGGACGCGTGGCTTCGTGAGCCCATCAGCGCCCGGTGGGGGGTGGCCGGCACCGGCAGCGGGGGTCCCACCCCACGCCCGGGGGTCTCGCTCCCGTGGGGCCGGGAGCGAAGGGACATCCGTGACCGGGATCCACGCCCGGCCGCGCATCCTCGCGCGGCGGGCCCGGCCCACAGGTCATTCACTGTCATCAAGCCCGCACCGGCCAGTCCGTACAGACTGCCCAATCCGGTCAGGACAGAAGGAGAGACCTTCGGCGCGTTTTTCGGCACAAAGGTCCCCGAGGTAGTGCATCAGGCGTCTCGACACCATACGACACGACAGGGCCGGATAAGGAAGGACTTGAGATATGGATCACAGGTGACGCGGGAACCGTTCGACCATATTCGAAGGTGTGGAGTGGCCCATAAGCCCAGATAGACAGGGGTCCTCCCGCGGCCACCTCCAGTCGGTCGCCGCGGACTACCATCACCCACATGACGCGTGTACTGCTCGCCGAGGACGACGCATCCATTTCGGAACCCCTGGCCCGCGCCCTGCGCCGGGAGGGGTACGAGGTCGAGGTCCGGGAAGACGGCCCCACGGCCCTGGACGCCGGACTCCAGGGCGGCGTCGACCTCGTCGTCCTGGACCTCGGCCTGCCGGGCATGGACGGCCTGGAAGTGGCCCGCCGGCTGCGCGCCGAAGGCCACGGCTTCCCGATCCTGGTCCTGACCGCCCGCGCGGACGAGGTCGACACGGTCGTCGGCCTCGACGCCGGCGCCGACGACTACGTGACCAAGCCCTTCCGCCTCGCCGAGCTGCTGGCCCGGGTCCGGGCCCTGCTCCGCCGCGGCGCCGCCGAGGCCAGCCAGCCCCCCGCCACCCACGGCGTGCGCATCGACGTCGAATCGCACCGCGCGTGGATGGGCGAGGAGGAGCTCCAGCTCACGGCCAAGGAGTTCGACCTGCTGCGCGTCCTGGTCCGCGACGCCGGCCGGGTCGTCACCCGCGACCAGCTCATGCGCGAGGTCTGGGACACCACCTGGTGGTCCTCCACCAAGACCCTCGACATGCACATCTCCTGGCTGCGCAAGAAGCTGGGCGACGACGCCGCCAACCCCCGCTACATCGCCACCGTCCGCGGCGTCGGCTTCCGCTTCGAGAAGAGCTGAGCAGTTCCCACGCCATGCGCCGCCGTCTGATCAACTCCACGCTCGCCGTCGTACTCGTCGTGATCGCCGTCTTCGGCGTCTCCCTGGTGATCGTGGAGACCCGGACCATCACCAGCAGCGCCCAGGACCGCATCGAGTACGAGGCGCAGCGCCTGGCCGGGATCGTCGAGGCGAACGTCCTGGAGCGCAAGCAGGTCGACGCGCAGGCCCTCGCCGACCAGCTCGACGTCGGCCACCACGCCACGATCACCATCCCCGGGCGGCCCTCCGTGGAGGTCGGCCACCGGATCGACGAGGACGTGATCCGCGGCACCGCACATACCGAGCAGGGCGAGACCGTCGTCGTCGAGGAAGCCCGCTCCACCGTGACCAAGGAGGTCGTGCGGACCCTCGCGGTGGTCGGCGCCGTCGCGCTGCTGGCCGTCGTGGCGGCCGTCCTGCTCGCCGTACGGCAGGCGAACCGGCTGGCCTCCCCGCTCACCGACCTCGCCGAGACCGCCGAGCGCCTCGGATCGGGCGACCCGCGGCCCCGGCACAAGCGGTACGGGGTGCCCGAGCTGGACCGGGTCGCGGACGTACTGGACTCCAGCGCCGAGCGGATCGGGCGGATGCTGACCGCCGAGCGGCGCCTGGCCGCGGACGCCTCCCACCAGCTGCGCACCCCGCTCACCGCACTGTCGATGCGGCTGGAGGAGATCACGGTCACCGAGGACCTGGAGACCGTACGGGAGGAGGCGACCATCGCCCTCGCCCAGGTGGAGCGGCTCACGGACGTGGTCCAGCGCCTGCTCACGAACTCGCGGGACCCGCGGACCGGCTCGGCGGTCGCCTTCGACCTCGACGAGGTCGTCAAACAGCAGGTGGAGGAATGGCGGCCCGCCTACCGCAGCGCCGGCCGCGCCATCGTGCGCTCCGGCAAGCAGGGCGTACGGGCCGTGGGCACGCCCGGAGCGGTGGCGCAGGTCCTGGCCACCCTGGTGGAGAACGCGCTGATGCACGGCGGCGGCACCGTCGCCCTGCGCACCCGGGTGATCGGGAACCAGGCGGTGCTGGAGGTCACGGACGAGGGGCCGGGGGTTCCGCCGGACCTCGGCAACCGGATCTTCGAGCGGGCCATCAGCGGCCGCAACTCCACCGGCATCGGCCTGGCCGTCGCCCGGGACCTCGCCGAGGCGGACGGCGGGCGCCTCGAGCTGCTCCAGGCGCAGCCGCCGGTGTTCGCGCTGTTCCTGAGCCGGACGGCCCCGGAGCGCACGGAGCCGGAGAAAACGGTCCGCTAGCGCCGGCGCAGGTGCCGGCCCCGGCGCGGTTGCCGGCCCCGGCGCGGTTGCCGTGCCGGGCTTCAGCCGGCCGCGGGTTCCGGTTCGGGCTCGGGCAGCGGTTCGGGCTTCCGGTCCGGCTTGGGCAGCGGGGCCGGCTCGGGTATCGGCTCGGCCTCGGCGGCCGGCGGCAGGGCCTTGAAGACCCAGGTCCGGTACGACCAGAAGCGGAAGACCGTCGCGGTGCCGATGCCGATGAACTTGAACACGTTGGTGGCGACCGGTCCGTCCCAGCCGAAGCCGTACGTGGCCGTGTACAGCACACCGTTCTCGATCACCAGGCCGACCGCGCTGAACGCCGCGAACAGGGTCAGCTCGCGGGTCCGGCCGCTCTTGGCGCGGTCCCGGTAGGCGAAGTAGCGGAAGCCGAGGTAGTTCGTCGCGATGGCGACCACGGTGGCTATCACGCTCGCGCGCACCACCTGCAGGTCGGTCGTGTTGCGGAGCAGGTTGAAGACACCCAGGTTGACCAGCACGCCCAGACCGCCGACCGCACCGAACTTGGCGACCTCCCGAACGAGACCGCGTACGCGTTCGAGAACAGTTCCGTTCCCCGGCGTGCTCATCTGAATGGTCAGTCCTGTCGGTCACCGCCCCGCACAGGGGCGTCCGCTGTTCTCCGTCAACCCCCTCATGCTAAGTGTCGCCCCTCAGGTCCGTCTGTGCCTTCGGACACCGTGCGACGCACGGCACACCGGCGCGTCCGCGCCAGGGGCACGTCCGGATGGCGGAATACCGCCGGATACCCTGGAGGAGTGACGTTCCCGGTAGTCGGCATGGTCGGCGGCGGACAGCTCGCCCGCATGACCCACGAGGCGGGCATCCCCCTCGGCATCAAATTCAAGATCCTCAGTGACACCCCTCAGGACTCGGCGGCCCAGGTCGTGAGCGACGTCGTCATCGGCGACTATCGCGATCTGGAGACGCTGCGCGCCTTCGCGCGCGGCTGCGACGTGATCACCTTCGATCACGAGCACGTGCCCACCGAGCACCTCAGGGCCCTGGAAGCGGACGGCATCCCCGTCCGCCCGGGGCCCGACGCGTTGGTGCACGCCCAGGACAAGGGGGTGATGCGCGCCAAGCTCGACGAGATCGGCGCGCCGAGCCCCCGCCACCGGATCGTGAGCGATCCGGAGGACGCGGCGGCCTTCGCGGACGAGGTGGGCGGCTTCCCCGTCATCCTCAAGACGGTGCGCGGCGGGTACGACGGCAAGGGCGTGTGGTTCGTCCGCACCCCGCAGGACGCGGAGGCCCCCTTCAAGGCGGGCGTCCCGGTCCTCGCGGAGGAGAAGGTCGACTACGTCCGCGAACTCGCGGCCAACATCGTCCGCTCCCCGCACGGCCAGGCGGTGGCCTACCCCGTCGTGGAGTCCGTCCAGGTGGACGGGGTCTGCGACACGGTGATCGCCCCCGCTCCGAACCTCTCGGAGGAGCTGGCGGGCGAGGCCCAGGCCCTGGCCCTGCGCATCGCCAAGGAGCTCGGCGTGACCGGCCACCTGGCCGTGGAGCTGTTCGAGACCACCGACGGCCGCATCCTCGTCAACGAACTGGCCATGCGCCCGCACAACAGCGGCCACTGGACCCAGGACGGCGCCGTCACCTCCCAGTTCGCCAACCACGTACGGGCGGTCCTGGACCTCCCGCTGGGCGACCCGCGCCCCCGCGCCAAGTGGACGGTCATGGCGAACGTGCTGGGCGGGGACTACCCCGACATGTACGCGGCGTACCTGCACTGCATGGCCCACGACCCCCAGCTGAAGATCCACATGTACGGCAAGGACGTGAAACACGGTCGCAAGGTCGGCCACGTCAACACCTACGGCGACGACCTGGACGATGTGCTGGAGCGCGCACGCCACGCTGCCGACTACCTCAGAGGAACGGTCACCGATTGACCTGCCCCCTCCCTAGCGGGAGGGGGTTCCCACCCTCACGGGTGAGGTTTCCTGCTTCACCACGGACCGCCCCGGCCGAGAGGAGGACTCCCGTTGAGGTCTGACGCCCGCTTCACAGGCAATGACCGCCAGCCCGGCGGCCAGAAGGTTGATCGCTGCGTTTTCGTCCCGGTCATGGGTCGTCCCGCAGTGCTTGCACGTCCACTCACGGACGTTGAGGGGCAACGTATCGGCGATGGCCCCACAGGCCGAGCAGAGCTTGGAACTGGGGAACCACCGGTCGACGGTGATCAGCTCACGCCCGTACCAGGCCGCCTTGTACTCCAGCATGGACCGCAGCTCGCGCCAGCCGGCGTCGCTGACGGCACGGGCGAGTTTGTGGTTCTTGAGCATGTTCTCGACGGTGAGGTCCTCGATTACGAGCGTTTGGTTTTCGCGCACGAGTCGAGTCGTCAGCTTGTGCAGGTGATCCCGCCGCCGGTCGGCGATCCGGGCATGGATCCTCGCCACCCGCGTGCGGGCCTTCGCCCGGTTGTTGCTGCCCTTCCCCTTCCGCGACAGCGCCCGCTGGGCGCGCGTCAGGCGCTCCCGGTCCTTGCGCTCGGGCCTTGGGTTCTGGACTTTCTCACCGGTGGAGAGTGTGACCAGGGTCGTCAATCCGGCGTCAAGGCCGATCGCGTTCGTCGTGTCAGGCATCTGGGACGGGGTGTCCTCGCAGAGGAGGGACACGAACCAGCGCCCCGCACGGTCACGGGAGACCGTGGCCGTGGACGGCATCGCCCCCACAGGCAGGGGCCGGGACCACACGATGTCCAGCGGCTCGGCCATCTTTGCGAGAGTGAGCCGGCCGTCGGCGTAGCGGAAGGCACTGCGCGTGTACTCGGCGCTCGCCCGCGACTTCCGTTGCGTTTTGAAGCGCGGATGCTTCGCCCGCTTTCCCCAGAATCGGACGAACGCCGCCTGCAGGTGCCTGAGCGTCTGCTGGAGCGGTACGGAGGACACCTCGGCCAGGAAGGCCAGCTCCTCGGTCTTCTTCCACGCCGTGAGCATGGCCGACGTCTGCCCGAGGCCCACGCGCTCCTGACTGGCCGCCCACGCCGCGGATCGGGCGGTGAGGGCCAGGTTGTAGACCTTCCGCACGCAGCCGAACGTCCGCGACAGCTCCGCTGCCTGCGCGTCGTTCGGATAGAAGCGGTACTTGAACGCCCGCTTCACAGAAGAAGCCCCCACGCCCCGGACGCTAGGGGTGGCCAGGATCCGAACACAAGCCCAGGTCACAGCATCACAGCGCGGTACATCGCCGCGGCACGGCTCCGAGCCGTGGATGCGTTTCCTACCCCGGCCGAGGCCGGGGATTCCCACGCAAGGAGATCGGGATGAGCACCTCCGCCGCAGGCCCCGTCATCGGCATCGTCATGGGCTCCGACTCGGACTGGCCGGTCATGGAGGCCGCCGCCCAGGCCCTGGACGAGTTCGAGATCCCCTACGAGGTCGACGTCGTCTCCGCGCACCGGATGCCGCGCGAGATGGTCGCGTACGGGGAGCAGGCCGCCGGCCGCGGCCTCAAGGCGATCATCGCCGGCGCCGGCGGCGCCGCCCACCTGCCCGGCATGCTCGCCTCGGTCACCCCGCTGCCCGTCATCGGCGTCCCCGTCCCGCTGAAGTACCTCGACGGCATGGACTCGCTGCTGTCGATCGTCCAGATGCCCGCCGGGGTCCCCGTCGCCACCGTCTCGGTCGCCGGGGCGCGCAACGCCGGCCTGCTGGCCGTACGGATGCTGGCCGCGCACGACGCCGAGCTGATGGGCCGGATGCAGGAGTTCCAGCAGGAGCTCAACGACCAGGCCACCGAGAAGGGCAAGCGGCTGCGGACGAAGGTCGCGGGCATGGAGTCCTTCGGATTCGGCAAGTGAGCGCGGCGCAGCGCCTGGACGAGGCGCGCGAGCTGCTGGCCGAGCACCCCGTCGTCGACGGCCACAACGACCTGCCCTGGGCGCTGCGCAAGCAGGTCCGCTACGACCTGGACCGGCGGGACATCGCCGGCGACCAGTCGGCGTACCTGCACACCGACATCCCCCGACTGCGCGCCGGCGGCGTCGGCGCCCAGTTCTGGTCCGTGTACGTGAGCACCGAACTGACCGGCGACGAGGCGGTCAGCGCCACCCTGGAACAGGTGGACGCGGTCGACCAGCTGATCAGCCGTTACCCCGCCGACCTGGTGCGGGCCCTGACGGCGGACGACATGGAGGCCGCCCGCGCCGAGGGCCGCATCGCCTCCCTCATGGGCGCCGAGGGCGGCCACTCCATCAACAACTCGCTCGCCACCCTGCGCGCCCTGCACCGGCTGGGCGTGCGGTACATGACGCTCACGCACAACGACACCATCGACTGGGCGGATTCGGCGACCGACGAACCCCGGCACGGCGGCCTGACGGACTTCGGCCGCGAGGTCGTCCGCGAGATGAACCGCGTCGGCATGCTGGTGGACCTCTCGCACGTCGCCGCGACGACGATGCGCGACGCACTGGACGCCACGGCCGCGCCGGTGGTCTTCTCGCACTCCTCGGCGCGCGCCGTGTGCGACCACCCGCGCAACATCCCCGACGACGTGCTCGAGCGGCTCCCGGCCAACGGCGGGGTCGCGATGGCCACCTTCGTCCCGAAGTTCATCCTCCCCGCGGCCGTCGAATGGACGCTGGCCGCGGACGAGAACCTGCGGGCCCACGGACTGCACCACCTGGACACCACGCCCGCGGCGATGGCCCTGCACCGGGCGTTCGAGGCGGAGCGCCCGCGCCCGGTGGCCACGGCCGCCACCGTCGCAGACCACCTCGACCACATGCGCGAGGTGGCCGGGATCGACCACATCGGCATCGGCGGGGACTACGACGGCACGGCCTTCACCCCGTCCGGGCTGGACGACGTCGCGGGCTACCCCCACCTCATCGCGGAGCTGCTCACGCGCGGCTGGTCCAAGGCCGACCTGGCGAAGCTGACCTGGTCCAACGCGGTACGGGTGCTGCGCGACGCGGAGGCGGTGGCACGCGACCTGTCGGCGTCCCGGGGCCCGTCCAACGCGGTGATCGGCTAGCCGGCCGCCCGGCCCGCGCGGCTGGGGCAACGGGTGTGACCTGCGGGTTACACCCGAATGCCACATCTGCCGGGCGACCCGGGCGTCACGCGTGTCACGGTGGCAGCATCTCTCCCTGCTGCCGCCGAGGACCGGAGCGAACGCCATGGCCGACCTGCAGGATGAACCCCACTCCGTGGGCATCGGGGCGGAAGACCTTCCCGCCCCCACAGCGGTGACCGGCGCCCTCGAACGGGCCGTCGCGCTGCTGTCCGCGCATCCCGTCGCGGACGGGTGCAACACGCTCGTCTGGACGCTGCGCCAGACCCCGTACCACGAGATCGACACCCCCGACTTCGGTGTCGACACCGACATCCCGAGGCTGCGCGCCGGGGGAGTGGGGGCCCAGTTCTGGTCGCTGCTCACCCCGAGCGGGGCCCCGGCCGACGACCGGGCCGCAGCCGACGACCAGGTGGTCTCCGACACCCTGGAACAGATCGACGTGGCGCTGGCCCTCGTACGCCGCTACCCCGACAGCCTGTGCCTCGCGCTGACCGCCGACGACATGGCGGACGCCCGCAACCGCGGCCGCATCGCCTGCGTCCTCGGGCCCGTGCCGGGCCGGACCCTGACCGACTCGCTGAGCGCCCTGCACGCCTTCCACGCGCTGGGCGTACGGATCTTCGCGCCCGCCGGAGCGCCCTGGGCCCGGGAGGACCTGACGGCCTTCGGCCACGAGGTGGTCCAGGAGGCGAACAGGCTGGGCATCGTGCTGGACCTGGCCGGGTGCCCCCCGACGACGGCCCGCCGGATCGCGGCGGCCTCCAAGGCACCGGTGATGATCTCGAGCACGGCGGCCGCGGCCCTGAACCCGTACCCGGGGAACGCGACCGACGAGGTCCTGCTGGCCCTGCGCGAGGCGAACGGCGTGGCGATGGTCACCTTCGACACCGCCAGGACCGGGGACTCCCTGCACGCGGTGGCCGACCACCTCGACCACGTACGGGCCGTCGCGGGCCCGCAAGGCGTCGGCCTGGGCGCCGGCTTCGGCGCCGAACCGGGCGCTCCGCGCCCCACGGGCCTGACCGACCCCTCGGGCTACCCGCGCCTGATCGCGGAACTCCTGGACCGCGGCTGGCCGGAATCCGACCTGGCCCTGCTGACCTGGGGCAACGCCCAGCGAGTCCTGCGCGACGCGGAGTTCACCTCCCGCGCCGCCCACCACCGCCGCCCCGCGCCCACGCCTTTTTGACGCGCCCCGCCGGCGTGTGAGACGCGGGTCTGGGCGGAGCCACGGGGACGGGACGGGACGGGGCGGGGCTCCGCGCAGCGGCCCTCGCCCCTGCCCGGCCAGAGGGCTAGGCGCGGGGCCGGCCCATCGCCCGGTAGGTCCAGCCCGCCGTACGCCACAGGTCCGGATCCAGCGCGTTGCGCCCGTCCAGGATCAGCCGGTCGGTGACGACGCGGCCCAGCTCCGCCGGGTCGAGCTCGCGGAACTCGCGCCACTCCGTCAGGTGCAGGACGACCTCCGCACCCCGGGCCGCCTCCTGAGCGGAGTCCGCGTACCCCAGCGTCGGGAAGACGCGCCGCGCGTTGTCCATGCCCTTGGGGTCGTAGACGGTGACCTGCCCGCCCTGGAGGTGGATCTGCCCCGCCACGTTCAGCGCGGGCGAGTCCCGCACATCGTCCGAGTCCGGCTTGAACGTCGCCCCCAGCACCGCGACCCGCTTGCCGAGGAACGACCCGCCGACGGCCTCCCGCGCCAGCTCCACCATGTGCCCGCGCCGCCGCATGTTGATCGAGTCGACCTCCCGCAGGAAGGTCAGCGCCTGGTCGGCCCCCAGCTCGCCGGCCCGCGCCATGAAGGCCCGGATGTCCTTCGGCAGGCAGCCGCCGCCGAAGCCGATCCCGGCCCGCAGGAACTTCGCGCCGATCCGGTCGTCGTAGCCGATGGCCTCCGCCAGCTTGACCACGTCACCGCCGGCGGCCTCGCAGACCTCGGCCATCGCGTTGATGAAGGAGATCTTCGTCGCGAGGAAGGAATTCGCGGCGGTCTTCACCAGCTCCGCCGTCGGGAAGTCGGTCACCACCAGCGGCGAGCCCTCCCCCATCGGTGTCGCGTACACCTCCCGCAGCACCTTCTCGCCGCGCTCGCCCTGGACGCCGATCACGATCCGGTCGGGATGCAGGGTGTCCTGCACCGCGAAGCCCTCCCGCAGGAACTCCGGGTTCCACGCCAGCTCCACGTCCGCACCCGCCGGCGCGAGCTCCGCGAGCTTCGCGGCCAGCCGCTGCGCCGAGCCCACCGGCACGGTGGACTTGCCGACCACCAGCGCCGGCCGCGTCAGGTGCGGGGCGAGCGAGGCCATCGCGGAGTCGACGTAGGACATGTCACACGCGTACTCGCCGTGCTTCTGCGGAGTGTTCACGCACACGAAGTGCACGTCGCCGAATTCCCCGACCTCCTCCCAGGAGGTCGTGAACCGCAGCCGCCCCGAAGAGCCCGGCAGCCCGGCCACGTGCGCGGACAGCAGCTCCTCCAGACCGGGCTCGTACATCGGCACCCGGCCCGAGGCCAGCATCTCGATCTTCTCGGGCACCACGTCCAGCCCCAGCACCTCGAACCCCAGCTCCGCCATCGCCGCGGCGTGCGTGGCGCCCAGGTAGCCGGTGCCGATCACAGTGATCCTGAGGGGGGCCATGGGTGCTCCGTAGGTGCTGGGGGGCGGCGGGCCGTTTGCGGCCACTGAGCATAGTCGGGCCGGTCGAGGGGGACGTTCTCCAGTAGGTGACACCGCTGTCACGCAACTCACGTGGGCCGTCCGTACCGCCACCCGCGCCCCGGCCACTAGGCTTGCGTTACTTAACGGTAGTTAGCATCACGCATCACCCTGGGGAGTGAGAGATCTTGGCGGGTTCTGCCGACTTCGACCTGTACCGCCCGGCCGAGGAGCACGACATGCTCCGCGAGTCGGTCCGCTCGCTCGCCGAGGCGAAGATCCTGCCGTTCGCCGCCGCGGTCGACGAGGAGTCCCGCTTCCCGCAGGAGGCCCTCGACGCCCTGGTCGCCAGCGACCTGCACGCCGTCCACGTGCCCGAGACCTACGGCGGCGCGGGCGCCGACGCCCTCGCCACCGTGATCGTGATCGAGGAGGTGGCCCGCGTCTGCGCCTCCTCCTCCCTCATCCCCGCGGTCAACAAGCTCGGCTCGCTCCCGGTGATCCTCTCCGGTTCCGAGGAGCTCAAGGCCAAGTACCTCGGCCCGCTCGCCAAGGGCGACGCGATGTTCTCGTACGCGCTCTCCGAGCCGGACGCGGGCTCCGACGCCGCCGGCATGAAGACCCGCGCGGTCCGCGACGGCGACTTCTGGGTCCTCAACGGCGTCAAGCGCTGGATCACCAACGCGGGCGTCTCCGAGTACTACACGGTCATGGCCGTCACCGACCCGGAGAAGCGCTCCAAGGGCATCAGCGCCTTCGTCGTCGAGAAGTCGGACGAGGGCGTCTCCTTCGGCGCGCCCGAGAAGAAGCTCGGCATCAAGGGCTCCCCGACGCGCGAGGTCTACCTCGACAACGTCCGCATCCCGGCCGACCGCATGATCGGCGCCGAGGGCACCGGATTCGCCACCGCGATGAAGACCCTCGACCACACCCGCATCACGATCGCCGCCCAGGCGCTCGGCATCGCGCAGGGCGCCCTGGACTACGCCAAGGGCTACGTCCAGGAGCGCAAGCAGTTCGGCAAGCCGATCGGCGACTTCCAGGGCGTGCAGTTCATGCTCGCGGACATGGCCATGAAGATCGAGGCCGCCCGCCAGCTGACGTACGCGGCCGCCGCGAAGTCCGAGCGCGTCGACGCCGACCTGACCTTCTTCGGCGCCGCGGCCAAGTGCTTCGCCTCCGACGTGGCCATGGAGGTCACCACGGACGCCGTCCAGCTCCTCGGCGGCTACGGCTACACCCGCGACTACCCGGTGGAGCGCATGATGCGCGACGCCAAGATCACCCAGATTTACGAAGGCACGAACCAGGTCCAGCGGATCGTCATGGCCCGCAACCTGCCGTAATCCTGTCTGACCTGCACACGCACGCGCGAGCGACCCCCGACCTGCCGCCGGGGGTCGCTCGCGTTCGCCCAAGAGCTGTCGACTCGTCACCGGAGCCGGCATCGGCGCTTGATGGGTCCCGGGCGGCAACTGCCCGGTTGGGCCGGTCCGTTCGGCCGCCGGTGCGGTCGGCGGGACGCCGAGGGGGCGGGTGGGTGGGGCAATTGGGGACACGTCGGGCACTCCGGCTGTACGGGTGCGCGCGCGGGTGGCTTCGCCCACCTCCGGCCGTTGGGGGCCACTCGGATGGGCTAAATTTGGACCTTCGTACGCCGGAGTCGGTTGGGGAGAACGCAATGACGGAAGCGATCCTGCTGGTCGGCGGACAGGGGACGCGGCTGCGTCCCGTGACGGTGAACACGCCGAAGCCGATGGTCCCGACCGCAGGCGTGCCCTTCCTCGCCCACCAGATAGCCCGCGCCGCGGCCGCCGGTGTCACGCACATCGTCATGGCCACCTGCTATCTCGCCGAGGTCTTCGAGCCCTACTTCGGCGACGGATCCGAGTTCGGCGTCCACCTGGAGTACGTCGTCGAGGACGAGCCCCTGGGCACCGGCGGCGCCATCCGCAACGCCGCCCGGCTGCTCACCGGGGGCCCGGACTCCGCCGTCCTCGTCTTCAACGGGGACATCCTCACGGGCCTGGACATCGCCGGACTCGTCGCATCCCACAAAACGGCCGACGCCGACGTCTCCCTGCACCTGGTGCGGGTCGAGGACCCGCGCGCCTTCGGCCTGGTCCCCACCGACTCCGAAGGGCGGGTGCTGGCCTTCACCGAGAAGCCGCAGACCCCCGAGGAGATCATCACGGACCAGATCAACGCCGGCTGCTACGTCTTCCGCCGCAGCGTGATCGACTCCATTCCGGCGGGCCGCCCGGTCTCCGTCGAGCGCGAGACCTTCCCCGGCCTGCTGGCGTCCGGCGCCACGCTGCACGGCGTCACCGAGAACACGTACTGGATGGACCTGGGCAAGCCCGAGGCCATCGTCCAGGCCTCCGCCGACCTGGTCCGCGGCGTGGTCTCCTCCCCGGCCGTCCCCGGCCGGCGCGGCGAGTCCCTCGTCCTGCCCGGTGCCCAGGTGGCGGCCGGCGCCAAGCTGTCGGGCGGCACGGTCGTGGGCGCCGGCGCGCGGATCGAGGCGGGAGCGGTCGTCCAGGGCTCCATCGTGCTGGAAGGCGCCGTCATCGGCGCCGACGCGCAGGTGACCGCCGGGCTGATCGGCGCACGCGCCACGGTGGGCGAGCGGACCGTGCTCGAGGGCGCCGTCATCGGCGACGACGCCGTCGTGGGGGCCGACAACGAGCTCCGCTCGGGCGCCCGCGTGTGGTGCGGGGCCCAGCTGCCCGCCGCCGCCATCCGCTTCTCCCCGGACGCCTGACCGGACGCCTGAGCCGGGAAGGCGGCCGGGCCGCCTCCCCCGCCAGGAGGGAGCGGCGGCCGGCCCCGCGTCAGTTGCCGCGGACGGTGACCTTCTCGTCGTTCTGGATCTGCTTCACCAGCTGCTGCACCTTCGCCTTGTCCCAGACGAGGTTTCCGCCGCGCTGGCCGGAGATCGGCATGTTCATCGACACGCCGTCACCCCCGTTGACGCCCTTCATCGCGAAGAACATCTGGCCCATGTCGTACAGGCCCATGTCCTTGTCCACGATCAGCGTGTCCAGGCCCGAGCCCAGCAGCGGGTAGAGCTTGAACGGGTTGAGGACCGTGGACGGGGTCGCCGCCTGGTTGGCGAGCGCCGCCAGGAACTTCTGCTGGTTCTTCGTCCGCTGCAGGTCCGACTCGGCGAAGGCGTACCGGGTCCGTACGAAGGCCAGCGACTGCTCGCCGTTCAGGGTCTGCCTGCCCGCCTGGAAGTCGGCGCCCGACTTCTCGTCCTTGAAGCCCTGCTCGATGTCCAGCTCCACCCCGCCCAGCGCGTCCACGATGTTCGCGAAGCCGGCGAAGCCGATCTCCGCGTAGTGGTCGATCCGCAGGCCGGTGTTGTGCTCCACCGTCCGCACCAGCAGCTCGGGGCCGTCCTCCGCGTACGCCGCGTTGAGCTTGACCCGCCGCCCCTGCGCGGGGAACTTCTTGCCCGACTGGGAGCCGACGAACGAGGGGATCTCCACGTCCGAGTCGCGCGGCAGCGAGATCATGGTGTTCCCGCTGGAGCACTTCGCCAGGATCATCATCGAGTCGGTCCGCTTGCCCTCGGCCGAGCCCGTGTGGAGCTTCTTCTTCTCCTCGTCGGACATGCCCTCGCGGCTGTCGGAGCCCACGATCAGGTACGTCGTACAGTCGCCCTCCTTGGGGCGCTCGATGACCTTGGACAGGTCGACCTCCCGGCGCACCTTGGAGTCGGCCCAGAAGTACGTGGAGACCGTCGTCACCACCAGCGCGGAGACCAGCACGATGGAGCCGATCTTGATCCGCCGGCGCCAGTCCGGGGCCGGGCCGGGCGTCCGGCCGGGGCGGCCGGGCCCCGAGGGCGGCTGCGCGGGCCCGCCGGGGCCGCCGGGGCCCGAGGGAGCCCCGTAGACCTGGCCGGTGTTGTAGCCGCTGTCGTAGCCGCCGTACGTGTCGTGGCCCTGGGCCTGCTGCGGCACCGCGGGGGCGGGCGGCGGTCCGGGCCGCCGGGCGGGCGGCGGTACCGCCGGGCGCGGGGGCTGCTGCCGCGGCTGCCGCTGGACGTGCCGCATCCGCTGCGCGCCCTCGGGCTGCGCTCCCGCGCTGCCGCGCCCGTACCCGTCCTCACGCCCTTCAGGCCAGTCATTCATGCGCCAAGGATGCCTGCCCGGGCGTGTCGTCCGACAGCCCGGGGTGCTTTCCGTACCGGTCCTGTTGCAGAGCTGATGCCTCCGCACCGCATCTAAGGTGTCCGTATGACAGAGATACCGGGCGAGCTGCCCGGGAAGCCGACCGCGGCCTCCCGTACGACCCTCAGCCACATCATGACGGCCAACGACACCAACCTCCTCGGCACGGTGCACGGCGGTGTGATCATGAAGCTGGTCGACGACGCGGCCGGGGCCGTGGCCGGGCGCCACTCCGGCGGCCCCGCGGTCACCGCCTCCATGGACGAGATGGCCTTCCTCGCCCCCGTACGGGTCGGTGACCTCGTGCACGTGAAGGCCCAGTGCAACTGGACGGGCCGCTCCTCCATGGAGATCGGCGTACGGGTCCTCGCGGAGCGGTGGAACGAGTCCACCCCCGCCACCCAGGTCGGCAGCGCCTACCTCGTCTTCGCGGCCGTGGACGCCGAGGGCAAGCCCCGCCGGGTGCCGCCCGTGCTCCCGGAGACCGAGCGGGACGAGCGGCGCTACCAGGAGGCCCAGATCCGCCGCACGCACCGGCTCGCCCGCCGCCAGGCGATCATGGCCCTGCGCGAGGAGCGGGCCGCCCAGGGCTTCGACGACTGACCCGAGGCCCGCGGCGCGCCCGCACCGGCCCGCTGCCGGCCCCCGGCCGGCTCACTGGGCGCAGGTCACCTCGTCGCCCGTGAGCACCCCTGAGGTGCCCTGGTACGGGTCCTCCGCCCGCACCGGCACCACCTTGCGGTAGTCCGAGCCCGCGATCACCACCACCGTCCGGCCCTGGCGCGCGACCGCCCGCAGCTCGCTGCCGGGCAGCGCGGCCGCCACCGAGCGGGCGGAGCGGTCCCAGCGCGGGTCGTACGTGATCACCGTGCGCCGCACGTCGCGGCCGGCGCCGTTGCCCGGGGCCCCGGTGGTGTCGAAGCCGGTGGCGCGCAGGGCCGCGTCGACCCGGCCGCCCAGCCCGTCGATCCGGGTCCCGTTCTCCACCTGGACCCGGACCTGCTTCGGCGGCACGTCCACCGGCACGGCCGCGGCCCGGCTCCCGGAGTTCCCGGGCCGGGCCGGGGCGAGCGGCCGGTCCTGCCGCAGCGCCTCGAAGAGCTTGGCGGCCTTGGGCTCGTCCCACCTGACGGTGGAGCCGATGCCCTTGACGCGGAACGAGGGGTCGCCGATGGGCACGGAGGCGAATTCCGAGGAGGACGGGGTGAAGTCCCGCATCGCCTGCCCGAGCGCGAGCATCTGCTCCGAGCCGAAGCCGGTGTCCGCCCGGACCGAGCCCAGCAGCGTGGAGCTGACCTGCTTGAACTTCACCGGGTTGAGCAGCACCCCGCCGCTGGTCGCCTGCTTGATCAGGGCGGCGACGAACCGCTGCTGGCGCTGCATCCGGCCGAGGTCGGACGCGCCGTCGATGTGGCGCGAGCGCACGTACTGCAGGGCCTGTCCGCCGGTCAGGCGGTGGGTGCCGGGCAGCAGGTCGAGGCCGGTGTTCGGGTCGCGCATGGTCTTGGCGGTGCAGATGTCCACGCCGCCGATGGCATCGACCGTCTTCATGAAGCTGGTGAAGTCGACCTCCAGGTAGTGGTCGATCTTCACCCGGGTCATGTTCTCGACGGTCCGCACGGTCAGGTTGGGGCCGCCCTCCGCGTACGCGGCGTTCAGTTTCACCGGGTGCGCCTTGTGCGCCTTTCCGGTGACGAGGTCATGGTGGGCGGGCACCTCCGCGTAGCTGTCGCGGGGCAGGCTGATGACGCTGGCCCGCTCCCGGTCCGCCGACAGGTGCACGAGCATGATGGTGTCGGTGCAGTGGCAGGGCGCCCCGCCCAGGCGGTACTCGCGCTTCTCCTCCGGAGTGATCTTCTCCCGGCCGTCGGTGCCGACCAGCAGGAAGTTCAGGCCGTGCCCGGCCTGCGGGCGGTTCTTCATGTCCTTGAACGGGTCCACCCGCTCGATCCCGGTGTCCAGCCCGGTCATCACGGCATGTCCGACGGCCCCGCAGCCCAGCACCGCCACCGACAGCCCCGCCGCGATCCGCACCCCCCACCGGGGTCTGTCGCCCCGGTGCCGGGCCGGACCGCCGCCCGGTCCGCCGCCCGTACCGCCGCGCCGTACGCGCTGCGGCTGGGGCGGCCTGGCGGGACGGGTGGGACGGTGCGGCTGGGGCACGGTGGACACCTCCGCGGGGACAGCAGGGGAAACGATCGGCCTGGATCTGATTCGTCAGAACAGTAGGCCCATACGATCAGCCTCTGTCCGTACCGCTCACTCGGCGCGCACCCGGTTCCCCCGTACGCGGTAACGTGACACCGATACCCGACCGTGAAGGACCACATGCCCGCCCAGCAGCCCGCAGTCTCGGTGATCATGCCGGTGCTCAACGAGGAGCACTACCTCCGCGACTCCGTCCGCCACATCCTGGAACAGGAGTACGCGGGCGAGATGGAGGTGGTGATCGCGCTGGGGCCGTCCACGGACCGCACCGACGAGATCGCCGCAGAGCTCGTCGCCGAGGATTCCCGAGTCCACACCGTTCCGAACCCCACGGGCCGGACCCCGGCCGCCCTCAACGCCGCCATCAAGGCCTCGCGTCACCCGATCGTGGTACGCGTCGACGGCCACGGCATGCTCTCGCCGAACTACATCGCCACCGCGGTGCGCCTCCTCGGGGAGACCGGTGCGCAGAACGTCGGCGGCATCATGCACGCCGAGGGCCAGAACGACTGGGAAGAGGCCGTCGCCGCGGCGATGACCTCGAGGATCGGTGTCGGCAACGCGCCGTTCCACACCGGCGGCCAGGCCGGACCGGCCGAGACCGTGTACCTGGGCGTCTTCCGCCGCGAGGCGCTGGAGCAGCAGGGCGGGTACAACGAGGAGTTCATCCGCGCCCAGGACTGGGAGCTGAACTTCCGCATCCGCGAGGCCGGCGGCCTGATCTGGTTCTCCCCCGAGCTGAAGGTCCAGTACCGGCCGCGGCGTTCCGTGCGGGCCCTGGCCAAGCAGTACAAGGACTACGGGCGGTGGCGCCACGTGGTGGCCCGCTACCACTCCGGCTCCATCAACCTGCGCTACCTGGCCCCGCCGACCCTGGTCTGCGCGATCGCGGCGGGCGTGGTCGTGGGTGCGGCCGTCACCCCGCTCGGCTTCGCCGTCCCGGCCGGCTACCTCGCGGCGATCGCCGTGGGCTCCGTCCCGGCGGGCAGGGGCCGCTCGCTCAAGGCCCGCGCGCAGATCCCCCTGGCCCTGGCCACCATGCACCTGTGCTGGGGCTACGGCTTCCTGACGAGCCCGCGCTCGCTCGCGAACAAGCTCATCGCGACCCGCCGCCCGGCCGTCCACCGGGACCCCTCGCAGGTCTGAGCGTACGAAGGGGCCCGGGGGGGGGGGGGGGGGGGGGGGGGGGGGGGGGGGGGGGGGGGGGGGGGGGGGGGTGGGGGGGGAGGGGGGGGGGGGGGGTAGG
>NZ_JBVJFA010000055.1:0-30606 GCF_055588085.1 Streptomyces sp. NPDC046303
GTTCTTGGTTCGCGGAAACACAAACCAACAAACCCACCCCCCCCCCCCCCCCCACCCCCCCCCCCCCCCCCCCCCCCCCCCCCCCCCCCCCCCCCCCCACTGCCGTGCCGTGCGTTGACCGGTCGCTGCGTCCAGCCGGCCGTCGCCCGGATCAGGTCGCGCTCCTCGGGCGGTTCGTCCGCCACCGGAAGTTGGACGTGCGGTGGCCGTCCCCTACGGTCGGTCCGTGGTGATCAAATCGGGCGAGCGGCGCAGGCTCGGCGTTCCGGCCGCAGAGGCGCGGTTGCGCTTCGAGGCAGAACAGCGGGAGACCGGAGGCGGGCCGGGACGCAGGCTGCTCGTCGTCGACGGGGAACCCGTCTTCGAACTCCGATGCGTTTGCCGCGCTGCTGCCGGAAGGCGAGTACCTTCCGGTGCTGCTCCGCGCGGAGCCCCGCCTGGTCGTTCCCGGCAAGGAAGGCGACTACTTCAGCGGCGAGCAGGTCGTCACGTGGGGGCTCGACCAGTTCTGGGGCTGTCGCCGTCTCGACGCTGGACGTGTGCGAACCCGCCTCCGGTGCGCCGGCCGACCACTGCCAGCACTGGGGCCTGACCCACTTCCTGCTCGACGGCCACCACAAACTGGAGGCTGCGGCCACGGCCGGCCGCCCGGTGCAGCTCCTTTCGCTCCTGGCCCTGGGCGAGGGCCTGGCCGAAGCCGAACACCACGACCGGCTGCCTGCCCTGCGCGCTCAACCCCGCTCAGCCAGAACGACCGGTCACTGAGCCCACACGAGCGCGCCGGCTCACTGGGACAGGCGGTCCCAGAGCGAGCATTCGTGTGCGGAGTACGCGTCGACGGGATGGATCCCGCCCGGTCCCGGAGCCAGCGACTGCACCGACGGCGCGTGAGGCGACGAAGCGCCGAGGGCGGGCCAGAGCGGGGCGCCGGTGGTGTTCGGGTCGCCGGTGCGCGCGAAGTTCGTCCAGTAGCCGGCCATCCGGTCCGACAGGGCGCGCTGACCGTCGTTCAGCGGCCGTTCCGTGGGGAAGGACGTGAACAGGAACGGCATCTCGAAGCCGTGCGCCGCACCGTACGGGAAGCCCGGGTTCGCCGGCAGGCCGGCGAGGGCGGGAGCGTCCGGATCGTTGAACTCGTAGCCGTACAGGGGCAGGCCGGGGGAGTGCGCCGCGATGGCCCGGCCGGCGGCCAGCGTGGTGCACGTGAAGGATCGATCGGTCAGCACCGCCGCCCAGGCCAGCGCGGGAGAGGGATGGCGGGCCGCCGGATACCGCGCCTCGACGGCCGGGGCCGCAGGCCCGAAGGCCTCCGCCAGACGGGCGCGGTAGTCGCCCTCGGTGCGGATCGGGAACGCGGCGAGGGACAGGCCGACGAACATCCGCATCTCATCGCGGTTGGTGCCCAGGATGACCGGCACGCGGTGGAAGCGTCCCGACGCCAACGCCCGGGCGGGTGCCACGGGCAGCAGCCCGTTGCCGAAGGCGGGCCGGTTGAAGGACTGCATCAGCTGCGCGGTGGCGAGACGATCCGTGCTCTGCCCGCGAAGGCACGCCAGAACCCCGTCCCTGCCGCCCCCGGTCTCCGTCTCCGTCTCCGTCTCCGCGCAGCCCAGTTGCCGGGCGGCTTCCGCACCCGCCGTCTGGACATCGGCCTGTGAGGCGAACGGCTCGTACGCCGGTGTTCCGGGGCCCAGCGCGCCGCGCGGGAAGGACGTGAGGCAGGAACCGCTCTGGAGGACGGCCCGCTGGAAGAGTCCGGCGGCCGACGGCGAGGTGAGGTGGGCACAGATGCTGAGGGCGCCCGCGGACTCGCCGAACAACGTGACACTGCCCGGATCGCCGCCGAAACGCGCGGCGTTCGCCCGCACCCAGCGCAGGGCGGCCTGCTGGTCCGCCAGGCCGAACGGCGGGGCGGCGCCCAGCCCCGAGTGGCCGAAATAGCCGAAGATCCCCAACCGGTAGTTGACCGTGACGACGATGGCGTCACCCTGGACCGCCAGCCGCTCAGCGCTGTAGTCACTGCCGGAACCGCCCAGGAACGCACCGCCGTGCATCCACACCAGCACGGGCCGCTTCGTCACGGCCGGCTTCGCCGCCGGCACCGTGACGTTGAGGTAGAGGCAGTCCTCCGAGCCGATGACCGCGCCCGCACCCGGTGCCGGCATCTGCACACAGCGTTGAGCCGGCCTCGTGGCGTCCCGGACACCCTGCCACGCGGCGGCGGGCACGGGGGCACGCCAGCGCAGCGGTCCGGTCGGCGGCGCCGCGTAGGGCATGCCGTCGAAGGTGGTGTACGAGTCGTGCGACAGGCCGCGCACCAGGCCCTGCTCGGTCCGTACGACCGTACCGCCCCGCCTCTCGGAGTCCGGGGAACCGGGGCCTGCGCCGGCCGCGGGTACGGCGGTGGCCGACAGCAGTGCCACCGCGCACAGCAAGGGGAGGAGCGCCACGCGGAGTCCGGCTTTCCCGTACGGGCGCGGTGCTGTCATGGTCGGGGGCATACGTACCACCGTTCTTGGGTCGGGGTCGGGGTCGGGGACCGACCCGCCGGTGATCAATACGCTAGAACCTCCCGCGCACTGGAGGTTCAAGGGACTGTGACGCACGACACGTGGAGCATCGGTGAACTCGCGGCAGGAACGGGCCTTCCCGTCAAAACGCTCCGCTACTACTCCGACAGCGGTCTGCTGCCCGTGGCCGCCCGCAGCACCGGCGGGCATCGGCGCTACGGCCCCGAGGCGTGGGAGCGGATCGGGCTCATCCGACGCCTGCGGGCGCTGGACACCCCGATCGCGACGATCACCCAGGTGGTCACGGGGGAGTGCACGCTCGGCGAACTGGTGGCGACCGAGCTCGAAGCGGTGCAGGAACGACTGACGGAACTGCGGTGGCGCGAGGCCACGCTCACGTCGCTGGACGACTGCCCGGCCGAGGAACGGCTCCGGCGCCTGGAGATACTCTCCCGCGTGCAGCGGCTCCCGGAGGCGCACCGCACGCTCACCGATCACTGGTACCGCGAGCTGTCCGCGGCCATGCCCAAGCCTCGACTCGACCTCATGGTCGCCATGTTGGCCCCCGCCCCGCCGCAAGACCCCGTCCCCGCCACGGCCCTGGCCTACGCCGAGCTGCACCTGCTCATTTCCACGCCCGGCTTCACCCGCTGGACCCAGGACCACGACGAAGAGATGAGGGACGGCCCGGCCTTCTACGCGGAGATCGACGAAGCCGCCGCGCTGACGGCCGCCGCTCTGGCCCAAGGCCTGCCGCCCGGCGCCGGCGACGCGGTGGACGCGTTCGTGTCCGCCCACGCGCGAGCCCGGCGCGAGTCCGACACCCCCGCCTTCCGCGCACACCTGCACGGGCTGGTGTCGCGGTCATCCGGCTTCGACCCCCGACTGGAGCGG
The DNA here is from genome assembly GCF_055588085.1 of Streptomyces sp. NPDC046303. Classification (NCBI taxonomy): domain Bacteria; kingdom Bacillati; phylum Actinomycetota; class Actinomycetes; order Kitasatosporales; family Streptomycetaceae; genus Streptomyces; species Streptomyces sp. NPDC046303. The sequence goes on from NZ_JBVJFA010000055.1 coordinate 3,405, forward strand.
TATTGGGGCCTGGTCGGCACCGCCACGGCCGGTCGCGTCCTGAACATGACGGTGGCGCATCGATGGCTCACCGATGGCCTGTCGATGTCGATCGCCGCAACGAACACCTAGGCAGTCGTCGGGACGAAAACAGCCGGACCTTCTCGCGAACCGGGCCGGCCGCAGCTTCTAGGATCTGCGCATGGCAACAAGACTCGTGCAGATCAATATGAAGGCCCAAGACGACTCCGTGCTCGGCCGGTTCTGGGCAGAGGCACTCGGCTGGGGTGTCGACAGTGAGGCACCCGGTGTGACCAACCTCGAACCCGTGGGCTTCGCCTACCCCGACCCCGCGGCCGTCTGCATCGACATCGTCACCCGCCCGGAGCCGAAAACGGTGAAGAACCGGGTGCACCTTGATCTGGCCACCACATCGACCGCGCATCAGGAAGAGCTGGTCGCGCGCCTGAAGGACCTCGGCGCGACGCTCGCCGACGTGGGGCAGGGCGATGTCCCGTGGACCGTCATGGCCGACCCGGAGGGCAACGAGTTCTGCGTCCTGGAGCCCCGCGAGCTGTACCGGGACACCGGGCCGATCGCCACGGTGGTGGTCGACTGCACCGACCCGCGGGCGATGGCCCGGTTCTGGGGGCAGGCGATGGACTGGACGGTGCACGAGGTCGCCGACGACCACGCGACCATGCGCTCCGCCAAGGGTGTCGGCCCCTACCTCGAGTTCGTCCGCACCCCCGACACCAAGAGCGGGTGGAACCGCGTCCACCTCGACGTCTGCCCCTACCCCGGGGACGATCCGGCGGCGGAGGAAGCCCGACTGCGCGCCCTGGGCGCCACCGACCCCGGTATCGACCAGTCGGCAATCTCCTGGACGGTCATGGCCGACCCGGAAGGCAACGAGTTCTGCCTCCTCAGCCCCCGCTGACCTCGAGCATCCGGCCCGGCCGTCCGCGAGCCAGGCGCCGGGCCGTCGGGTGCTTTCAGAAGGGTGCGCGTGCCTTCAAACGGGACGCGGCGAGGACGAGCTCTTCCGGCACGGCCGGCCTGTCCAACCGGACTTCGACGAGGGGCCCTTCCCGGCCCGCGACGATCACCTGGTCGTCTCCGTGGGCAGTGAGAAGCAGCTCGCTCCAGGGACGGCTGAGGATCAGTGTCCTGTCCTGCCACAACTGGAGCCGGTGGTTGGTGAGTTGCAGCACGCATGGGTCCCACACGTCCGGCATCTCGGGGTGGAGGGGCGCCGGTTGGACGAGGTATTCGCTGAGGAGGGTCTCTCCCGGTGCGAGGCTGTCGATGACGGCTTCCTGTCGGATGCCGTCCGCCCGGCCACCCCGCGCCCCGGCCCATCCTGCGGCAACGGCCACCACCGCGGGCAGCGGAATGGTGATCCAGGCCGCGATACCGAGCTGCCAGCCCTGGACGACGAACGAGAAGCCGAGGATCGTCACGGCTCCCGCCCCGCCGACCGCGCCGTACAGTGCCGAGCGCCGTATGCGCTGTCGGCGCGCCCCGTCCTCGTGACGCGTGGCGATGTCATCCGTGTTGGCCATGGTTCCCCCCTGCCCGTGCCTCGCCCCACAGTAGGGGCCGCTTCCGGGGGTACGGAGGTCCTGTCCCCGTTGTGGCAGAGCTGTTGCAGAGGGAGGGGCTCTCACCAGCCACCCACCCGCGATCCCGGCGCCCGGCCGCCCCGATGCGCACGTTCTGCCATAGAGGTGAGCCCACCGGCGCGTCGCCCTCGCGGGCCCGCCGGCCGGACTAGCGTTCGCGAGGGTGAGGGCTGGGGCTCGGGGCTCGTAGCGCCACGGGCCCGGCTGACCTGAAGGCGGTCATCATGGCAGAGCGTCACCTCGAGATCCGGCGGCGAGCAGCCGCGCCGCCTGCTGCCGTCTGGGCCGTACTCGCAGATTTCCCGAACCTGGCGGGCGTCTGGAGCGGACTCAGGGGCTCCCGGGCCATCGGCGAACGGACCCGGGGCGTGGGTGCTCGCCGCCAAGTCGATCTGAAGCCGGTCGGCTCGTTGGTGGAAACGGTGACCGCCTGGGAGGAGGGCCGCACCCTCGCCACCGAGAACCAGCCATCGGCCCTCGTGCCGATGAAGCAGGCCGCGGCCAGGGTCAGCCTCGACCCAGACGGGGACGGGACGGCCATCACCTTCGACTACCGGTACGTCCCGAGGGGCGGCCCGGTGGGAAACCTGACCGGGCCCGTGATCGACAGGATGCTGACGGGACAGTTCCAGAGCATGCTGGCCGCCGTCGACGAGGCCGCCCGCAAGGCGGGCTGACAGAGCCCCGAGGCGCTGACCGGCGGGTGCCGACGGGGCGCGGCCGGCCGTCAGTCTCGGAAGCGTGCTTCGATGGTCTCGACGAGACCGTCGATGACGCCGTCGGGTGAAGGGCTGTAGTGAGGCACGGCCCATCGCGTGATCTTCGCGTCGATGACCGTGGGCCGGCCGGAGGCCAGGGCGGCGCGGAACGCCTCCTCGAATTCCTCGAGCGTCTCCACCCGATAGCCGTCCGCACCGCACGCACGAGCGTACGCAGCGAAGTCCGGGTTCTGGAACTCGACGAGGGCGGACTCGGCGTACGTGACGATCTGGAAGAGTTTGATCAGCTTGAACTGCCCGTCGTTGAAGATGACCCAGATGACCGGGATATCGTGCTCGACGGCGGTCATCAGCTCGAAACCGGACAGCGAGTAGCATCCGTCGCCGCAGCCGACGACAACGGTCCGGTCGGGGTGGGCGACCTTCAGGCCGATGGCTCCGTTGACGTGTCCGGCCATCGGCCCGAACGAGCCGGCCTTGCGGAAGTTCTGCCCCTGTTCGAGCTCCACGTAGTACCCGAGCCACGCCAGGTGGGCGCCCGCGTCCGCGAGCAGAACACCCCGGGGCGGCAGCATGCGCCCGATCGACTGCGCGAGTTCGCCGGGGTGGATCTTTCCCGTGAGGTGGGTGATCTTGCGGGCCTCGTAGTCCCGGCCGTCGACCTCGACCGCCGGTACGTCGCCGACCATCCCCTCCAGCGCGTCGGCCAGGGCAGCCACTGCCGGACGCGCGTCGGACAGCAGGGCGTAGTCGGGCCGGTAGGCCTTGCGGAACTCGACCTCGGAGATGTTCACATGGATGAGCACCTTGTTCTCGAACAGGTCCTCGCGGTAGTTGAACGTGGCGTGCTGATTGAGGGAGTTGCCGATGCACAGCACGACGTCCGCCTCGCGGAACGCCTTCCACGCACTGGAGTGGCCGCTGTCGGCGAAGACCCCGACCGCGAGCGGATGTCCCTCGGACACGATGCCCTTGCCGTCCAGAGTGGTGAGCAGCGGGATCTGGAACCGCTCGATCAGCCGCTCGATCTCCGGTCCCGCCCCGCTCCGCACCGCACCGAAGCCGACGAGCGCCACGATCCGCTTCCCCCGCGCCAGGGCGTCCGCCAGGACCGATGCGATCTCCGCCACCCGTTCCGGGTCCGGCAGGACCGGCTTCACGTCGAGGTTCAGCGGCCGGAAGTTCGTGACCTCGACGCCGCGGTGGGTCAGGTCCTCGGGCACGTGGATGTGCACGGGACCGGGCCTCCCCTCGAAGGCGGTGTTGACCGCTTCCTCCAGCACATCGCACGTGTCGGCGATGTCGGTGAGCAGGAAGGACTTCTTGGTCGTGGCCGCGAACATGGCCTGGGAGTCGGGCGTGCCGTTCACTCCCGACGTCTCGTTGAGCGAGCCCCATCCGCGCCACTTCATGGTCGCGTACCCCGAGACGGCGAGGACCGGATAGGAGTCGGACATGGCCACGGCCAGCCCCGAGAACAGGTTGAACGCGCCCGGCCCGGCCGTCGCGAAGCAGAAGCCCAGCCGGTTGGTGTACATGGCATAGCCGCAGGCCATGAAGGACGCGGCCTGTTCGTGCCGGGTGATGATCGGCCGGATCTTCTGCGAATGCTTCAGCGCCAGCATCAGCCCCGCCGCGTTCTCCCCCGCGCCCCCGAAGGCCGCGCGCACTCCGACGCCTTCCAGCCCCTTGACGATGGCCTCGTACACTCTCATCGGGTCGTCTCCCTCATCCGTCCCAGCGCGAGGCGTGCCGACGGTGAGCTTCGGTCAGGCCGTCCTGGAAGAACCGGTCGTAGTATTCGGATTCGACGTGGTGCGCCTGCAGCCAGATGCCGGGCACATGGATGGCGTCGGTGTGTGCCGGGAACCGCCCGTGCGTTTCGTGGATGTACACGCAGATGTCCCGCGCGCATTCGATCACTTGCCGGTCGTACTCGCTCGCCTCGGCGAGGTACCGCTGCGCGAAGTCGTCCTTGTAGATGCGGGTGAAGACCTCCTTGTCCGCGTAGATGCCGTTCTCCCCGAACTTGGAGCGGATCACGGAGTCGACCGCGTCCTGCATCGACGGGTAGTTGGGCGGGCAGGCGCCCTTGATGAGGTGCTCGCCGCCGGCCCGCAGCCCCACCGGGTGGGCGCGCAGCTCGGCGTACTTCGGCAGCGGCACGTGCCAGCGCAGGATGTCGGCAGGGCGGAACTTCGGGGTGACGAAGTCGAAGCCCAGCATGCGGCCGTAGGTGCGCGAGAACTTCGGGTCGCCCAGCATGATCTGGGGGCTGATCGTCGCGTGGATCCAGGCACCGAGCCCCATGGCGTCCGCGACCAGCATCATGTTCTGCAGCAGCAGGTCGGCCTCGACCTGGGTGCGCATCGGTCCCAGAGCACCGAGCGGCAGCTTGACGGCCGGGTTGAGGAAGCCGTTGCGCATCCACTTCCGTACCCCGGCCGGGCGGTAGAAGTTGCGGTCGTCGACGAGCGTGGGCCGGGCCCCCTCGGGCTGGGTGAGCAGATACATCAGCGCGTTGATGTACTGGTGGGAGAGGTCGACCACCGGCAGGAACAGCGTGGTGCCCGGCAGGTTGGACAGGAACCGGTTGGAGTCGAGGTACGCCGGGAAGTCGCGCATCCCCTCGGCGACGTCCAGGCGGTGGTCCAGTACCCGCACCTTCGACTGGCGTGCGCGTTCGATCAGCGTGTCGGGACCGAAGGCGTGGTCCGGGGACGGAGGCAGCTTCCTCAGGTAGTACGTGCCACTGTCGTTGATCATGAAGAAGTGGGTGGCCTGAGCGTTGTCCGGGCTGCCCGCGGTCCGCCCGGTCATGTTCAGGTTCGGCTTGGCCATGATGGGCTGGTGATCGCGGGGGTCCTCGAACGGCCGGTCGGGCATGGTGAGTCCCGAGGAGCCGGTGAGGGCGATGAGCACCGCCTCCTCGAGCTCGGACAGCGGCTCCGGCCGGTGCTCGGACCGATGGCTCATCGACCCGGCCGGCACGGACGCGCCCCTGCTCACGCGGTGGGTGCGCCGCTTGAAGACCGTCTCCCACAGCGGACGGGCCAGTAGGGCTTCCAGGCCGGGGTGGCCTGCGCCGGTACTGCTGCTGCCGGGTGTGGACATGGCGCCTTCCCCCGCTCAGCCGCGGCCGCGGCCGCTGTCGTTCCGGACGGGCTGGACCGGGCGCCAGGGCGCGAACGCACTGGCCGCGCGCGGCAGGATGCCCGCCAGCTCGGGGCAGTGCCGCAGAATGACGCTCGTCATGCCGTTGCGCTCGATCCAGTCCATGCCCAGGGGCGTGTAGACCTCGGGCCGGAAGTCAACCGTGAGGAAACGGTCGCTCTGCAACCGCCTGCTGGCCATCAGGATGAACACGCGGAAGGCGGTGTCGCTGAAACCGAAGCCCGTGGGGGGATTCTCGGCGAAGAGCCCCACCACGGTGTCGATGTCGTCCACCGAGCGGTACACGTCCCGAAGCCGCGCGACCGTCTCCGGATCGGAGGAGAGGTCCTCGAACCGCCGGATCCGCGGCTTGTGCAGGCCCGCGCGGAAGTCGTTGTAGCGCGGGACACCGCGACGCCGGGTGCGCACCAGGTCGACCACGGAGAGGTCGATGATCTCCCCGTCCCGCTCGAATGCCTGCAGGGTGCGCGGAAAGTTGTGCAGGGTGATCGCCCCCGGGTGGGCGATGCCCAGCGAGTACAGGCTGTTCACCAGGCCGGTCTTGCGGATGAGCGGCTCCGCGGCCGGGCCCTGCAGGTCGGTGAAGCTCAGGGTGTCGAGCCGGCGGCCGAACCGGTGGTCGACGAGCTCGTAGTCGTCCGGGATCAGGGGGTGCATCCGGTAGACGGTGACGAACTCCTCCGTGAGGGAGTACGGGGCGCCGTGGTGGTCGGGCAGGGTCTTGGGGATGCCCTTCTGCCCGTTCGCCTCCAGCAGCCAGACGCCCAGCTGGTCGAGCCAGTTCTTCGGCGGTCCCTGCCAGTTGGTCTTCATTCCGATGTCGAGCGTCTTGGTGGCGAGGATCGCGGGAGTCCACTCCACCGTGTGGATCTTCGCGATCAGGGCGGAGACGATCAGCCGCGCCGTGTGGTAGATCCGATCCTCGTCCATGCGCGGATACTCGTGCCGCAGGGCGTCGCACACCGTGTTGTGCTCACGGGCGAACAGGGTGTGCATGGCACTGAGGCCGAACCACCAGCTGTCGGTGAATCCGGTGAGCGGGACACCGTTCGAGCCGTACGGCAGGTGCCCCTCCTCCAGCCGCAGCCCGGCGCCGCCATCGGGCTCACGAAACGACTTCGCGACCGACTCGTCACCGCCGTAGACCTCCGAACCGTCCCACCAGTGCGAGACGCCGCTGGCGAACAGGATCGGCGACCGCTCGCCGCCGGGCACGTGCACCGCCTCGTCCGCACCGAAGCGCATCAGCTTCTCCCGCGGTCCGCCCGGGGTGTTCTGCCAGGTCTCGCCGGGCGGCATCGGCACCTCGACGCTCTTGGCGCCGACCGGATGCCTCTTGTGTTTGACCCAGTCGTGCACCTGGAACTGGATCCACGCGGCGGCGATGACGTTCAGCGAGGTCGCGGGGATGAACGCCTCACGCCGGAGCAGTTCCCGGCTGACGGTCACCGGATGGGGAACGTCGAACTGGTCCGGGCGGTAGACGGGGGGCATGGTGCGGCCGAACGTCGCGCCGACAGCGCCCATCCGCGGCTCGGACAGATCGTTGTACGTGCCGTCGTAACTGCGCCTGACCAGCAGCTCCTGGTTGAGCGGGGTCTCCACCGGTACGGCCGCGGGCGGAGCCTCGTGGACTTCGGTGTCGATGAGGTTGTGCCGGCGCAGCGTCTGGCGGAAGGCCATGAGGTTGAGCAGGCCGAGGGGGGTCGGCAGCCGGTGCCAGGGGACGAAACGGTTCACGGTGCGGAAGGCGGCCCGGAGCGGTGCCCCGAGCAGGGCGTTGCGCCGTGGCTCGACGGTCACGAAGCGGTGGCCCAGGCGGTGAGCGCTGCCGGCCTCGTAAGCGAGCTTGCGGGCACGGTTGAGGTTGCCCAGGGGCCGGAAGCCCTCCGTGGTGTGCCAGGGGTTGAACGCCAGCAAGTCGACCCGCGACGCGCCGGCGCGTGCTTCGGCCGTGTGGATGTCCTGGCGGGGGATGGTCAGCGTGGCCACCGGCACGACGGGTGCGTCCTCCTCCTTCCACTCGGCCGCGCCGTCCTCGACGGAGGTGCGCCGGGCGTCCACGTAGCGCTGCACGCAGAACTCGAAGACGACGTCCGCCTCGCGCAGCCGCTGGGAGAGCTCACGCCGCAGATGATCGGGGTGGGTGCGCGGTGTCGTCCGGGCCGGCGGGGCGTCCGCGACGGGCCGCAGCTGGTAGCGCACCGGTCCGCAGTCGCCCCACAGGATCGCGCCGCGGCTCCAGTACGTCTCCAGCGCCAGGCTGTGCACCGTGCGACGGGTTCCGGCGACGACGTTGCGCCGCATACGGGCAGCCGTGGGCCACCCGACCGCCAGGGGCAGCTTGACGAACAGCGCGTACCCTTTGCGCAGCCGCGAGTCGGCACCCGCCATGGCCTTCGCGAAGGCGACGAACTCCCGCGCGTTGCGGGCATGGGAGACCGGAAAGTTCGTCATCAGCAGATCGTGCGTCTCGTCGGGGCCCACCTCGACCCGCAGCGCCGCCCCGCGCAGATCGGGCGCGGAATCGGGCTGGCGGACTCCGCTCGCGTTGGACAGCCGGACCGTGACCGGGTACTCGGCTCCGGGCTGGGCGAAACCCGTCCGCAGGGCCTCGGGGAGGTCGTCGTGGAACCGCAGACGGGCGTTTTCCACGCCGAGGACCGCCTTGGCGTGGAAGGTCCGTTGGAGAGTGGGGGAGCCGCTGCGCTTCTTCACCTTGAGCTGCACGCGCAGGAGGTCACCCGAGAGTCGTTCGAAGATCCTCCGTTCGGCCTCGGGGCTGCCGCCGACGTAGCGCTCGTACCGATCGACCTCGTCCATGCGCGCCTCTTCGCGAAGGGGGATTGTGTGCACTCTGCACGAGGTTGTCGCACCTCCGGGCCGGTGTCGTGCGGAGCGAGGCAGACGGGCGAAGGCCCTCACCCCCTCACCCCACGGGCTGGCCGGCTCCGCCCTTCCCGTCGCTCCCGTCGCTCCCGTCCCGCCGGTCTCTCCCGGCCTCCCCGGCCTCCCCTCCCTCCCCGGCCTTCCCGACCTTCCCGGCCGCCGTGCCGAGGTAGTGGCCGAGCGCCCGGTAGGCGTCGAACTGGGCATGGTCGAACCACTGGTCGGAGGTGGCCTGCCGGGGGAAGGCCTTCTCCACGAGGGCGTAGCTCAGCAGCTCGTAGGACATGTCCGAGGTCAGGGTCGCCTTGGCGAAGATGATCGTGCCCTCGTCGGAAGGGGCGGTGCCGGGGGCGAAGACGACCGGTTCGGGGTACTTGATCGTGCCCGTCACCACACAGCTCGCCGAGAACCGCGCGTTGAGGGCCGCCATCGCTTCCGTCGGCTCGAGCGGCTCGGCGCTGCCCGCCACCAGCTTGAGCACCTCGTCCTGCGGGAACTCGATGACCACTCCGAGGTCCTCGTAGGCGAGGGTCACCGCCTGCGCGAGGGTGGTGGCCAGCGGCGGTGAGTCCCCGCTGGAGTCGATGACGTAGATCGTCCGGCAGCGGAGCCGGAGCATTTCGACCAGGCCGAGATTGTCGAAGTGCCCGCCGTCGGTGCACAACAGCATGGGGGTGGTGTCCGAGTACCGGCCCACGAGTTCCTGGAGCTGGTAGCGGAGCCGCCGGATCCGCGGCAGCCGGGGCATGGTCCAGTCGGGTCCGTACTTCGCCAGCTCGGCGAGATAGGCGGGGTTGGGCACCCACGTGCCGAGACGCAGGTTGGACAGCGCGAGCAGCCGTTCGAAGAACATCGTCTGCGTGCCCATCGCGGAGGCGAAGGCCGCGCCGGACACGGCGACGGCGGACTGCACCGTGATGTCACGCCTGATCAGCGGCCGGGCCGTCGCCTCCATCGTGGAGGTGCGCACCCAGCCGGTGTCCGGACCGCCCACGTAGTCGGAGGCGAAGGTGAACGGGACCGCGGGCCGGCCGGGCGCGGTGCGGTTGCGCAGCGAGACGGCGGCGGAGGCGGCGAAGATGACCTGGGGGAAACGGTCCACCTTCCGGGCGTGGGTGCTGAGACTGGTCGGTTCGGCGTTGTAGTCGTACGGGAGACCGCCGACCGAGCCGTCGCGCAGGACCGCGCGCCGCACCGCGAAGGCGCCGGCCACGCGCTGCCGGTAGAAGGGGTGCAGGCTGAAGGTGGTCTGGTCGATGAGGAACGACAGGACCAGCAGGGCGACCGGCAGCCCCCACCTCCACCGCCAGTCCCACTCGCCCGCGTACACCGCGACCCAGGCGAGAAGCGCGAGACCGAAGAAGCCGAGCAGGAGCAGCACCAGCCAGCAGACGATCGCCTTCACCCAGCTGGTATTGCCCTGGATGGTGATCGACTTGTCGGCCCCGGAGAACATGCTCGCCCGGTCGCCGTCCGGCTTGAACTTCTTGACCGACTTGTGGGCCGCGGTGAACAGTGCACCCACCCACGTCACCGCGGCCGTGAGCGTGGCGAGCAGGGACACGCCCCGGCCGCCCGTGGGGAGGACCGTCTGCGCCTCGGACAGCCACACGAAGAACCAGATCAGGGCGGGGAAGAACACGGTGTACGCGGCGACCGCCAGAGCCAGACCCACGATCGCCTTGATGGTGCTCCGTACCCAGGCCGGGCGGGACTGGCCGCTGAACGCCCTGACGAGGGAGGCGATCAGGGTCACCACGCCGGCGAGGGCGAGGAGGGCGAGGATGGGGTTCCGGACGTGCGCGTACAGCTCCAGGCGCGGGACACGGCCCACCGGACTCCGGAGGCCGTCGAGGTCGGTCAGCGGCAGGAACGAGTAGAAGGCGTGCAGGTACATGCCCGCCACGGTGAACATCAGCGCGAGCATGCCGAGGGAGACGACCATGCCGCGCAGCACCGTTCCCGCAGCCTGAAGCTTCTCCCTGGGACTGTCCGCGAGGTACTTCGCGTGCCGGCGTACGTGGTCCTCTTCGGGACTGCCGGGCGCGAAGACGTCCTCGGGCGTGGCCAGATCGGCCCGCACGAACGGCCTCCCGTTCTTGTCCTTGGGCTGCTCCGGGGTGAGCGCCAGCTGGAACGCCCCCGCCGTATAGCCGCCGCCCGATACCGACACCAGATAGCGCGCCCTGCCGACCACACCGGCGTCCCGGAGCGCCTGGAGGGCGCCGAGGACGACCGAGGCGGAGCGGATGCCGCCGCCGGATGCGCAGATGCCCACCTCCGCCGCCTCACGGCCGGGCAGTTGCAGCGCCCTGGTGCGCCAGCGGAGGACCCTTGCACTGTCGTTCGGCCCGGGCTGCTCGTGGCGGTTCGGTGCGGGCGGCTCCTCGCGTTCCGGTGCGGGTGGCGCGTACGGGGCCGTCCAGTCGGCCAGCGGAGTGGAGGCGTGCGGCGCCGCGGGCGGAGCGATCACGTCCGGGTCGTCCGACCAGCTCTCGGACCCGTCGGCCAGCTTGTGGGCGCTGCGTACGACGGCACGCGGACGCGGAGGCTGCGCGCCCAGCACCTCGGCCCCGGGACGCAGCGTCAGGCGGAAGGCCAGGATGGACCCCGCACACAGGGCCGCGGCGACCAGCGAGACGACGACCGTCCACTTCACCTGTGCGCAGTAGGCGGCCCAGATGAAGGCCCATTCCGGATCGCTGTCGAGCCGGTCCAGGCCCAGGCGGAGGAAGAAGTTCTCCGCGCAGTCCGCCACCAGCGGTACGGCGGTGAGGGCCAGCGCCCGACGGGCCCACGCACGCGAGGTTTTCCGGTACAGGAAGAGGGTCCCGAAACCGAACACGGAGGCCAGCGCCAACGTGTACCCCGGGATGAACATCAGCCAGTCGAGGAGGAGCCCGTCCTTGAAGAGCCTGACTCCGCCGCCGCCGGCGTCGCCGCCGATGATGTCCCGCACGGTCTGACGCACCGAGCGGTCCTGGCCCGCGGCGAACTGCAGCCGCACCTCCGCCCTCGCGCCGGGTGTGTCCAGGGGCGGGGCCAGCCAGTACACCAGCATCAAGACGAGGCCGGTGATCAGGCCGCCCCAGCAGAGCCAGGGGGCCCAGCCCGGAATCCGACGTCCCGGACGGTGCTCCTGAGTGTGCGCCATGTACTCACGGTAGTGAAACCGCAAGCCGGTTCCGGGGACGCGCGCGCACGGGTCTGAGCGCGGCTGCTGCGCTTCGCGGCTGCGCGGCTGCCCGGTTGCGGCCCGCTCGCGGCGGACGGACGCTTGTGGTATCGGCCCGGCACGGTGTTCCTCCTGGGTCGCTCATCGGCGGGTGGTCGCGTAGCCGCGCATCCCGCCCTCTTCGCGGGTCCCGTCGAGCACCGCTCAGGCCGCATGCCCCCGCTCGCACAGATGACCGCTCGATCGAATCCGGCCCAGGGGAAGCAGCAGGAGGAGGAGTCACCAGCCATGTCCATCATCCCGGACCCCACGAAGCTGTACGGGCCGGCCCAGCCGGCCGAGAGGAACGATCTCGAAGAGCTGATGCAGAGGGTTGAGCGGAGCCGGGCCGTGGAAGCCGCGCCCGTGGAGCCGGAGGCCGAGGACATGGTCCAGCTCAGGGCCCGCGTGGCGAGGCTCGAAGCACAGGCCGTGCCGCAGGCGGACACGTCGGCGACGCGGACGACGGTCAGCGGGCGCTACCGCAGCGCCGGGGCCGCGACACAGCTCGAACTGCGCGTGGACGTGGACGGCACACGGCCCATGAATCGGATCAGCGGCGACTTCTTCGAGACCAGTGGAGCAACCACCAGCTACGTCGGTTCGTTCGTCGTGGCGGCACCCACCGCCACCACCACCGAGGGTTTGCTGACGCTCTCCGGACAGGGGAAGTTCAGCTTCCCCGTCGTGTCCCCGCACGTCGAAGTGACCATGGTCCGGGGTGCGAGCGGCGCCGCACTCCCCCCTGGCCCGGCCTCCGTCACGTTCTCCAACAACGGCGCCGCGCCCAGCGCGAGCTTCCTGTGCACGTTCGTCTCACCGCATTTCCGCAGCGTCCTGCTCGAACAGGACTCCGTGGCCGGGACGGTCCCGTTCATCTCGTACGACACCGGGTCCCTGCCGCAGCCCCCTTCGAGTCAGGCGCGCGTACTGAGCGTGCCCGCCGCCTACGCGGAGGCGGGGATCGAGATGCAGATCGCCGGCACCCCCAACGTCATATCCACCGGCGGTGCCGGCCCGGACGAGAAGTGGGACGACGCGGAATTGCACAACGCCATGGTCAACCACTTCAGCCTCTGGCGGAACGGTCCCCAGTGGCAGGTATGGCAGCTCATCGCCACCTCGTACGTGGACCCGGGGACGCGGGGCATCATGTTCGACGGCTTCGGGGCCTTCCAGAGACAGGGCTACGCGGCGTTCCACGATGAGATCCAGGGCGCGGACCCGCTCCGCCAGCGGGCGCAGCTGCGCACCCACGTCCACGAGATCGGGCACGCGTTCAACCTGCTGCACTCCTGGCAGAAGCACCTCGCCAGCCCGCCGCAACCGCTCGGCCCGAACGGCGGGCTCGGCGACCTGTCCTGGATGAACTACGCACAGAACTACCAGCCCCCGCCGCCGGCACCGGGCGGAACGACCGCCTACTGGTCGGCGTTCCCGTTCCAGTTCACCGACAGTGAACTCGTCCATCTGCGGCACGGCTTCTACCGTGACGTGATCATGGGCAGCAACCCGTTCGGTCTCGGTGCGGCAGAGATCGACGTGGACCTCTTCGACACGCCGGTGATCGACAACTCCGGGCTCACCCTGGAACTGCGCTCCAACGGCACCTTCCGGTACGGCGAACCGGTCGTGATCGAACTCAAGCTGGCCACCACCGACCTGCGCGGAAGCCTCACACACGGCCGGCTGCACCCCAAGGACGGGTTCGTCACCGTCGCCATCCGCCCCCCTTCAGGAGCGGCGACGGTCTACCGGCCCGCGCTGATCCGCTGCACGGACCACGAGCCCCGGACGGTCCTCGGCGCGGACCGGTGTGCGATCTACGACAGTGCCTACATCGGCTACGGCAAGGACGGCTTCTACTTCCAGCAGCCCGGCCGGTACCAACTGCGGGCCCAGTACTACGCGGCGGACGGTTCGCGAGTGCTCTCCCAGGTCCACCAGCTCACGGTCCGCTCGCCCCGCAGCGATGACGACGAAACCGTCGCCGAGCTGATGTCCGGTGACGAGCAGGGGACGCTCTTCTACCTGCTGGGCTCCCACTCCGAAACCCTCAAGCCGGGGAACGAGGCCCTCGACCAGGTCCTGGACCGCTACCCGGAGCACCCGCTCGCCGTGTACGCCCGCCTGGTCAAGGGCTTCAACGCGTCACGGGACTTCAAGGACCTCACCGCCGACAAGCAACTGCACGTCCACCACGCCAACACCGACGAGAGCATCGGCCAGCTCAAGAAGGTGGTGAAAGCCTCTGCCGGCGAGCAGGGCGTCGACAACATCACGCTCGGCCAGGTGATGCAGAGGCTGGCCCGGGTGCAGGCGAAGGCGGGCAACCTGGAGCGGGCGGAACGCGTCATGGACGAGATGGTGGACGTCTTCCACCGCAAGAACCTCAACCCCCAGGTCATGGAGCACATCCAGGCCCAGGCCGAACGCACGAAGGAAGAGGTCTCCGGCGAGTAGGAACCGGGACCGAAACCGGAAACCGGAAAACGGAGACCGGAGACCAAGCACGACCCATGCATAGCCCGATGCATAGCCCGATGCATGGCCGCAGCCACATGACCCCGGAGGAAGCCGCATGCCCCACTCCCCCCTCTCCGGAAGCGAGGGCGGCAGCCAGACGGCCGCCGCCCTCCAACTCGCCCTGGCGGCAGCGCCGGGACCGCACTCCGTCGGCGCGCCGGTTCCCATCGCAGTGGAACTGCGCAACACCGGCGGTTCCGAGGTGTGGGTCGTCGGTGTACTCGACGGTTCCGAGGCGGGGATACGTTTCCCCCACTACCGCACGTCGGTCCTGCACGGCGGACGCGTCGTATCGGAGCCATGGGTGGAGGACCCCCTCGTCGGCCCGCTGCTGGAGTCACACTTCCACCGGCTCCCGCCGGGCGAGGGCTTCGACCCCACGGACGGGGGAGGGGCCGCCGCCTCCCTGCCCTTGACGGTCTTCGCCCAGTTCCGGCCCGAGGAGAAGGGCCAGTACCAGTACCGGCTGACCTTCTCCACCGAGAGCGCCCGCCCCGAGCAATGGTTCGGGCGCTTCGGACAGCGCGAAGACGAACACGACGTCCTGCTGGAACTGATCAGCCGCGTCCCGCGCGCCCTCCTCACCGCCACGGCCGACGTGACGGTGAGCTGACCGCAGGGCCGGCAGATGTCGGCGAGAGGCAGGCGTAAGAAAGTAATTGAACACGTTCAGTGCGGGCTGGCAGAATGGTCAGGGCCGCCGACCGGGCGGACGCGTTCGTTTCGCCGTGCCGGAATGGGGGGTGGCCGTGGATCAGAAGCGGTCGTACGGCCGGGTGCTGCTGGTCTCGGTGCTGGTGGGCTGCCTGGAGGTAGCGCTCGCCGTCGTGGTGGTCCTCCTGTACGTCCGGACGCAGCCGCCGCCCGACACGCCGGTTGACCACACGGCCCTGCTGCCGGGCCTCGTCTCCTTCGGCGTGATCGTCGGCCTGGTCGCGTTCCTGCTGTCCCTGGCTTTCGTGCTGCCGGCGGTGGCGCTGGCCGACCTGTTCGGCCGCCGCCTCGGCGGCCGGGAAGCGTGGTGGTGGGTGCCGCCGATGGTGGCGGCCCTGGTGGCACCGCCGATCGCGGCCTTCGGGGCGTACAACCGCGTGGAGGTGCGGCCCCTGCTCGTCTTCTGGGCGGTGGCCACGGCCGCGCTGTCGGTGGGCGGCCTGGTTGCGCGCCTCCGGCACACGGGGCTGGTCCGGCACGTAGCGCTGCGGGGCGCGGCCGTAGTGGCGGGGACGGGCCTGCTCGGTACCCTCGGGTTCGCCGTCGGCCTGCTGCCCGCGTACGAGCCGCCGGCGATCGGCCCGGCGACCATGGCCGGCACCTGGGTCGACCGCACGGGCGGAACGCTGGTCTTCACGTCGGACGGCCTGGTCACGGCCTCGGGCGTCGGCGAGCACGACCCCGACGACCACCCCAGCGGCCCGTCACGGCGGTGCTCGGGCTCCGGCACCTGGTCGTACGAGCCCGGGCGAGACGTCTGGACACAGGAAGTCCGGATCCGGGTCCCGGAGTGTTCCTGGCCGTCGGCATGGAGCGTTGGCGGCACCGACCGGAAACCGGCGATCTACCAGCGTGTCGGTCACCTCGGTCACGCGGATCCCGGAAAGCGGTACGAGCTGCGGAAGGCGGCCGATCGCCGAAGCGGTAGGCGGTAGGCGCCGGTCACGGTGACGGCTACGGTGTCACTTCACCGGCGTACCAGATCGAGCTGGCGGAAGTAGGCACGCAAAGGCGCCGAGCGGCTGGTTGGTTGGTTCAGGAGTATCGGGCGGGGAGATGGACAAGGAACACGCTGATGGCTTCGTTGATGTTGGGAAGCCTGCTGGCGACCTCGTGGACCACGGGACTGGAAATGCTGACCCACCACAACTCAACCTTGCGTTGCATGAAGCCGGAAGGGTGGGCGGACACGTTCAGGAACCCGACAGGGAGTCCGCGGTCGTCCGGAGCGTGCTTGATCCCGTCATCCCAGTACACGTCGAAGTAACCCCTCCTGTCCGGCCGCTCGTGGAGGGAGAGTTTGCGGAGCTCCAACGCTTTCCTGAGGCGTGGTTCTATGCCGTCTAAGTACCCCATCCTGACTCCCGTCGATGGCGATGGCGATGGCGATGGCACGAGCGCAGCCGATCCGCGCCCGATGGCTACTGCACCAAGCCTCTTTCCCACCGCCTTGCCGGCGGACACCTTTGCAGGTTCACCCGGTCACCGCGGCTGTCACCAGGGGCTGCTGACTTTGATGCCCAACGCCCTTACCCGTTCCTGGTCCTGCGGGGCAAGCTTCAGCAACAGGTCCTCGCCGACGCGGCCGTCGTGCCGCCAGATGAGGAAAAGGCTTGCGAGCGCGGCTTCGGCGACCTCCGGGTCCTCGTCCGCCGCAGCGAGCACCAAGGCTTCCACGACCGGTCTGGTCCGGAGTTCCGCGACCGCCCGTGCCGTCCGGGCCCGCTGCTCCGCAGGGACGGCCGGGTCGGCGAGCGAGCGCAGGACGTTCGCCGTGTCACGGGCGTCCTCGCAAGGCAGCACCCAGACCACATAGGCCAGCTGCGCGCCCACCATGATCAGGTATTGCAGCGGCATGAGCAGTCCCACCGGCAGCAACGGCACCAACGGCAGGACGACCATCCAGCCGCCCCTGATCCGCTGGGGACCGCCGGTCGGCGGCTCGAACCGCCGACCGGCCAGTAGGACGAGCACGAACATGGTCGCGATCGTCAGGAGGGGAACCCCCACGAGCCCGACCCGCAACCCGAGCGCGAACTCATCGGCGAAGGGATCGTCACCGAGAGCCGGCACCACCGAGGCAGCGGCTACCCAGGCAAGGACGACGGTCAGGACGTAACGCCGCAGCGAGATCCACAGCCACTTCCCTGTACTCATGACAGCTTCCTCACTTCAGCAGCTCTTCACGTACGCCACTGACCAAGTCCGGTCTCTGCGGTCCTTGTAGAAGAGGCAGTGCCTCCAATCAGTCCCGTGCGTCTGGCCATTGGTGTGGGCCATGGCGTCATGAACGATCCAGCGCGTTCTCTCCGGTGAGTGTACGGACGGCGCTATGGCCGAACAGGATGGGGAACGGCCGGGACCAGTCGCAGCCAGGAGTCCAGAGCCGCAAAGTCGCCATCAGTCAGACCGTGGCGGGGATCGACGCGATGGAGCAGGGCCCGTCCATGGTGGTGGGCAGCGACCCAGGCCCGGTCGACGTCAGTGACCTCGTCGTCGACCCACACGAAGGGCCGCCCGGCCGCCCGTTCAACAAGAGCGCGGGTCTTCCAGTGCATCCCGTTCCGCTCATCCTGGTCATCGGTGGCCGACGGCTCCGGCCAAACCACCACTGCCAGCTGCGGCAAACCAATGCGGGGAGCGACGCACTCGTTCGCTTCATCCATCCATGTCGTCGCCCAGACCAGCTCGCACGGAAGCGCAGCCAGCCGGGGACCGTGCTCGGGGTTGATCCTGGACAGGAGCGGATTCTCATCGGCATCAAGAGCTTCAGCACCCGTCCCATACGTCGGATACTGCTGCGCCGCGCCGAACGGGATGAGCGGACCATCGACATCGAGAAACAGCAGCGGAAGCTGCACAGAGCCAGTCACGACAGCACAATAGCGACAGATCCCAACGGGCACCGTCGGAGGGCGCCGCCGGGTTGCAGGCGATGCCGCGCAGCCACGGCTGATGCAGAGAGTCGGACACCGCGTCATCTCTCGTGAATCGGGCAGCCCGAAGGGCAACCTCGTCGGCGGCTGGAGGCATTGGCGATCCGGCGAGGGGTAGGTAGGCAGGCGCTGCCCGGGAAGCGGCGGGGGCGCCGTGACGGCGGGCTGTGGGTGCGGGCAGCGTCCGCGCCAGCCGCGGCGGGCCGGCCCGGCTGGGTCAGCCGGGCCAGGTGCCCGTGAGGCGTCTGGTGGCGGCTGCGCCCGCCCGGTCGACGGCGGCCTTGACGAAGGCGAAGATCGCGCCTTGGAGGGCCGCGGCCAAGAGGATCTCTTGCCACGTGCGGTCTTCGTCGGTGGCGTCGGGGGCGTCCCCCTCGTGCCCGATCATCTTCCACGCCTGCTTGAAGGCCATGCCGGCGAGCATTCCGCTGACGGTGCCCAGCGCCAAACCGACCGGCTTATAGGCGATCTTGGATGCCTTCATCGACACCTCCTGCTGCGCCGTACGAGCAGGAAGACGACCAAGAAGGCGGTTGCGGCGAGCAGCGGGGTGCGCTTCGCCCGCGCCGTGGCCGCCAGCCGGCCGGTCTTCTCCCGTACAGGATCGGGGGTCTTGTCCGCAGCGAGCTGTCCGGCCCGGTACGCGGTCTCGCGGACCTGCGCTGCGGCGTGGGCGGCCTTGTCGAGGACCGGGTCGGGGGCCTTGTCCTTCAGCAGGTGCTTGGCCTGCTCCGCCTTGTCGCGGAGCTGGCCGGTGACGTGCGCGGCCTTCTCGGCCGCCTGCTCCTTCATGGCGGCGGCCTGCTCTTGCGCCCTGGCTTTCACGTCGGCCTTGCCGGCCAGCGCCTCGATGGTCTGGCCGAGTTCCTCGCGGGCGTGCTCGACCTGCTCGCGTAGCTCTTCCGGTGTGGGCGCGGACTCTTCGCGGGGGGATGGGCTGGTCATCGGTGTGTGTGCTCCTTCATCTCGGCTACGTCGGCCTTGACGCTGTCGATGGTCTGCTCCGGTACGGGCGGGCCGGCCTTCGCGATCTGCTTCTTCCCGGCCATCGCCATGACGGCGGCTACCGCTGCCAGCGCGGCGGCGGCGATCAGAGCCGCAGCCCACACCGGGAGCAGCAGCGCGAGTGCGGCGATCGCCGCGCCCGTCAGGGCCTGAGCGGCAAGGAAACCGACCAGGCCGGCCCCGCCGAAGAGGCCGCCGCCGACTCCGAACCGCTTGCCCTTCTCGGTCATCTCCGCCCGGGCCAACTGCATCTCTTCGCGCACCAGCTCCGACAGCTGCTGGGATGCGCGGGTCACGAGCGCGCCCACCGAGTCATCGGAGTCGTGGGCGTGCCGGTCAGCGCTGCTCACGAGTCTCACGAGTCTTCACCTTGGCCTTCCTCGTGCTGCTCTCTACGGGTATCCCTCGATGGCTGCACGATGGGCCGCCATCTGCAGGGCGGGGGCGGCACCGCGCCGCTCAGCTGTCCCGCTGCTGTCCCATTGCGGTCCTGCTGCGGTCCTCCGCGGTCCTGCTGCGGTCTCGGTGGTGCCCCTGCTGTCAGTGGTGCGCCTACCCGGTATCGGGCCGTGCACCCGCACCGGCGGCCTGCGCTTCACCCGAGCTGCCCCTGCCGCTGCCGCTGCCGCAGCCCCGCTACGACCCGCACTGCACCGCAGCGGCCTGCCGCGAGCCCGATGGCGGCTCCTGCGGCGATGTCGGGGGGGGTAGCGCGCGGCGCGCGCTGTCAGGGCCGGGGCCGGTCCTCGACGTCTCCGTACGGGAACCATTCCCCGGGTCGGCCGCCACGGAGGACCGGCAGCGCCATGGAGGTCGGCGCCCGCAGGCGGCATGCCCAGACCGAATCCAGGACGCCGTGCGCGCGGGGTCAGCCCGTTCTCGCCTGCCCGCAAGCTCGCCAGAGCATGCACAGTACTCCTGACCAGCGGCTTCCCTCACTCAAGCCGCCCGAGACCACCGCGCTCACTCCATTCGGCGGCGGTCTTCGTCACTCCACTTCCGGGTGTCACGTGGCGTGACGTAGGGTTCCTCGTCCTTGGGGTGGCCGCCGGCGATCGCCCGCTGGCGGGAGATCTCCGCATCGAACTCCAACCCGAGGAGCACGGCGATGTTGGTGATCCACAACCACACCAAGAAGATGATCACCCCGGCGAGGGTGCCGTACGTCTTGTTGTAGGAGGCGAAGTTCCCGACGTAGAACGCGAAGCCGGCCGAGGCGATCATCCAGATCGCGAGGGCGAGGAAGCTTCCCGGGGTCACCCACTTGAACCCGCGTCCCTTGGCGTTCGGCGCAGCCCAGTACAACAGCGCGATCATGACCGTGACCAGGAGGACCAGGACCGGCCACTTGGCGATCGACCACACAGTCATAGCAGTGTCACCGACCCCCAGAGCGGTGCCGACCTGCCGGGCCAGCCCACCGGTGAAGATCACGATCAGCGCGCTCGCACAGGCCAGGACCATCAGCGCCACGGTCAGACCCAGGCGCAGCGGCAGCACCTTCCACGCCGGACGGCCTTCGGGCATGTCGTAGACGGCGTTGGAGGTACGGATGAAGGCGGCCACGTACCCGGAGGCGGACCACACCGCGACAGCCAGGCCCACGATCGCCAGGATCGAGCCGACACCGGCATTGCCCTGCAGCTGCTGCACCGCACTGCTGATCACATCGCGCGCCTGGCCAGGGGTGAGCCGCTGAAGGTTGTCCAGGACCTGCTTGGTCGCCGACTCCCCGGCGATGCCCAGCAAGGAGACGAGGACCAGCAGCGCGGGGAACAGGGCCAGCACGCCGTAATAGGTCAGGGCCGCAGCCCGGTCGGCCAGCTCGTCGTCCTTGAACTCCCTGAAAGTGCCGCGAAGCACCGCCCCCCAGGACCGTTTGGGCAGCTCGCTGAGCTTGTCCGGTGCCCGCTCCTCCACCCGCTCATCCGGACCGGCAACCTTGTCCCGGTCCCCGTCAAAGCGATCGTGGTCGTCTCCGCGCTCTGGCTTCGGCTGGCGCTTCGGCTTCGGTGAGATGGGTGCCATACCTGGCGGCTTTCCACAACGGCGCAGCCCATGCATCCGCTCGTGACGGGCGACTTCCGCGCAGCCGCCCCTCGTGACGGCCGCCAACCCCTCGCGGGCCTCCCGGGACAGGTCCTGCTCGCAGCACGCTCATCGGCAGCGACACACGGTACCCGTCGAGAGAACCGTTTCGCCGCATATCCGCCGACCGGGGGTTGTCCCGACGCGCCACCTACATGCGCTTGCGCCGCACTGCCGCCGTACCCCTGGCTGTACCCGCCGCGGCGCTCGCCCCCGGGCGCGACCGGCACGCTGGCGCTGCCGCTCCGTCGGGTGCGGCCGTACCGGTCCCGGTCAGGGGACACGCCTGGTTCCGCGCTCACCACCCGGGTCACCGCCCTGAGCACCGACGGATCCTTCACGGTGACCCCCGCTCGGACGCAGCTCCCCGATCGATGCCGCCATCTCGTTCACCCGCGGCACCGACAACCAGCCGATGAACACCGGGGCGGTGCGCGTATCTCTGTACTCGGCGGTGCACACAGAAAAGTACGTGGACACGAGGCAGCATTGAGGAACGGGCGGGTACGGGCACGTTGCGCTCATCGTCCTCATTTGGGCGGCCACCTGCGCCACACTCACCCATCGGTGCTGGCGCCTGGCGCGCTGGTCTGCTGAGCGGTGCTGAGGCCTGATCCAGATCTTGTGGAGCTCGGCGGCCCGAAGATGTCGAGAACGCTCCACCGGCCCCGTCCCGGGACATCAGGGCCGCCACCGGCCGCACGACGAAGAAGGGAGAAACCAGCATGACGATTCAGCGGATGGACAACGTCGGCATCGTCGTCGAGGACTTGGATGCCGCCATCGCGTTCTTCGTGGAACTCGGTATGGAGCTGGAGGGCAGGGCGGAGGTCGCGGGCCGCTTCGCCGACCAGTGCACCGGACTCGACGGCGTCCGCTGTGACATCGCGATGCTCCGGACCCCGGACGGTCACAGTCGGCTTGAGCTGGCGAAGTACCGCAGCCCCACGGCGATCAGTGCCGGGCCGCGCAACCGGCCGCACAACATTGTCGGCACGCACCGCGTCATGTTCGCAGTCGACGACCTCGAGAACACCGTTGCCCGCCTGCGCCCTCACGGAGCCGAACTCGTCGGCGAAATCGCCCGGTTCGAGGACAGCTATCTGCTCTGCTACATCCGCGGCCCGGAGGGCATCATCGTGGGACTGGCCGAACAACTGAGCTGATGGCTTCGATCACTTCTTTCGACAGCGCTTGTTAACGAGTTTCGCGGTCAGCGTCCGGTCGATGGCTTCGCGGATCGTCACGAGCTTTGAAGGCACCTGCTGATTGGGGCGAGCCGGGTCGGTTGGATGCGACAGGGCTGTCACAAGCTTCGGAGATCGCTTGACCTTGCCCCAGAGGGAGAGATGACAGTATCTCTGCCGACCACATGAGCGGGCGGTCTGCGTCCGCCGGTCAGGCCAGAAGAAGAGGGGGAAGTTCGCGTGATCGCGACCTGCGTCATTCTCGACATCGGCGGCGTGCTGGAGATCACGCCGGGAACAGGATGGGTGCAACGGTGGGAAGAGCGGCTGGACCTGCCACTGGGCACTATCCATGAGCGTATGCACGACGTGTGGCGGGCTGGGAGCGTCGGAGACATCAGTGAGCAAGAGGTGCACGAGCAAGTGGCGGCCCGTTTGGGTCTCGACGCGCCCCGGGTTGAAGCGTTCATGGCTGATCTCTGGGCGGAGTATCTAGGGACGCCGAACGTGGAGCTCATCGACTATGTGCGAGGGCTGCGCGGAAGGTGCAAGCTCGGCATCCTCAGCAACAGTTTCATCGGCGCCAGAGAGCGGGAGACGACGCTGTATCACTTCGACGAACTGGTGGAGCAGATCGTCTACTCGCATGAGATCGGCATCGAAAAGCCTGACCTGCGTGCTTTCGAGGTCGCATGCACCAGCTTGGACGTGCGGCCGGAGAACTGCCTGCTCATCGACGATGTCGCAGTCATCGTTGAGGCCGCGCAGGCGGCGGGCATGCAGGCGCATCTGTTCGAGGACAACGCCGGGACCATCCGGCGCATCGCAGCTCACTTGGACGCCGGGCCGTTGGTACCAGGGCGTGTCCCACTCGGATGACGTCGGCCTGGCCGGTCTCCGGCAGCTGCCGGCCAAACGTTGAAGCGGTTGATCAGCCCGCTTCTGCGCGTTCCGCGCGGGCTCGGGTGCTGGCGAGGCGGTAGGAGTCGGCCGGTCTCGATGATGGTGCCGTTGAAGGTGAGGCGGTCGAGGATGGCCGCGCAGAGGCGGGGGTCGTCGAACGTCTTGGTCCAGCCGCCCGAAGGACTCGTTGGAGGCGATGGCGACGCTGTTCTTCTCCTCGCGTTCGGTCAGGACCTGGAAGAGGAGTTCGGCGCCGCGGCGGTCGAGTTCCATGTAGCCGAGTTCGTCGATGCAGAGGAGGTCGACGCGGCCGTCGCGGGCGATGGTCTTGGAGAGCTGCTTCTCGTCGGCGGCTTCGACGAGCTCGTTGACCAGCTTCGTCGCCAGCATGTACTTGGCCCGGCAGCCGGCCATTGCCGCGTCGGTTCCGAGCGATGAGCATGTGGGACCTGCCGGTGCCGGAGTCGCCGATCAGGCAGAGCGGCTCGCTCTTCTTGACCCAATTGCAGCTGTCGAGGGTGTGGATGGTGGCCACGTCGATGTTGGGGTTCGCGTCGAAGTCG
Source organism: Streptomyces sp. NPDC046303 (assembly GCF_055588085.1). NCBI lineage: Bacteria > Bacillati > Actinomycetota > Actinomycetes > Kitasatosporales > Streptomycetaceae > Streptomyces > Streptomyces sp. NPDC046303. Next base: position 26,927 of record NZ_JBVJFA010000055.1, read on the forward strand.
AGGGTCCGCACCAACTTGTCCCGGGGGAAGCCGGTCGCCTTGATCCGCCGCTCAGAACGGCGCCGGGACCGGTCGTCGCACTCGGCCATCAGCAGCTCGGCGAGGAAGCTGCGGGAGGTCATCTGGTCCTTCAGCGCCCGGTCGGCGACGTCGGAGAACTCGTTTCTGATCGAGGGAAGCCGCAGCAGACGGCAGTCGGTGTCGATGGCCGTGGTGGCGGCCTGCTCGGTCGACCCTCGCTGGCGGGGCAGGGTCGGGCGGCGGACGCAGGATTGCTCGTGGATGCAGGGGTACTGAACGAGCTGCCGCAGGTGCCGATGGAGGCTTGCGCCGCTCGAAGTGGCCCAGGAATTCACTCCACTCCTCGTCGGTCGGGACGCGGTATTCATCGGTTGGCCGCATAGCTCGTCGACGAGCCAGTAAGGCCAGATGGGCTTGGACGGCCTCGTCGGGATAGACCGCCTTGTAGCCGAGGTGACGTTGATGTCCTGGTGTCCGGCGATGATCTGGGCGATGTGCGGGGGCAGGTCGCCGAAGACGGCGTCGGTGATGAACAGCCGGCGGAATTCGTGCGGCGTGAAGTGCAATGGGCCGCGGGTGACGGAGTCCGTCAGCCCGGTGTGTGCGAGCGCGGTGGTGAGCATTTTCCGGACGGTGCCTGAGCTGATCGCCCGGTTCTCGTAGCCGCGGTGTCGCTGGAACAGCAGTGGTGCAGGCGGGAATGGGTCTGAGTGACCGGGGACCAGCTCGTGCGTGAACAATCAGCGTGGGAGCACGCACCGCTGGTTAAACCCCCGCCTCGGCTGCCGACCCCTTGCCAAGAAACTGCTTCGCCGCCTCAACCGCTTCCTCGTTGAGTTCCGCGACGCCGACTCCCCAGGTCTCTTCCCAGCCGTCCAAGTTTTGCGCGCAGTGGACGAGGGGTTCCAATTCTGCCGGGTGGCGAGGTCATAGGCGATGTCTGCCCGGATGAGGTGGGTGGCGACCGCGGGATCCAAGGACCCCTCGGCGATCTGACCGGCCACCCAATAGGCCATCGCCCATTTCGTGGCCCGAGGGTCAGTGGGAGGGTGGAAGAGCAATCCCGATTCCTCCAGCACCTGGTCGAAGAGCGCTGGCGCCTCGGGCTCTTCGCTCCGGAGGAGACCGGCCAGCATGGCGAGGGAGGAACTCTCGACTCCGGCCATCAGCGCATCCAGCCCGGCCTGAATGTGCCGGTCAGACGCAACGTGCCCACCGAATGCCCTCGCGTGTGCGATGTGGCTGAGTTGCTTGAGAGCGTCGTCGCGGCCTTCTGGTTTGTTCGGTGATCACGACATGCGAACCCGTTTCCCGGCCTTCATCGCCCATGTCAGTCACGTCTTCGACGCGTGCGGCTTCCGGCCCGCGTGATCCGCTGCACTCGACTGCTCGACCTGGTCAACGCCCTGGACACCAGCTCGTTACCGCCGCGTTCTGCATGGACTCCGAAGCTGCCCTGATCTATCTGCCCGACCGTATTCATGAGACCCACTTGGCAACGCGGGCGGTGGCCCAGGGCTGCTGACCGCTGGTCAGAGTTCGTACGGGTAGAGAGCGATTTTCTCGCGCTCGATGAAGAGCTCCACCCACGTGCCGTCCACTCCTTCGGGCAGCGGATCTGCAAGGTCCAGCAGAATCTGCGAGCCGTCGAAGTCCAGCACGGCGGCGCCGTCCACGGTGCGGTTCAGCCGGCCCCGCAGGACAACGCAGTGCCCGCCAGGTCGGACTCCCGGTCCGCAATCGACAGCCGGTTTCGCGTTCCGCCCCCAGGTAATGTCCACGTCGACCGTCCACTCGACGTGGTACTTGCCAGGCTCCGCGGCTTGGTCGCCGCACCAGCGGACCATGGTCCCTCCGAACGGCATCCGGATCTGGGCCAGCCAAGGGCTCCAGGGAAACTTTGCGACCTTCACCAGTTCGACCAGCATCATCCGATCATGCAGCATCCGGGTTGCTGCCGGAACCCGTGAAGTCTCGGCGACGTCTGGCACAAGTTCGCCGGGACATGTGCGCTTTGGTGAGGCCGACGTTGGTCGTCAGGATCGCGGAGGATTTCAGATACCTCTGCTTGGCAGCGGGCTGAGAGTTCGGCCGCGGTCGTGAAGTAGACGCAGTGCCCAGCCTCGACCGCGGCCCGGCCCCAGTACGACCGACAGCATCGTCTTGCTGACTCCGGGCAGTCCGACGAACAGGACGTTCGCGAAGCAGCCAACTGGATCCGGCCGTGCTCCTGCCTGTCTCGACCGCATCCGACGCAGTCTCCCTGACCAGACACAACAGCTCGCCCAGACCTACGGCGCCCCGCGACCTGCCCCTGGCGGTGTTCACGGGAACCGGACAAGAACCGCTTTTCGTGAACACAGCCCGGCGGCTGACAAGGCGGGGCCATTGCCCGGCATTCATACGGACTCCTCCTGCGCCCGCTGCTGAGCGCGCAACCGCACCGTCCGCCGACGCACCAGGATCGAGACGCCGAGCAGGACGGCGACGCTTCCGGACAGGCCGGCGAGCAGGGCCAGGGAGGTCTCGCCGTCGGGATCGCCCACTCCGCTGGGGACGGGTTCGGTATCCAGCCATCGGAGTACCGCACGAGCCAGCACGATCGTCAACGTGCCGTGAACGAGCGACACCGCCCCCAGGACGGGATCCCACCGCCACGTCGGCTGTGGCTCCCGGACCCACGCCCACACGCCCGCGCTGACGAGCGACAGGGGAATGGCCAGGCCCTGGCCGGCCACCGATCCTGTGATCAGCGCGAGGCGCAGGTGGTCGGTGCCCTCGCCCCTCGGGCCGACCAGCAGAGCCGCGAAGCTCCCTATGAGGAGCCCGACTGTCAGGGCGCGGGTCCACAGCATGACGGAAGGATGCCTCACCCGAAGGTCCCGGTGCGGGTGAGGGGCTGCCCGAGCCTGCCCACCGCAGCGATCCCCTGCCAGCGCCAACCCGGCGAACCATGTTGTCAGAGAATGAGCGCAGCCAGCCGAATTGGGCCGCCTTGAGGCCGGCCATCTGCCGGCGGACGCTGCGCACGGAATGCCCACGCGTACTCCCGCCACTGCGTCGGTGAAGCCGGAGGCGAGGAGTCCGAAACGTTCTGGCTCGGCGGGGTGAGGCCGTTCTCCGGGCCTTCGGGGCGGTCCGGCGCCGGGCAGGACGGCGGAGTTCCACGTCTGCCAGCCACTGCGACCTGTGAGGCGACGATGCCGGCCTCGCGGGTGGACAGCACACCGCGGCCGGCATCGGAGCGCGCCCCGGTCCAAGCCCCGGCGGCCGCCACGCTACCGCCTGAGCTGTGCTTCGGCTGTGTCGTGGACAGGGACGTGGAGTGGGTCGGCAGGGGAGCCCTCACGGAGGCGCGGCCAGAAGCCGTCAGCTGCCATGTGCGGGTCCTCGTCAGCTCGGGGCGCAGTGGTCCCGGTTGAGGTGTGTCAGGACGGCATGATGAAGCCGAGGGCGAGGCCGGGGGCTGTGGTCCAGTAGGTGACGCGGGCACCGTCGTCGAACGCTACTCGGCCGGGCAGGTCGATGGTGACGGGCTTGCTGATGTTGTTGCCGGGGTTGGGGCCCTGGAGGCTGAGGGGGAGGGTGTTCGTGTCGTAGGTGTCCATGCCGCCGCCGCTGGCGAGCAGGGCTGCGTACGCCTTCTCACCGGGAGCGAG
>NZ_JBVJFA010000056.1:0-29761 GCF_055588085.1 Streptomyces sp. NPDC046303
GTCGAGGAGCAGGACGTCCTTGACCTCACCCTTGAGCACACCGGCCTGGAGGGTGGCGCCGATGGCGACGACCTCGTCCGGGTTGACGCCCTTGTGCGGATCCTTGCCCGTCAGCTCCCTGACCAGCTCCGTCACGGCCGGCATACGCGTCGACCCGCCGACCAGGATGACGTGGTCGATGTCCGAGACCTTGATCTTCGCGTCCTTGACCGCGTTGTGGAACGGCGCCTTGCAGCGCTCCAGGAGATCGGCGGTCAGCTGCTCGAACTGCGAGCGCGTGAGCTTCTCGTCCAAGTGCAGCGGGCCCTGGGCGGACGCGGAGACGTACGGCAGATTGATCGTCGTCTCCGTCGCGGCGGACAGTTCGATCTTCGCCTTCTCCGCGGCCTCGCGCAGACGCTGGAGCGCCATCTTGTCCTTGGACAGGTCGATGCCGTACGCGTTCCGGAACTGCTTCACCAGGTGATCGACGATCTTCTGGTCCCAGTCGTCGCCGCCGAGGTGGGTGTCGCCGTTGGTGGACTTGACCTCCACCAGCCCCTCGCCGATCTCCAGGAGCGACACGTCGAAAGTGCCGCCGCCCAGGTCGAAGACGAGGATCGTCTGGTCGTTCTCCTTGTCCAGGCCGTAGGCGAGCGCGGCGGACGTCGGCTCGTTGATGATGCGCAGGACGTTCAGGCCCGCGATCTCACCGGCCTCCTTCGTCGCGGTGCGCTGCGAGTCGTTGAAGTACGCCGGAACGGTGATCACCGCGTCCGTGACGTCCTCGCCGAGATACGCCTCCGCGTCCCGCTTCAGTTTCTGCAGGACCCGTGCCGAGATCTCCTGCGCCGTGTACCGCTTGCCGTCGATGTCGCCGGCATCCGGGAAACGCCAGTCCGCCTCGCCGATGTGGCGCTTCACGGACCGTGCGGTGCGGTCGACGTTCGTCACCGCCTGCCGCTTGGCGATCTCTCCGACCAGGACGTCACCGCCCTTGCCGAAGGCCACCACGGAAGGGGTGGTCCTGTTTCCTTCGGTGTTGGTGATGACCGTGGGCTCGCCGCCCTCCAGGACGGCGACGACCGAGTTGGTCGTGCCCAGGTCGATCCCGACCGCGCGTGCCATCATCCGCTCCCTTCAAAGCAACGATCCGTGGTCATCGATGAACCCTTCGGCTGTTCACTGCGCCGGGCGGTCGAGCAGGGCCGAAGCCGCGCCCGTGTGGTGCAGGAGGCGCCGCACCAACGGCGACGTGACGCTCACCAAGCGCAGAACGGTGCCCCGTTCGCGCGCCCGGCGGCGGGCTTCCAGCAGGACGCCCAGCCCGTAGCAGTCGCAGAACTCGACCCCGCTGAAGTCGAGCTCCACCACCCGCGCACCGTCGGACAACGCCGCATCCAGCGCTACGCGAAGCTGCGGTGCGCTGACGATGTCGATCTCTCCCGACAGGGCGACCTTGAGGTGCCCGTCGGCGCACTGTGTCGTCTCGGCCGCGAGAGGCGGTGTATCGGACATGACCGCAACCTCGCTTTCTCCGGGCTGCCTATGCAGCTCCGGCAGCTGCGACCGAGGACGGTCCGCGGGCCGGGCAAGGCCGGCCCGCCCTCCGCATTCCTGCCGCGCGTCCGTCAGGCGTTGATCTCCTTGTGTGAGCCGTCCGCGGCCTTGATCTCGATCTTCCGGGGCTTCGCCTGCTCCGCGACCGGGATGCGCAGCCGCAGCACGCCGGCGTCGTAGGAGGCCTCGATGCGGTCGGTGTCCAGCGTCTCGCCGAGGAACAGCTGTCGGCTGAAAGTGCCGGAAGGGCGCTCCGCGATCAGCACGTCGCTGCCGTCTCCGGAGGCGCTGGTCCGCCGCTCCGCCTTGACGTTGAGAACGTTCCGTTCGACGTCGAGGTCGATGGACTCGGGGTCGACGCCGGGCAGGTCCAGCTCGACGACGAAGGCTTCACCCTCGCGGAAGGCGTCCATGGGCATCGCCGCCGGCCGGGCGGCGGTTCCCAGGACCTGTTCGGTCAGCCGGTCCAGTTCACGGAAGGGGTCGGTTCGCATGAGCATCATCGGTCACTCCTCTCCGATCTCGTCACAGATGCACATGGCGACACCACCTATATAGCGCGCGGCAACAAACTTGACAAGAGTCGACTCAAGATAGTTCGGATGGGTGTCCGCGGAGTGGCTGTTTCCTTCCTCGACATACCTCACGGGGCCCCTGCCCGGCGGGGCGGGCTGCATGCCGTCGGCCCCGCCAGGCCACGGGGAGCGGGGACGCTGGGAGAACCGCACGAACCGTGAGTGCATGCCCCGTGCCTTCTCGTCATGGCACGAAGCGACGGTCACCGGCGATGATGCACGCATGACCGCCGACCAGAGCCTCGCTCCACTCCGCCCGACGCACTCGGCCCCCGCCGTCTTCGGCGCCGGGGCCGCGATCGGGGTGCTGGGGGGAATGATCGGCCTGGGCGGCGCCGAGTTCCGCCTGCCCCTGCTGATCGGTCTTTTCGGATTCGCGGCGCTCTCGGCAGTCATCCTGAACAAGGCGATGAGCCTGGTCGTCGTCCTGGTCGCATTGCCCGCCCGGCTGGCCGCGGTCCCGGCCGCCGATGTCGCCGCCCGCTGGCCCGTCGCGGTCAACCTGCTGGCCGGCAGTCTTCTCGGCGCCTGGGCCGGAGCGAGCTGGGCGGTCCGCATGCGCAGCACCACCCTCTACAAGGTGCTGGCCGCGCTGATGGTCCTCATGGCGGCTGCCCTGCTCCTCACGCACACCACACAGATGAACCCCGTCGCGCTGCCGCTCTGGGCCCAGATCCCTTCCGGAGTCGTGGCGGGCTTCGGCATCGGGGTGATCGCCGCGATCATGGGTGTCGCCGGTGGCGAGCTGCTGATCCCGACGATCGTGCTGCTGTTCGGCGAGGACATCAAGACCGCCGGAAGCCTCTCCCTGCTGGTCTCACTGCCGACCATGCTCGTCGCCTTCGCCCGCTACAGCCGTGACGGCAGCTTCGCGGTCCTGGGCGCGAACATCCGCTTCACCGTGACCATGGCCGTCGGCTCGATCGTCGGTGCCGTGCTGGGCGGACTGCTGCTGGGGGTGTTCCCGGACCTCATCCTCATCCCCCTGCTGGCCGTGATCCTTCTCGTCTCCGCGGTCAAGCTCGCCCGGCACGACTGAGATCCTGCCCCCGGAGCCGAGTTGATACCCGGCGCGTCCGACCGTCCTGCGAGACTTGCGGCATGGACATGGGGCGCGAGTCGCGGTGGGAGAAGGATGCGATGACGGTGGAGATCATGTTCGCCCTGGTGACGGCTGCTTTCCTGGCCGCGATCGTGTTCGGGGTGTTCTTGGTGCCGGCCCTGGTCATCGGTGTCTCCGAGCCCGCAGCGAAGGGCGTGCTCGCGGTGGGGGCCGTACTGGCCGTCCTTGCTGCCGTGTGGCGTGTGGTGCGGGTGCTGTCCCGGTTCGATGCGCGTCGGCATCAGGGGCACTGACTCACGGACCGCGCACCACCGGCGCAAGCGGCTCCCGTGATCGCCTTCGGCTGGTGGCCGTCACCCCCGCATCGTGACCGCCGCGCAGTCCGACAGGTGCGACCGGACAGGTCGTGGCCGCGTAGGGGCAGTTGCAAGACCGGCCACTCGGGCGAAAAACCGCCCCGCTCGGCTCACGAGCCATAACCGGCCGCTCCCCGCGACGTTGGGGCGGTCATGGCTCACCTCACCCTTGCCCGGGCCCTCTCCGGGGCAGCCCTGGCGATCGCCGTCGGGCTCGTTTCCGCCACCGCCGCCCACGCTGCTCCCGCCGCCGGCCGCCCGAGCGCCGGCACCCTGGCCGGTCCGCTCAGCCTCGACAACCTGTTGTCGCTCCGCTTCCTCACTCCGACGGTCAAGGACGCCAAGCGCCAGATCGCCGGACTTGCTTCCGGGCTGTCTCCGGCACCTGCCAACGCCACCGCCCTCGGCGACCTGCTCAAGTAGACGACGAAGGGACGGCCCGATACGAAACTCACCAGGACGCTCGCCACCGTGTGCACGACCGCGGCTGCCGCGGTCATCCTCTCCGCCGGCGGAGCCACCGCGGACGGCGGGGTGACCGGGCAGGAGGTGAGGCTGCGCGAAGTGACCATCCCGGCCAACGGCTTCAACGGAGTCGCCATCCCATGCCCGGCCGGGAAGGTGGTCACAGGCGGCGGTTTCGAAAAGGACTTCGATCTGGAGGTGCTGCAAAACCTCCCGGCCGACGAGACCACATGGGTCGTGAGTGCGGCGAACCCGACGAACACCGACCGTATCGTCAGGGCTTACGCCATCTGTGTGGACGCCGCGGCGTGAGGGGCGTGCACGTGAAGCTGAGGAAAAGGGTGGCGGCGATCGCCGGTACCGCACTGGCCGCGACGCTGCTCGGGACCGGCAGCGCCCACGCCGCAGCGGACGACTCGCTGCTGTCCCTCCTCAACCTGCCCTCGATCACCCTCGTCTGCTACCCGACCGGCCAGGCAGGCGCGAACAACACCTTCACCGGCACCCAGAACATCAGCTGCGCCCAGAGCGCGGAAGCCACCTCCGGCGGCTCGGGCACAGGAGGATTCACGGGCTACGAGGTGGTCTCGCAGACCAATGAATGCCCCGTCAACGCCACCTGCGGCATCACGCTCCGCTGCCCGACCGGAAAGAAGGTGACGGGCGGGGGCGTCTACGTGAACCCCCAGACCGCGGGCGTCCGCGTCGTACGGTCCGGGACGGTGCCCGGGGAGGACAACACCCGCTGGGACGGCGCCATCTTCAACGGACACACCGCTCCGGTGGACCTCACGGTCCAGGCGATCTGCGCGGACGTCGACGGCTGACGCAACGGCAGAGCGGGCGGAGCGGAGCGGCGGCCCGGCACGGTGCCCTATCGGGCGGTAGGGCACCACGGGCGCCCGGCGAGAGCCGGACCTCACCCCCTGGTTTCAGGCGGACGTCCGTCCGGCAGCGAGGGCACGGCGCACGGACGGAGCACCATGAGCGGGTCTTCCAACGTCGCAACCATGGCAAAGGGGAACCGGTCGAGCTCAAGGCAGAGTGCGATGTCGTCAGGATGGACCCCTTGGCGCACACCCTCCGCCAGCTCGGTGGCCGCGCGCGACGCGGCAGCGCGGCGGAGGAACTCGGCTGCGTCCGTCTCGGCCTCGATGACCCTCCGGGCGATGTACTGGGCGCACGCCATGTCTTCATCGGCCCGCCCGTCCTCCCCGGTGACCACGAACGTGACACCGTCACACTCGCGTGTCCGCAAGAGCCGGGCCGTCGCCTCCGCCACCACGAAGCCGGCGCACAGCACCAGCGACGCCTCCTTCACCGCGAGCGCACCGACCGTCCCTGCCGTGGTCTTCTGCACAACGGTCCGTCCGCCGAGGTCAACGGACCGCAGCAGCCCCGGCGAATTGACGATGTCGAACCCGGGCGCGGGCGGACCGTCTTTGAGCGCCACCCAATGCGGGTGGCGGGCCTTGAGCGCCACGGCTTCGTCCAGCGACTCGGCGAGAACGACCTTCTCCGCTCCCTGGGCGAAGGCCCAGGCAGCCACGGTGAAAGCACGCATGACGTCGACCACGACCGCCACGGACGGGGCTTCGGCCAACTCGGCGATGCCAAGGAAACGAGCGTCCATCCGATCATGATCACACATTCGGGCGGGACGGATTCCAGAGCCGGTCGGCCTCACCGCGGGCGAGGTGCTCCTCGTAGATCCTCACCTTGTACCGCATGACGTCCAAGGTCTCGTTCAGTTCCCGGATCTGCGCCTCCACGTGGCTCTCGTGCCGGCGCAGCAGCTCCAGTCGCTCGTGCTCATTGCCCGGGCCTTGGCGGGCCAGCTCGACGTACTGCCGGATCGTGGCCAGCGACATCCCGGAAGAGCGCAGCTTCGTGCAGATCGCCAGCCACTCCAGATCTTCCTCGTGATAGATCCGCCGGCCGTTGGACGAGCGGCGCACCGGGTTGGCGAACAGGCCTTCCCGCTCGTAGAACCGCAGAGCGTGAACGCTCAGCCCGCTGCGCTCCGCCACTTCACCGATGCTCAGGTCCATGAGCGCCCCCGTCACAGAACTATTGATCTAGACCCGACTCTAGCTTCTAGCGTCGAGCCGTCGGCCAATGGGGCGATCGGAATCGGAACAGGGGAAGAACATGGGCGTTTGGTTCGTCACGGGTGCGTCGCGCGGGCTCGGCGCGGCGATCACCCGCGAGGCGCTGGATCGTGGGCACGGCGTGATCGCCACGGCACGGGACGGTGCGGCGGTGCTCCGCGCGTACCCCGACAAGCCGGACGGCCTGCTGGCCGTGAGCGCGGACGTGACCGACCCCGGACAGCTGACGGCCGCGGTGGAGGCCGGTCTGGCGGAGTTCGGGCGGATCGACGTTGCGGTCAACAACGCCGGCTACGGGCTCGTGGGCGCGGTCGAGGAGGTGTCCGACACGGCCGCCCGGGCTCTGTTCGACGTCAACGTGTTCGGTGTGCTGAACACCTTGCGGGCCGTCCTGCCGGCGTTGCGCGCCCAGCGGTCCGGACACGTCGTGAACATCGGCTCCGTGGGCGGCTTCGCCACCGCTCCGGGCGTGGGCCTGTACGGTGCTTCGAAGTTCGCCCTCGAGGGCATCTCCGAGGCGCTGCACGGCGAGCTGGCCCCCCTGGGCGTCCGTGTCACGATCGTGGAGCCGGGCGGCTTTCGCACCGACTTCCTCAACAGCTCGAGCATGCACGTCGCACCGGCCTCCATCGCCGACTACGCCGCCGGCGCGGGGCCGGTGCGCGAGGCACTGGCCGAGAACGACGGCCGCCAGCCGGGCGATCCGGTGAAGGCGGCGAAGGCCATCGTCGACATCACCGAGGTCGCGGAGCCGCCGCTGCGCCTCCAGCTGGGCGCGGACGCGGTCGAGCGCGTCGAGGCGAAGCTGGACCTGGTGCGACGTGAACTCGGCGCATGGCGCCACGCAGCACTCGCCACCGGCGTGTGACGAGCTGCTCCGTCGGGGGAACCGGTGACGTCAACCGGTTCGACCCGGCGTGTACAGCAGTGCCTCCAGGCCGTGCCGGTGCGCCGCGTCGGTGAAGTCCTTCCAGCTGATCGCGCCGTCCCCGTCCGAGTCGATCAGCTCGAACGAGGCTTCCGCCGACGTGGCCGACACGCCTTTGAGGCCCCGCCAGACGACGAACTCACGACTGTCCAGCAGCCCGTCCCCGTTCCGGTCGGCCACATTGAACTGCGCGTGCAGTACGGCCATCACCTCGGGCGTGCCCGAGGGCAAGCCGGAATCCGCGTCGGGAAGGCTGCCGAACCACGCCCGGTACTCCTCCTTCGTGATCTGCCCGTCCTGATCGCGGTCGGCGAACTCCGCCTGGTGCTGCCACAGCGCGAGATTCGCCTCGATGAGTGCGCGCCCCTTGGGTGAACTCGGCCCCATGCCGTAGGACCGCAGTACGTGCTCCGCACTCGCCAGGTAGTCCTCCGCGCTGAGTGCTCCGTCACGATTCGTGTCCAGCCGATCGAAGATCAGGTCGGCCACTGCCACCCTCTCGGTACCCATGCCGCGAGCCTAGGCCGAGCCCCACCGCGTACCGGCGGATTCCCGCGCCCGGGGGCGTGTCATACCTGGTGGGCGAGGACGACGACGGAGTGGAGCCAGGATCGTCCCGGCTCCACTCCATGGCGCGGCCGTGCGTGGCGGGCGCGTCACCGGAACTGTGCGAAGAACCGCCAGATCTCTCCCTTCGTCCAGGTGGCGACGCCGCTCTCGGTGGGGGAGCCGTCGACGGGACCGGGTAGGTGGCCTCCGTCGAACGCGGCCCATTGGACCGGATACCCGGCACGGCAGCCCGCGTAGGTGGTGGTGATGTGCGTCCGGCTGCCCGGGGCGGGCTCGCGCGGGCTCTGGGCAGTGCAGCCGTTGTTGCCGGCGAACCTGTCGCGCAGGGACCGTCCTTGCGCGATGCCGAGGACGGAGTCGCCGATGCCGTGGATCCCGAAGTAGGCGATGGGCTGGGCGCCGCCGCTGCACCCGCTGATCTGGGCGCCGGAGATGACCGCGACCGCCCTGAAGGCGTTCGCCCGGCTGCATGCCAGTGCGTAGCTCATGCCGCCGCCCCAGCTGAAGCCCGTGGCGAAACGCTGCGCCGGGTTGACGCAGAGCCCGCCCTCGATCCGCCGGATCATGTCGTCGACGAAGGTGATGTCCTCACCTCCCGCATTGGCCCAGCCGTTGCCGAGGCCCTGCGGGGCGACGAGGATCGCGCTGTTGTTCGACTGTTCCTGCTGGCCGTAGTACGACCAGGAATTCCCGCTCGTTCCGCCCGAGGCGACGTCGCCGGCGGTTCCGCCCCGCCAGTGGAACGCGAAGATCAGCCGGTAGGGGCGACTGTTGTCGTAGTCGGCCGGGACCCTGAGAATGAAGCTGCGGCTCTTGCCGCCGCTCTGCAGCGTGTGCGTACCGCTCGCCAGGGTCGGGGCGCTGCCGCATCCGCCGCCGCCCCCGCCGGACGAGAGCTTGACCATCTGCCATTGCTGGTTGGCGCCGCCCCAGTCGGTGTACTGGACGACGTTGCCGCCGTCGGCCGTGGAGCCGCCCTGCACCTCCACGGCCTTGCCGCTGTTGCGGTTGATCAGCCGGACGTGGCCTGCGTCGGAGTCGGCCGGCCGGAACTGCTGGTTGGCCCCGTTGCCGTCGGTCCGCTGCGCGATCGCGGCACCGTCGGCGGTCGAGGCGCCGGCCACGTCGAGGACCTTGCCCGAATGCCGGGCCTTGAGCCGGTAGAAGCCGCCGCCGGAGTCCACGAACTGCCACTGCTGGTTGGCTCCGTCGCCGCGCGTCCACTGGATGACCCGCGCCCCGTCGGCGGTGGACACGGCCTGGACGTCCAGCGCCTTGCCGCTGTTGCGATTGACCAGGACGTACCAGGCGTTGGTGTCCACCGTCGCCGCCGCGGCGGGCGTCGGCTGTACCGCTGCGAGCATGCCGATCGCGAGGGCCGCCGCCAGCACGAAGGCCAACCGCGACCACCAGGGACGCCCTAACCGAGGGGCGGCGGAGGCCGCACCGTTCGTCTTCATCGGTTCACCCTCTTCGCTGTGGCAGGTCAGGTGCGGGTCCAGCGTTGGTTGCTGCCGTTCGAGCAGGAGTAGAGCTGGATCAGTGTGCCGTTGGCCGTGCCGTTGGCGGTGGCGTCCAGGCACAGACCGGACTGCACGCCGACGATGGAACCGTCGGAGTTCAGGCGCCATTTCTGGTTGTCGCCGCCCCAGCAGCTGTAGATCTGGACCTTGGCGCCGTTTCCGGTGCCGGCGGCGTCCAGGCACTTGTTGCCGTAGACCCTGAGCTCGCCTCCGGCGGTGGGGGTCCACTGCTGGTTGATGCGGTTGTTGCAGTCCCACAGGTTGACCTGGGTGCCGTCGGTGGTGCTGGCACCGGGCACGTCCAGGCAGCGGCCCGAACCGACGCCCCTGATCTGTCCGGAACCGGGCGAGGGAGTGGGGGAGGCGGCGTTGAGCGCGCCCAGGACGGCGGTGTAGGCGGGCTTCTTGCTGCCGTCGCCGTTGAACAGCAGCGGCGAATGCTCCGGTCGCCAGGAGTCTGTGTCGCGCACACCCCAGACGGTGATGCCGAGGCAGCGGGCAACGGCCAGGCAGTCGTTGGTCACGTTGGCGTAGGTCGACGCCGAGGCGCCCTGGATGTCGAGTTCGGTGATGGCCACATCGACACCGAGCGCGGCGAAACTCTGCAGGGTGGTGCGGAAATTGCTGTTGTAGGGGCTGTCGTTGTTGAAGTGCGACTGGAAGCCGACGCAGTCGATGGGCACGCCGCGCTGCTTGAAGTCCCGGACCATGGCGTACATGGCCTGGGTTTTCGCCCAGGTCCAGTTCTCGACGTTGTAGTCGTTGTAGCAGAGCTTGGCAGCCGGGTCGGCGGCGCGCGCGGTGCGGAAGGCGACCTCGATCCAGTCGTTGCCGGTGCGCTGCAGGTTGGAGTCGCGCCGGGCTCCCGAACTGCCGTCGGCGAAGGCCTCGTTCACGACGTCCCACTGGACGATCTTGCCCTTGTAGTGGGCCATCACGCCGTTGATGTGGTGGGTCATGGCCTGGCGCAGCGAGCTGCCGCTGAGGCTCTGCATCCAGCCGGGCTGCTGGGAGTGCCAGGCCAGGGTGTGGCCGCGCACCTGCTTGCCGTTCTGTACCGCCCAGTTGTAGACGCGGTCACCGGCGGTGAAGTTGAACTGGCCCCGCTGGGGCTCGGTGGCGTCGATCTTCATTTCGTTCTCGGCCGTCACCGAGTTGAACTCGCGGCCCGCGATCGCCGTGTACGCCGAGTCGTTGAGCCGCCCCGAGGAGACGGCGGTGCCGAAGTAGCGGCCGCTCTGGGCCGCCGCGGCGCCGAGCGTGTTCTCGGCCGCGTGTGAGGTCATCGGCGCCGCCAGCGCGGCGGCCGAACCGAGGACGCCGACGACCAGCGCCATCCACAGACCGCCGATCTTCCGGCGGACGGTGGGTGGGGGAATGGCATGTGAGCCCATGGCTGAGCCTCCAGGAAGGAATTCACGGAAGGGTGGAAAGCGCGGCAGAAAAAATGAATCCGCGTGAGCGACGCCCGCGTCCATGGACAAAGGACGCTCATGACCCAGGGCGTGACGATCCGAAAGGCGTCCGTCACCCGTTACCCGGTACCCGCACAGAGGGCGACACGGCCTCGGGAATCAGTGTGGAAACCTTGCCGAAACAAGTCAAGAATTTCGAAAGAGTTTCGAGAATTCTTCCCTTCCGGGAGTCCAATGGCGTCTTTTGGTCGCACAAAGGGCCATCGAAATTGTTTCGACTGCTCGCAGGGAACGACGTCCGGCGAGGTGGGGCGGACTCGGTCAGCGCAGGACTGTGTTGAACTCCAGGGCGGGACGGGCGTTCCGGACCAGGGACTTGGCCTGCTCCGGCCACCACACGCCGGCCGCGGGATCGACGATGCCGTACTCCGGGTCGATGGTGCCGCCCGGGATGCCGCGGTTGCACTGGCCGTCGGACTGGCCGACGGTCTTGATCCACAGATAGGCGTCGACGAGCGGGACGCCGGTGTTCGCGGTCGGGCGGTCGCCGATGCCGCGGCCGGGAGCGTTGCACCAGGTCTGCGGGTCGCCGCTGTACTTGCCGGCGGGCGGGGTCCAAGCGCCCTGGCCGTTGCGGCTGGTGTCGACGACGAGGTGGGTCAGCTCCTGCGCGGGCGGGGTCCCGACGTTCTGCCGGAACCACAGGTCGGTCCAGTGCCAGGTGGACGGGTCGTCCACGTTCACGGAGTTTCCCGGCTGCCCGTCGTTCGGTGCGGCAGGGGAGTGGTACTGGCTCGCGCACCATTCGGGGTGCCCCTTGGCCCAGTCCGGTCCCTTGGTGGCGAACCACAGGCACTGGGAGATCCAACTGCCGTAATGGGTGGACAGATCGGTGGGCAGATAGTTGGAGACGTTCAGCGAGAAGCCCTGGGTACGGGTGACACCGGCCTGGAGGAGGCGTTGCGCGATGTCGCCGACGCTGCGCCAATGGCTGTTGCCGGCGTCCAGGTAGACGACGCTGTTCGGCTGCCGCTCCAGGGCGTCGATGGCGTGGTTGAGGTCGGCGAAGCGACCGGTGGTGATCTCGCCGGTGGGGTCGCTGTCGGGACCGCAGTCGGAGGGGAGGTTGGCCAGCCCGTCCGGTTCGAGGATGACGACGGCCTTGCTGTGGCCGAGCCCCCGGGCGAAGGCGCTGATCCAGGCCTGGTACTCGGCGTCCGACTGCGCACCGCCGGAGGAGTACTGGGAGCAGTCGCGCAGCGGGATGTTGTAGGCCACCAGGACGGGAACCGTCCCGGTTCGCCCGGCGCGGCGCACCAGCTCGCGTACGCGGGATTCGACCTGGTCCGGACTGCCGTCGGTGAACCAGACGGCCCCCGGCCAACTGGCCAGCCTCGCCATGGACGCGGCGCCCTCGAAGTCCCGGTGGAGGAAGTCGGTGACGGCCTGGTGCGCCGCGTCGCTGCCGGGATCGACGTAGAAGCGGGAGTTCGCGGGAAGCGTGTGGGAGGCCGGCGCGGGGCTTGTCTCGGAGCTCACCTCGGCGCTCGCTTCGGAGGTCGCCTCGGAGCCCGGTTCGGCGGAGACCGGGGCGGCGGCGCCGAGCAGCAGGGTGAGTGCGCTCGCGGCCAGGGCGGATCGGTACAGGTACGGGGGGATGCGCACGGAGTTCCTCCGGCTGGGGTGGGTGTCGCGGGCCCTGGCGCCGGACCGCGTGGGGGATCGGCCCGGCGCCAGGGCCCGGCTTTCGGCGAGGGAACGGATCAGTACCCGTAGATCATCTTGTAGGCGACCTCCGGCAGGAACTGCCCGGCCGAGGAGCCGGCCCCGACGCCGCAGTTTCCGTCGGACTCGCCGGGGATCTTGATCCACAGCAACATCTCGGCACCGCCGCCGCGCTGGCTGGGAGTGCCGATCCGGCGGCCGGCGGGGTTGCACCACTCGCCGTTGGAACCGTTGCCGTTGCGGCTGGTGTCGACGACGAACGGCTTGGTGTAGCCGTAGGAAGCCAGCGCCGAGTTGACCGCGTTGCCGTAAGAGGTGTTCTGGTCGGTGCGGAAGTAGTTGGACACGTTCAGTACGAAGCCGTGGGCCCCGCCGACACCGGCGGCCGCGAGCTGCCGCGCCATGGTCGAGGCCTCGACCCAGCCGGGGTTCCCGGCGTCCAGGTACACCCAGGTGTTGGGGGCCTTGGCGTTGAACTGGGCGATCGCATTCTTCAGCATCGCGTTGCGCTCGGCGATCTGAGCGGCCGTCATACAGCTCTCGTGGCCGAGCGCGTCGGGCTCGAGGATGACGACCGCCGGGCGGCTGCCGATGCCACTGGCGAAGGCGGCGATCCAGGCGTCGTACGCGGCGCGGCTCCCGGCGCCGCCGCCGGAGTGACCGGCGCAGATGTCCCGGTGGGGGATGTTGTACGCGACGAGGATCGGCAGCTTGTCATGGGAGTCCGCGCGGCCCACGTAGGCGCCGGCGGCCGCACCGATGTCGCCGCTCCAGTTGCCGAACCAGCGGGCTGCCGGGGTGTTGGCGATGGACGTCCGGATCGCTGCCGCACGCCCGTCTCCGGGGTTCGCGTTGGCCCAGCGCAGGGCGGAGTTGTCGGGGTCGGTGTAGAAGCCGCTCGTCATGGTGGTCGGGTCGGCGGCGTAGGCCGGGCTCGCGTTGATCGCGGCGAGGCCGGTGGCGAGCACGCCGGCCAGCAGGGCGGATGCAGCCCGGAAGGACTTGCGCATGGTTCTTCCTCCGATGAGTGGGGGGCGGGGAAGTGGAAGCGCTTCCAGTTTTGATCCCGTGTTGAGGGATGATTGGGCCCGTCATCAGAGTGTGTCAAGAGGTTGAACACGGAAGTTGTTCGGGGGCGGTGATGCCGTCACAGGTTGGAAGCGCTGCCACATGGAGCCCGGCATCATCCGCCGTGCAGGTCCGAAGTCGGGACGGCGCATGGAATCATGACTCCCTGTTCACCGTCCGCGTGAGCCCGAGGAGCAGCTTTTCCATGGAGCCGTCACCCAAGCGCATGCCGACCCTCGACGAGGTGGCTGCACGAGCCGGCGTATCGCGCACGGCGGCCTCCCGGGTGATCAACAACGCCCCGCACGTCAGCCGCGCCAAGCGGGAGGCGGTCCAACGGGCGGTGCGCGAGCTGGACTTCGTGCCCAATCCGTCCGCGCAGGCCCTGGCGAGCCGCCGGGTCGGAGCGGTGGTGCTGGCCGTCTCCAGCGACGAACCGGGGCTGTTCGCGGACCCGTTCTTCGCGGAGGTCGTCGTCGGCGTCAGCGCGGCGCTGGAGCAGACGGAACTGGAACTGATCCTGCTGCTGGCCAACACCCCGCGCGGCCGGCAGCGGTTCGAGCGGTTGCTGCGCTCCCGCCGGGCCGACGGCGTCATGCTGATGGCGCTGCGCGGCGACGATCCGCTGGGGCGCCTGGTCGAGGAGATCGACCTCCCCGTCGTCTTCGGCGGACTGCCGCTCGTCGGGGAGCCGACGTGGTACGTGGACGCCGACAACCGCGGCGGTGCCCGCCTGGCCGCCGAGCACTTCGCGCGCACCGGCCGCCGACGGCCCGTCATGATCAGCGGACAGGTCGACGCCCGGGCCGCCCTCGCGCGGGAGCAGGGTTTCACCGAGGGTCTGACGCTGTCCGGCCTGCCGCTGCTGGGGGTCGAGCCCGGGCAGTTCACGGAGGACGGCGGCGCCGCGGCGATGGTGCGACTGCTCCGGGCACACCCGGATGCCGACGCGGTGTTCGCGGCCTCCGACGCGATGGCCATCGGTGCCCTGCGCACCTTGCGGGAACGGGGGCTCCGGGTCCCCGAGGACGTCGCCGTGATCGGCTTCAACGACCTGGCGAGCGCCCGGCACACCAGTCCGCCGCTGACGACGGTCCATCAGCCGGTGCGGGCACTGGGGCAGGAGATGGCCAGGATGCTGGTCGGTGCCATCGAAGGACACCACCCCACCCCGCTGATCCTCCCGACCCGCCTGACGGTGCGCGAGTCCGCCCCCGACCTGCCCGCACCGGCCTGATCGGGGGCGCTTCCGCCAGGGTCGGCCCGATGCGACCGGGGTGTGCTTCCCGCTCCTCTCGGCCATGGCCGCCCCGCGTCGTGACATCGCCCTCCGGTGCGGCAGCCGAACAACCGGGTCACGGGACCGGGACGATCTCGACCGGTACGGACAGCACCCGGTCGGCCGCCGGGTGACGTACGGGGCCCTCCAGGGTGAAGGAGCCCTGGAGCGGAAGGTCGCCGCTGGACCGTCCCACGGCCACGCCGATCTCCCCGGGCTCCACCCTTCTGCGCAGGTCGAGTCCGGTGAAAGAGGTCCGGTCGGCATGGACGGAGAAGGTGATCCGGGCGGCCGCCCCCGGCTGCAGCTCGACCCTGCCGAATCCGGCGAGCCACCGCTGCGGCCGGACGACCGAGGCCACAGGGTCCGAGAGGTACAGCTGGACCACCTCGGTCCCGGCCACCTCGCCGACGTTGCGTACGGTGACCGAAACGGCGACGGCCCCGTCCGTCGCGGCGACGGGATCCACCGACAGCTCCGAGCAGGTGAAACGGGTCCAGCTCAGCCCGTGTCCGAACGGGAACAGCGGGGTCGGGTCCACCGAGCTCCAGTCGGTGCGCCCGCCGAGCCTGGCGTGCAGATAGGTGCCGGGCTGGCCGCCGACCCGGCGGGGGATGGAGACGGGCAGCCGCCCGGTCGGTTCCGCGGCCCCGCTGATGATCCGGGCCAGCGCCGTCCCGCCCTCCTCGCCGGGGAAGAAGGCCTGCACCACGGCCGATGCGCGCTCCGCCAGCGTGCCGAGCGCGTAGGGCCGGCCGGAGACGAGGACCAGGACGGTCGGCACCCCGGAGTCCAGAACGGCGGAGGCGAGGGCGGCCTGGCCGCCGGGCAGGTCCAGGGTCTCGGCGTCGCAGCCCTCCCCGGAGGTGCCCCGGCCGAACATGCCGGCCCGGTCCCCGAGCACCAGCACGTTCACGTCCGGATCGTCCGCGGTGACCGTGAACCCGGCAGCGGTCAGCGCCTCGCCGAGCGTCGGGATCTCCAGCCCCAAGTCGCCGGGCAGCGCAACGTGGTTGGGGAAGGAATAGCAGCCGAGGAAGGACTGCGGGTCGTCGGCGTACGGTCCGCTGATCGCGACCCGGCACGGCCGCAGCGGCAGGATGCCGTCGTTGGCGAGCAGCACGGTGGACCGTTCGGCCAGGAGCCTGGCCAGGGCGCGGTTCTCCGGCGGGTCGAGGTCGACCGGCTCGGGTTTGACGGGCTGCCAGTCGGGGTCGAGCAGGCCGAGCTCGGCCTTCTGCAGCAGGACCCGTTCCGCGGCCCGGTCGATGAGCTCCTCGGGTACGCTCCCCGACCGCACCAGCTCGGTCAGCGGCTCGCCGTAGCAGCGGGCCGTGGGCAGCTCGACGTCGATTCCGGCCGTCAGCGCCAGTGCGCCGGCCGCGCCGCGCGATCCGCTCACGCCGTGCCGGGTCTCCAGGAAGGAGACGGCGTAGTAGTCGGCGACGACCACACCGCCGAAACCGAGCTCACCCCTGAGCACCTCGGTCAGCAGCCGTTCGTCGGCGGCCACCGGGACGCCGTCCACGTCGGTGTAGCTGTTCATCACCGACCGGGCGCCTCCCTCGCGCAAGGCCCGTACGAAAGGCTCGACCAGCACGTCGGCGAACTCGCGCGGACCCGAGGAGACGGGGGCCATGTTCCGGCCGCCGCGCGAGGCCGAGTACCCGGCGAAATGTTTGAGCGTCGCCACGATCCCGGCGCCTTCCAAACCCTGCACATAGGCGGTGCCGATGGCTCCGACGAGATAAGGGTCCTCGCCGATGCACTCCTCGGTCCTGCCCCACCGGTAGTCGCGGACCACGTCGAGCACCGGAGCCAGCCCTTGGTGGACGCCGACCCGCCGCATCCCCGCGCCGATGGCGGCGGCCATCTGGCGCACGAGCCCGGGATCGAAGGACGCACCCCAGGCCAGCGGGCCGGGAAAGACCGTCGCGCCGAACGTCATGAACCCGGTCAGGCACTCCTCGTGAGCGACCGCCGGGATCCCGAACCGGCCCGATCCGGTCACCTGCTGCTGGAGCGCGGCGAGCCGCTCCATTCCGGCTTCCGCGGTGATCGGGGCGGTGCCGTACACGCGGGTGAGCTGGCCGAGCCCGTGGGCGACGAGGTCGGCGAATCCGGGCGCGGACTCCCCGGAATCGTCTTCCATCGGCGCGACAGGTGCCCCGGGGTTCGAGGGCAACGCCCAGAAGCCGGCGAGTTGCCCCGCCTTCTCCTCCACCGTCATCCGTTTCAGCAGATCGGCGACTCGCACGGACGCGGGCAGGAGGGGGTCACGCCAGGGCTCGGTCAAGGGGGTCTCCTAGGGGCGAGGAGGGGCGGTGGAGAGCCGGACCTTGAGCTCGGTCGAGAGCTCCATCCGGGGGCTGACCAGGGGCTGGTCCTCCAGAAGCTGGAACAGTGTGCGGGCGGCGAGCCGGCCCATCTCCTCCAGCGGCTGGCGCACCGTCGTCAGCGGCGGTGACAGCCATTCGCACATCGGCAGGTCGTCGAAGCCGACCACGCTGAGGTCCTGCGGAATGCTCAGCCCGGCCTGCCGGGCGGCTTCGTAGACACCCATCGCCTGCTGGTCGCTGCCGGCGAAGACGGCGGTCGGCGGCTCGGCGAGCGCGAGCAGTTCCCGGGCGCGCTGGAACCCGCCCTCGTGCTGGAAGTCGCCGAACCGGATCAGGTCGCGGTCCACCTCGATCCCGGCCCGCTCCAGCGCGGCCCGGTACCCGTCGATGCGGGCCTGGCTGCAGAGCATCTCCCTGCGCCCGCCGATCGCGGCGATCCGGCGGTGCCCCAGCTCCAGCAGGTGCTCGGTGGCGGCGAGGCCGCCCGCCCAGTTGGTCGCGCCGATGCTCGGCACACCGTTGCCCGGCAGGTCGATCGGGTCGATGACGACCAGCGCCACCCCGGCCCGTTCCACCTGGGCGCGCTGCGCGTGGGTGACCGAAGAGGTGACGAGGATGACGCCGTCGCTGTGGTGCAGGACCGGCAGTGCGGCCCAACTCGACGGCGTGGCCTCGCCCGGCGGGACGAGCGACACGACGGTGCCGACGCTCCGCTGGGCGCACTCGGCCTCGACGCCGCGCAGTATCTCCACCGCCCACGCGCTGTCCAGACCGCCGATGATCAAGTCGACCAGGCCCGACCTGCGGGCCCTGCCCTGCCGGCCGGGGTGGAGGTAGTGGTGGGACCGCAGCAGGCTCTCGATGCGTTCACGTGTCGAAGGTGCGACATCGGAGCGGCCGTTGATCACCTTGGACACGGTGGCCTGGGAGACGCCTGCCTCCGCGGCGATGACGGCCAGGGTCGGACGCTGCTCGCTCAACTTCTCTCCTCTGCGCGGACGCCTTTGGCTCGCGACAGGTATCGCAAACTTTTCGGAGAGTTTCCGGTCGGTGTGACCTGCTTGTCAAGCCCCAACGGGCCTGCTGCGTTTGGGCAATTCGGTGAGAGGTCTTGACCGAGGAGCCCGGCGTTCCTAGTTTATGGCAGCACAGAATTCGAGAGTGTTACGAAATGTTTTCGAGCGTGCATCGGCATGCCCCACCCCGGAGGTCCCATGGCCAGCACCCACCCGAGCCGACGACGCTTCCTGGCGCTCTCGGGCCTGACCGCACTGTCCGTCCCGCTGGCCGCGGCCTGCGGCGGAGGCGGCTCCGGCGGCAAGCCGGCGGCCGACGGCAAGGTGACCTTCGCGTGGTGGAACATCGCCACGACGGAACCGGGAAAGTCCCTCTTCCCGGAGATCTCCTCCGCGTTCACGACCGCTCACCCGAACATCACGATCAAGACGACCTCATTGGAGAACGAGGCGTTCAAGTCCAAGCTGACCGCCACCACTTCTTCGGGCAAGCTCCCCGACGTCTTCCAGACCTGGGGCGGCGGCGTGCTGCAGCAGCAGGTCGACGCCGGGCTGGTCGAGGACCTCACGGACGTGCTCGGCTGGTCGTCCGAGCTCACCCCGGTCTCGCTGCAGGCCTACCAGTTCGGCGGCCGGACCTACGCGGTGCCCTACGACGTCGGCATGGTCGGCTTCTGGTACAACAAGAAGCTCTTCGCCAAGGCCGGGATCAGCGCTCCGCCGGCCACCTGGGCCGAGCTCCTCGAAGACGTCAGGAAGCTCAAGGCGGCCGGCGTCACTCCGATCGCCCTCGCGGGCAAGGAGAAATGGCCGGGCCACTACTACTGGGCCTACCTCGCGATGCGCGTCGCAGGCCTCCCCGCCCTCCAACAGGCCGCGACCACCAAGGACTTCACCGGAGCCGGCTTCGTCCAGGCAGGCACCCACCTCAAGGAACTGGTCGACCTCCAGCCGTTCCAGACGGCCTTCCTCGGCGCCGGCTACTCCACCCCCGGCGGCCAGGCCGCGACCATGGGCAACGGCGAGGCCGCCATGGAGCTGATGGGGCAGTGGGGGCCGTCGGTCCAGAAGGACGCGGGCGCCGACCTCGGAGCGGACCTGGGCTTCTTCCCCTTCCCGACGGTCGACGGCGGTGTCGGCCGGGTCACCGAGGTGTTCGGCGGTGGCGGTGGCTTCGCGCTGCGCAAGGGCGCCCCCAAGGAGGCGCTGGACTTCCTGAAGTTCTTCGTTCTGGAGAACGAGTCCAAGCTGCTCGCCTCCAACGGCTACCTGCCGGTGGTCAAGGGCGCGGAGAGCCAGCTCACCGACCCCACCAGGAAGGTCGTGGCCGACAGCCTGGTCAAGGCGACGGGCTTCCAGCTCTTCCTCGACCAGGCCTACCCGCCGGCGGTCGGCAGCGAGGTCAACGACAGCGTCGCCGACCTCATCGCGGGCAAGAAGACGCCCGAGCAGGTCACCAAGTCGATCACCGAAGCCGCGAAGGGTGCCTAGCTCCGTGTCCACCCTGACCGAGGAGCGGACGCAGCAGGCCGTGCCGGTGCGCCCGCCGGCCCCGGCCCGGTCGCTCCTGCACGGCTTGGGAAGCTGGGCGTCGGTCGCCTGGTTCCTCGTCCCGGCTCTGGTCCTCTTCCTCGTCTTCGTCCTCGCCCCGATCGCCGTCGCCGTCTACACCGGCTTCTTCAAGTGGGGCGGCATCGGCCCCATGGACGAGTTCGTCGGCTTCGAGAACTACACCAAGCTGTTCGGCGACCGGGTCTTCCTCGGCGATCTGGGGCGCGGGCTGTACCTGATCGCCCTGTCGCTCACGGTGCAGTTGCCGTTCGCGCTGTTCACTGCGGTCGTGCTCAACCAGAAGCTGCGCGGCCGGGCCGTCTACCGGATGCTCTTCTTCGCGCCGTACATCCTGTCCGAGGTGGTCACGGCGGTCCTCTTCACGATGATCTTCCTTCCCGGTGACGGCATGGCCGACCACCTCGCCGGCGCGCTCGGCCTGGAAGGGCTGCAGGGCAAGTGGCTCGCCGACCCCTCGACGGTCATGCCGACCCTGTTCCTCGTCATGACCTGGAAGTACTTCGGCTTCCACATGATGCTCTTCCTCGCCGGGCTGCAGAGCATCCCGGGCGAGATCCTCGAGGCCGCCTCCATCGACGGCGCCGGCGCCTGGCAGCGCTTCCGCCACGTGACGCTGCCGCTGCTCGGCCCGACGACCCGGATCAGCGTCTTCCTTTCGATCATCGGGGCCATCCAGCTCTTCGACCTCGTCTGGGTCATGACCGCAGGCGGGCCCAACCACTCCTCCGAGACGATGGCGATCTCGATGTTCCAGTTCGGGTTCAAGCGCTACCAGGTCGGCTACGCCAGTGCGATCAGCGTGGTGCTGTTCATGATCAGTCTGGTCTTCTCCCTCTTCTACCAGCGCTACGTGCTGCGCCGCGACCTGAGCGGGGCCGTCACCACGGGAGGTGGCCGATGAACGCCCGCAGAGCGGCACGCGGCCTGTCGCTGCACGCCGTGGTCTGGCTGATCGGCGCGTTCGTCGTCGTGCCGCTGATCTACGCGGTGATCTCCGGGTTCAAGAGCACCGGCGAGCTGACGACCAACCCGTTCGGGCTGCCGGAACAGTGGAAGACCGGCAACTACACCGGGATTCTCGGCGACGGAACGTTCTGGCGGCAGATCGCCAACAGCGCGGGCATCGCGATCGGCACGACGTGCTGCACGGTGGCGGCCGCCGCGATGGCGGCGTTCGTGCTGGCCCGCTACGCCTTCAGGGGCAGGGAGCTGTTCTACACGCTGTTCACGATCGGGCTGATGTTCCCGTTCGCGGTGGCCGTCCTGCCGCTGTTCCTGCTGCTGCGCAACTTCGAGCTGCTCGACAACCCGCTCGGGGTGATCCTCCCGCAGGCGGCCTTCGGGCTCCCCATGACGATCATCATTCTGCGCGGCTTCTTCCGGACCATCCCGGCGGAGGTCGAGGAGGCGGCCATCATGGACGGCTGCGGCAAGCTGCGCTTCTTCTGGAAGATCCTGCTGCCGATGGCCCGTCCGGCGCTCGGGACGGTCTCGGTGCTGGCGATCGTCGCGAGCTGGAACAACTTCTTCCTGCCGCTGCTCGTGTTCAACGACCCGACGTGGCAGACGATCCCGGTCGGCGTCCAGCAGTTCCAGGGCCAGTACTCGACCGACTACGCCCTCGTCCTCGCCTACATCGTGCTCGCCATGGTCCCCGCCCTCGCCTTCTACGCCGTCGCCGAGCGGCAGTTGATCGGCGGCCTCACCGCAGGCGCCACCAAGGGCTGACCCCTCCCGCCTGACCTCCACCCCACGAGGAGACGTCGTGAAACGACTGACGGCACTGACGCTCACTGTTTTGTTAGCGCTAACATCGCAGGCGGTGGCCGCCCCCGCGCCGCGCGCCGACCCCGACCCGCGCCCCGTCATCGACTTCCGCGCCCAGCTCCAGCCCATCGACGGATTCGGCTTCTCGATGGCCTTCCAGCGGGCCGACCTGCTGCACGGCGCGCGTGGCCTCAGCCCGGCCAAGCAGCGGGAGGTGCTCGACCTGCTCCTCAGCAAGGACAAGGGCGCGGGCCTCTCGATCCTGCGCCTGGGCATCGGATCCTCGACCGACAGGGTCTACGACCACATGCCGACGATCCTGCCGGCCGATCCCGGCGGCCCGGACGCCACGCCGCAATACGTCTGGGACGGATGGGACGGCGGCCAGGTCTGGCTCGCCAAGGAGGCCGCGGCCTACGGCGTCAGACGGTTCTTCGCCGACGCCTGGAGCGCCCCGGCCTTCATGAAGACCAACGGGAGCGAGAACGACGGCGGCGAGCTGCTGCCCCAATGGCGTCAGGCCTACGCGAACTACCTCGTCCAGTACGCGAAGTTCTACCGGCAGGAAGGCATCCGCATCACCGACCTGGGGTTCACCAACGAACCCGATTGGACGGCGACGTACGCCTCGATGCGGTTCACCCCCCAGCAGACCGTCGACTTCCTCAAGGTGCTCGGACCGACCGTTCGGGCATCGGGACTGAAGACCGAGCTGGTCTGCTGCGACGCCGCGGGCTGGGACCGGCAGGCCGCCTACACCCGCGCCATCGAGGCGGACCCCGCGGCCGGCCAGGCCGTGCGGACCATCACCGGCCACCGCTACAGCGGTCCCACCGACGTCCCACAGCCGACCGGCAAGCACGTGTGGATGTCGGAATGGTCGCCGGACGGCTCCACCTGGAACGAGAACTGGGACGACGGCAGCGGCTACGACGGTCTCACCGTCGCGGCCGACATCCACAACACGCTGACCGCCGGCAACGCCAACGCCTATGTCTACTGGACCGGCGCGTCCCTCGGCACGACCCGCGGGCTCATCCAGCTCGCCAACCCCGGCGACGACTACCGGGTGTCCAAGAGGTACTGGGCGCTGGCCGCCTTCAGCCGGTTCATCCGCCCCGGCGCCGTCCGCGTGCCGGTCACCCACGCCGACCCGGCCCTGCAGATCACCGCCTTCCGCAACACCGACGGCAGCCGCGTCATCGAGATCCTCAACACCGCAACCACCGAAACCTCCGCCACGTTCTCGCTCCGCGGCGGGCACGACCGGCACCCCGACGGCTACGTCACCGACGCGACCCGCTCGATCACCCCGGCCGACATCGTCTCCACGCACGGCACGACCCTCACGGCGACGCTCGCCCCGCGCGCGCTGACCACGATCGTCCTCGACTGAACCGTCCTCGACCGAACCGCCCCCGCACCCGAGGAGCCCGTCATGTCCATGCCCCGGATTCTCATCGCTCTGTCCGCCGCCGCCTGCCTCGCGGCCGGTCTCGCCGCCGCGCCCGCGGCCGCCGAGCCCCGTCCCAGGACGCTCGGCGAACTGGCCAAGAAGCACCACAAGTACTTCGGCTCCGCCACCGACAATCCCGAGTTCACCGACGCCGCCTACCTCAAGCTCCTCGGCAGCGAGTTCGGACAGACCACCCCCGGCAACGCCATGAAGTGGTACGCCACCGAACCCGAGCGCGGCGTCTTCGACTTCAGCGCCGCCGACCAGGTCGTCGCCTTCGCCAAGGCCCACCACCAGAAGGTCCGCGGCCACACCCTCATCTGGCACAACCAGCTCCCCGCCTGGCTCACCGAGCGCACCTGGACCGCCGACGAGCTGCGCGCCGTCCTCAAGAACCACATACAGACGGTGGTCCGGCACTACAAGGGCCAGGTGATCCACTGGGACGTCGTCAACGAGGCCTTCAACGAAGACGGCACCTACCGCGAGACGCTCTTCCACAAGACGCTCGGCCCCGGCTACATCGCCGACGCCCTGCGCTGGGCCCACGAGGCCGACCGGCACGCCAAGCTGTACCTCAACGACTACAACGTCGACGGGATCGGCCCCAAGAGCGACGCCTATTACACCCTGATCAAGCAGCTGAAGGCCGACGGCGTCCCGGTGGAGGGCTTCGGCATCCAGGGCCACCTCGCGCTCCAGTACGGCTTCCCCGCCGACGTCCAGCAGAACATGCAGCGCTTCGCCGACCTCGGGGTCGAGGTCGCGATCACCGAGCTCGACATCCGGATGGTCCTCCCCGCGACCCCGGAAAAGCTCGCCACCCAGGCCACCTGGTACGCCGACTACGTCAAGGCCTGCCTGGCGGTCGAGAAATGCGTCGGCCTCACCCTCTGGGACTACACCGACAAGTACTCGTGGATCCCCTCCGTCTTCCCCGGTGAGGGCGCAGCGCTGCCCTACGACGAGAACCTGATGCCCAAGCCCGCCTATCGCTCGATCAGGAAGGTGCTGGGCGGATGATCAGGACGGCGATCGTCGGAACGGGCGGGATCGCGGGCATCGGCCACCTACCCGCCCTCCGGGCGCAGGCGCACCGGGCCGTGATCGTGGCAGCCGTCGACGCGGACGCCGCGCGCGCCGGGGCCTTCGCGGCCGAACACGGCATTCCCGCGGTCTACAGCGACCTGCACACGATGCTCGAGGAGCAGAGTCCGGACCTCGTCCACCTGTGCACGCCGCCGTTCCTGCACGCCGACCAGGCCGTGGCCTGCCTGGAGGCGGGGGCGTGGGTGTGGTGCGAGAAGCCGGTGGCGCTGTCGCTGGCCGAGCTCGACCGGATCCGTGCCGCCGAAGGGCCCGCCGCCGCGGGCGCGGTGTTCCAGCACCGGTACGGCACGGGGGCCCGCTACCTGCGCGAGCGGATCGCGGCCGGGACCCTGGGCCGTCCGCTGGTCGCGCAGTGCGTCACGGCCTGGTACCGCGACGACGCCTACTACGACGTGCCGTGGCGCGGCACATGGCAGAGCGAGGGCGGCGGCCCGACGCTGGGCCACGGCATCCACCAGATGGACCTGATGCTCGCGGTGCTCGGCGCATGGGCCGAAGTGCGCGCGATGGCCGGCCGCCTGGAGCGCGAGATCCAGACCGAGGACGTGTCCACGGCCCTGGTCCGGTTCGAGAACGGAGCCATCGCGACGGTCGTCAACAGCGTCCTCTCCCCGCGCGAGGAGAGCTACCTGCGGTTCGATCTCACCGACGCCACGGTCGAGCTGCGGCACCTGTACGGCTACTCCAACGCGGACTGGACGTTCACGACCAGGTCGTCCGGCGTGAAGTGGGAGCCGCCGGACGACCTGCCCAGCTCGCACACCGCCCAGTTCGCGGCCTTCCTGGACGGCTACGAGGCGGGGATCCGGCCCGACCTCGGCAGGTCCACCCTGGAACTGGTGACCGCCCTGTACAAGGCCGCTCTCACCGGGCTGCCGGTCCGGCGCGGAGAGATCGACGCCGCCGACCCGTTCTACGGCTCGCTCAACGGAGGGCGCCCGGGGGTGTTCCGATGACGTTCGAACTCCTCGAGAGCGAGGACTCGCTGATCGTCCGGGCGCGCGACGTCGACCTCTTCCGGTATGTGCACCGGCCGGTCGCCGCCCCCTTCGAGGCACCGAAACCGTACCTGCACCCGGTGCGCACCCTCGCCGGCGACGTGGTCACCGGCTTCCGGCCGCACGACCACCGCTGGCACAAGGGCGTCCAGTTCACGGCGTCGTGGGTGTCGGGGCAGAACTTCTGGGGCGGCGGCACCTACCTGCGCGGCCAGGGCTACGTGGACCTGCCGAACCTCGGCACGATGCGCAGCCTCAGCGTGTCCGCCACGGCAGGCCGAGGCCGCGCCGTGATCACCGAGGAGCTGGCCTGGCACACGATGGCGGGGGAGCACTGGATCGACGAACGGCGCACGCTGACCGCACGCGACGTCGAGGCCGACTCCTGGACCCTGGACGTCACCACCGCGCTGACCAACGTCCTCGACACCGAGCTGGTGTTCGGCAGCCCCGGCACACAGGGCAGACGACTGGCCGGATACTCCGGTCTGTTCTGGCGCGGGCCGCGCGACTTCACGGGCGGCGACGTGATCGGCCCCGCGATGGGGGAGCAGGGCGGCTGGCTGGCCTTCATCGGAACGCACGACGAGGTCGACCGCTCGTCCACGCTCCTGTTCCTGGACGATCCGGACGCCCCCTGCCACTGGTTCGTCCGCAGTGAGCCCATCCCCGCCGTCAACCCGTCCCTGGCGTTCGACAAGGAACTCCCGCTGGCCCCGGGCGACACCCTGTCGCGCCGCTACCGGATCGTCGTGGCCGACGGCTCATGGACCTTCGGGCGCCTGGCCCGCCACATCGCGGAACACGCGTGGTGACCGGCCTCCCCGGCAGCGTGGGGATCTCCGAGCTGACCGTGTACGACTGGGAGGCCGCCGACGGGCTGTGCGGCGGCACACCCCACATGCACCTCGTCTGCTCCGAAGCGTACGTCGTCATCGCCGGCGCGGGCAGCGTCCAGACCCTCACCGCCTCCGGTTTCGCCGACACCCCGCTGCGCCCCGGTGACGTCGTCTGGTTCACCCCCGGCACGGTCCACCGCCTCGTCAACGACGGCGGCCTGCGCCTCGTGGTGCTCATGCAGAACAGCGGACTCCCCGAGGCCGGCGACGCCGTCTTCACCTTCCCCGCTCCCGTGCTGGCCGATCCCGACGCCTACCGCGAGGCGGCCGCCCTGACCGGCGACCAGGCCGCGGCAGCGCGCCGCCGCCGCGACCTGGCCCTCGAGGGTTTCCTGGCCTTGCGCAAGGGCGGGCTGCACGAGTTCCACAGCGCAGCCCACCGCCTGAAGAGGGAGCTCCTGGACGCCTGGTGGATCCGGTGGCGCGACGGCCCGCTGGCCGCAGCCGTCACCACCGGCCGGCAGCTGGAACGGCTGAAGGCCGGAGACCTCTCCCACCTCGGCCACGGCGAAGTGTCCCGACTGGAGCGCACGGAGCACCAGCTCTTCGGCATGTGCGGCCGCCTCCACCCCTATTCCGTCCCCGACCCCCCGGCGCATCCGCCCGGCGGTGCGCCGGGGTCATCTCACCCCCGCCCTTCAAAGGAGCCCTCCTCATGTGGTTTCGCCATCCGCCCCGGGTCCTGAGACTCGTACTCGCGGCCCTCTCCTCACTGCTGCTGGGGGCCGCTCTGCTCAGCGCCCAGCCCGCCGCCGCGGCGGTGATCATCGACCCCAACGCCTCGTACGCACTGGTCAATCGCAACAGCGGCAAGGCGCTCGACGTCTACAACCTGGCGACGAACGACGGCGCCCGCATCACCCAGTGGGCCAGGAACGACCAGAACCAGCAGCTGTGGCAGTTCGTCGACTCCGGCGGCGGCTACTACCGCATCAAGTCCCGCCACTCCGGCAAGGTGCTCGACGTCCAGGGCCGCTCCACCGCCAACGGCGCCGCGATCGTCCAGTGGACCGACGCGAACGCCACCAACCAGCAGTGGCGCCTTGCCGAAAGCTCCGACGGCAACGTACGGCTGATCGCACGTCACAGTGGCAAGGCCCTCGAGGTGCAGGGCGGTTCCACCTCCGACGGCGCGAACATCGTCCAGTACGACGACTGGGGCGGCTCCAACCAGCAGTGGCAGCTCGTCAAGGCCGGCGGCACCACCCCAGGACCGTGCGCCCTTCCGTCGACCTACCGCTGGTCGTCGACGGGCGCACTCGCCCAGCCCAAGACGGGCTGGGCCTCGCTCAAGGACTTCACCGTCGCACCGTACAACGGCAAGCAGCTCGTCTACGCCACGACCCACGGCGCCGCGGGGACGGGCCAGGCCTGGGGTTCAATGAACTTCGGCCTGTTCTCCAACTGGTCGGAGATGGGCTCCGCGAGCCAGAACACGATGTCGTCCGGCACCGTCGCGCCGAGCCTGTTCTACTTCGCACCGAAGAACATCTGGGTGCTCACCTACCAGTGGGGTGCGACCGCCTTCTCCTACCGGACGTCGAACGACCCCACCAACCCGAACGGCTGGTCCGCGCCGCAGGAGCTCTTCTCCGGCAGCATCGGCGGCTCGGGAACGGGTCCCATCGACCAGACGATCATCGGCGACGGCACGAACATGTACCTGTTCTTCGCCGGTGACAACGGCAAGATCTACCGGGCGAGCATGCCGATCGGGAACTTCCCGGGCAGCTTCGGCTCCTCGTACACGACGATCATGAGCGACACCACGAACAACCTGTTCGAGGCCCCTCAGGTCTACAAGCTCCAGGGCCAGGACCGCTACCTGATGATCGTCGAGGCGATCGGCTCGCAGGGCCGCTACTTCCGCTCGTTCACGTCCACCAGCCTGAACGGCTCGTGGACGCCTCAGGCCGCCACCGAGAGCAACCCCTTCGCGGGCAAGGCAAACAGCGGCGCCACGTGGACGAACGACATCAGCCACGGCGAACTGCTGCGCACCAGCGCCGACCAGACCATGACGGTCGACCCCTGCAATCTGCAGCTGCTCTACCAGGGGCGCAGTCCCAGCTCCGACGGCGTCGACTACGGCCTCCTGCCCTACCGGCCGGGCCTGCTGACGCTGCAGCGCTAGCGATGTGACATCGAAGACCCGGCTCCCGTACGGAGCCGGCGCGGCGGGCCCGGCCGACGGCCGGGCCCGCGGTGCGAAGCCGACCCTGAGGAGCCCCCCACCATGAGCAGGAAACGAAACCGCGCGCTGCTGGCCATGAGTGCCCTGGCCCTGGCGGCCACGGCACTCATCCCCACCCCCCGGGCGCAAGCGCTCGAGAACGGCGTGGGCCGCACCCCG
Source organism: Streptomyces sp. NPDC046303 (assembly GCF_055588085.1). NCBI lineage: Bacteria > Bacillati > Actinomycetota > Actinomycetes > Kitasatosporales > Streptomycetaceae > Streptomyces > Streptomyces sp. NPDC046303. The sequence continues at coordinate 28,128 of NZ_JBVJFA010000056.1, forward strand.
CCGATGGGGTGGAACACCTGGAACACCTTCGGCTGCGACATCAACGAGACGCTGATCCGCCAGACCGCCGACGCGATGGTCAGCTCCGGCATGCGTGACCTCGGATACGAGTACGTGGTCGTCGACGACTGCTGGTTCGACCCGAACCGCGACTCCGCCGGCAATCTGCGGGCCAATCCGTCGAGATTCCCCAGCGGCATGAAGGCGCTCGGCGACTATCTGCACGCCCGTGGCCTGAAGTTCGGCCTCTACCAGGCACCTCTGGACCGTACGTGCGCCCAGTACTTCAACTCGTATCCGGGCGCCACCGGCAGCCTGGGCCACGAGGTCCAGGACGCGCAGCAGTTCGCCGCGTGGGGCGTCGACTACCTCAAGTACGACTGGTGCTCGCCCACCGGCACCATCGACGAACAGGTGCGCACCTTCGCGAAGATGCGCGACGCCCTCAAGGCCACCGGCCGGCCGATCCTCTACAGCATCAACCCCAACAGCATCCACGAGAAGACCGGCCCGCAGCGGAACTGGGGCGACGTCGCCAACATCTGGCGCACGACCGAGGACATCACCAACGTCTGGAACTCGGGTCAGAGCAACGGCTACCCGATGGGCATCCAGAACATCGTCAACGTCAACGCGCCCCTGTCGGGCTACGCCGGGCCGGGGCAGTTCAACGACCCCGACATGATGGTGGTCGGCCGGGGCGGCATGACCGACACCGAGATGCGCAGCCACTTCGCCCTCTGGGCGGTCATGGCCGCTCCCCTGATCGCGGGCAACGACATGCGGAACATGGACGCCTCGACCGCCACGATCATGAAGAACAAGAACCTGATCGCCATCAACCAGGACCCGCTCGGCCTCCAGGCCACCCAGATCGGCAACGACGGCACCCGCCGCATCCTGGCCAAACGGCTGAGCAACGGCGACGTCGCGGTCGCGTTGTTCAACCAGGGCGGCAGCACGACGACGATCAGCACGGCCGCCTCGGCGATCGGCCTGTCCGGCACCTCCTTCAGTCTGCGCGAGGCCTGGACGAACGCCGTCACCTCGACCACCGGAGCCATCTCGGCGAGCGTGCCGCCCCATGGCACCGTCGTCTTCCGGGTCAGCGGCGGAACGCCCCACCCCGCGTCCACGATCCAGGGCGTGGGGTCGGGAAGATGCCTCGACGTCACCGGAGCCTCCCAGACGAACGGAACCCCACTGCAGATCTGGGACTGCCACGGTCAGGGCAACCAGCAGTGGACCTCCACGGCAGCCGCTGAACTCCGGGTCTTCGGCACCAAGTGCCTGGACGCGGAGGGAAGTAGCGCGGCGAACGGCACCAAGGCCATCCTGTGGGACTGCACCAACGCCACGAAGCAGAAATGGACCGTCAATCCGAACGGCAGTATCACCCACAACGCGTCGGGCCTGTGCCTCGACGCCGAGCGCGGCGCGGCCGCCAACGGCACCCGGGTGATCCTGTGGAGCTGCAACGGCCAGAACAACCAGAGGTGGACACTCAACTGACACCACACGGCAGTGGGGGGGGGGGGGGGGGGGGGGGGGAGGGGGGGGGGGGGGGGGGGGGGGGGGGGGGGGGTGGGGGGGGGGGGGGGGGGGGGGGGGGGGGGAGAGGGGGGGGGTGAGTA
>NZ_JBVJFA010000057.1:0-28533 GCF_055588085.1 Streptomyces sp. NPDC046303
ACCCCCCCCCCCCCCCCCCCCCCCCCCCCCCCCCCCCCCCCCCCCCCCACCCCCCCCCCCCCCCCCCCCCCCCCCCCCCCCCCCCCCGCGGCCGTTCGCGTACGCGGGTGCCGTACGCGGTGTCGTACGGGTGCCGTGCGGCGGCTCAGACGGTGGTGACGACCTCGTCGAACGCCAGGCGCGGGGAGCGCGGGAACCAGGCGTCCTCGCCCGGCTTGCCGATGTTGACGATCATCAGCGGGGTGTGGTCGGAGTCCAGGAACTCCTTCTGGATGCCCGCGAGGTCGGCGCCGGTCATCGGACCCGCGGCCAGGCCGGCGGCGCGGACGCCGACGATGAAGTACGCGGCCTGCAGCGCGGCGTTGAGCAGGGCGGACTGCTCGCGGGCCGGGCGCTCGGCGAAGAACATGTCCTTGGCCTGCGGGAAGTGCGGCAGCAGGGCCGGCAGCTCCTCGTGGAACTCGTTGTCCGCGGAGAGGATCGCGACCAGCGGGGCGGCGGCCGTCTTGGCCTGGTTGCCCTCGGCCAGGTGCTGCACGAGCCGCTCGCGCGCCTCGGGGGAGCGGACCAGGGTGATGCGCAGCGGGGTCTGGTTGAAAGCGGTGGGGCCGTACTTCACCAGGTCGTAGATGGCCTGCACCTGCTCCTCGGTGACCGGCTCGTCGGTGAACGAGTTGGCCGTGCGGGCCTCGCGGAACAGCAGGTCCTGCGCGGCGGAGTCAAGAACGAGAGACATCGGAAAGCCTTCTTCCATACGGGGGTGAAGCGATGTCCCCGACTCTAGGACAGAAGTAGGTGAATTTTCAACTAAATGGCTCTGTGGAGTGACCGGGCTCACTCTTCCCCGGCGGACGCCTCGCGCGCCGCGAGCGCCGAGTCCAGCCGGGCCCTGGCCCCCTCCAGCCAGTGCCGGCACACCTTCGCCAGCTCCTCGCCCCGCTCCCACAGGGCGAGCGAGTCCTCCAGCGAGATCCCGCCGGCCTCCAGCTTGCGGACGACCTCGATGAGCTCGTCGCGCGCCTGCTCGTACCCCAGCGCCGTCTCGGCCTCTGTCATTCCCGGTTCCACCTCATGTGTGTAGTACGACGACTTGCGTTATTCGGGGGCGGCGACCCGTACGGAGAACTCGCCCTCCGCCACCCGTGCGCGCAGCGGCTCGCCCTCCGCGACCTCCTCCGGGGAGCGCACCACGTGCCCGTCGGCCCGCTGGAGCACCGCGTACCCGCGCTCCAGCGTCGCCGCCGGCGACAGCGCCACCACCCGGGCCAGGGTGTGCGCGAGCTCCGAGTCGGCCCGGTCCAGCAGGTGCCCCAGCGTCCGCCTGGTGCGCCCGAGCAGGGCCTCCAGCTCGTCCTCGCGGGTCTCCACCATCCGCTGCGGGTGGACGAACACCGGCCGGGCGAGGGCGTGTGCGAGGCCGCGCTCCTCCCGGTCCAGCAGCCCGCTGACCGCGCGCAGCCCCCGGCCCTGCAGCTGGCGCACCCGCTCCAGCTCCTCGCCGACGTCCGGGACCACCTTCTTTGCCGCGTCCGTGGGCGTGGAGGCCCGCAGGTCCGCGACCAGGTCCAGCAGCGGGGAGTCCGGTTCGTGGCCGATCGCCGAGACGACCGGCGTGCGGGCCGCCGCGACCGCCCGTACGACCTCCTCGTCGGAGAAGGGCAGCAGGTCCTCCACGCTGCCGCCGCCGCGCGCCACGATGATCACGTCGACCTCGTCGAGGGCGTCGAGCTCCTTCACCGCCTGGATCACCTGGGGCACCGCGTGCACCCCCTGGACGGCGACGTTGCGCACCTCGAAGCGGACCGCCGGCCAGCGGCGCCGGGCGTTCTCCAGTACGTCGCGCTCGGCCGCCGAGGCCCGGCCGACCACCAGCCCGACCAGCTGCGGCAGGAACGGCAGCGGCTTCTTGCGGTCCGGCGCGAACAGGCCCTCCGAGGCCAGCGACCGCTTCAGCCGCTCCAGCCGGGCCAGCAGCTCCCCGATGCCGACCGGCCGTATCTCCGTGGCCCGCAGGGACAGCTGCCCGCGCGGCGCGTACCACTCGGGCTTCGCCAGCAGGACGACGCGCGCACCCTCCGACACGACGTCCGCGACCTCGTCGAAGACCTCGCGGAAGCAGGTCACGCTGACCGAGATGTCGTGCGAGGGGTCGCGGAGCGTCAGGAAGACCACCCCCGCCCCCGGCCGCCGCGAGAGCTGCGTGATCTGCCCCTCCACCCACACCTGGCCGAGCCGCTCGATCCAGCCCCCGATAAGCCGGGACACCCGGCCTACCGGCAGCGGCGCCTCGGCCGACGTATTCAGACCCATGTGCGCAGGCTATCGGGCGGCAGTGACAGCGTCTCAGGCTCGGGGGCCGGTGTCGGTCCCGGTGTCCTGCCCGGGCCCCGTACCCGGCCCCGTTCCGGGCCCCGGCCCCGGCCCCGTCCTCGGCCCCGGCCCCGTACCGGTCCCGGCTTCGGCAGCGGCGCCGAGGTCCCGGCGGCCGCGCTGCACCACCAGCAGCCCCAGCCCCACCGCCAGCCACAGCGCCCCCACCGCCTGCGCCGTCCAGGAGGCCTCCACGATCACCGCGGCGGTCACCGCCGCGCCCAGCACCGGGCACACCAGGTGCTTCCACCAGCTGGGCCGGCCCTCGCGGCGCCGGACGACGAACCAGCCCACCACCGAGGCGTGCAGCAGCGTGAAGGCCACCAGCGCCCCGACGTCCACGACCGACACCAGGTGGTCGAGCCCGTCGTCGCGCCGCGCCGCCCACACCGCCGCGACCAGGGTCACCGCGGCCGCCACCAGCAGCGCCGGCCGCGGCGTACCGTCCGAAGTCCGCGCGAGCACCCCCGGCAGCCGCCGCTCCCGGGCCATCGCGAACAGCAGCCGCCCGGCCGCCGCCTGCCCGGCCAGCGCCGCGAAGGCCGCCCCGATCGCCTTGGAGACCGCCACCAGGTCGTGCAGCCACCAGCCGACCGAGGACTCCACCGCGTTGTAGAAGGCCGGACCCTGCTGCCCCGGATCGGCCGCCAGCTCGGCCGAGGTGACCGGGCTGAGCAGCGCCACGAGGTAGGTCTGGGCGATGAACAGCACCCCGGCGAGCGCCAGGCAGAACAGCACCGCCCGCGCCACCCGCGCCGAGCCGCCCGTCACCTCCTCGGCGAACGAGGCGATCGCGTCGAAGCCCAGGTACGAGAGCACCGCCACCGACACCGCGCCCAGAACGGCGGCCACCGAGAAGCCCAGCGAGCCGTCGCCGGTCAGCGGGGACAGCCAGCCGCGCCGCGCCCCGTCCCGTACCAGGACGGCCACCGCGGCGACCACGAAGACCAGGAGCACCAGGATCTCCATGGCCAGCACGGCGAAGCCCACGCGCGCGGCCGCCCGTACGCCCCACAGGTTCAGCAGGGTCGTGACCACCACCGCCAGGGCCGTCCACACCCAGCGGGAGACCTCCGGCACCAGGGCGTTCATCGCGATCCCCGAGAACAGGTAGGCGACCGCCGGGATCAGCAGGTAGTCGAGCATCGCCATCCACCCGGCGATCAGGCCCGGCCCCTCACCCAGGCCCTTGCGGGCATAGGTGAACACCGAGCCGGCCTGCGGGGCCACCCGCACCATCTGGGCGTACGAGAAGGCGGTGAAGGCCATCGCGGCCGTCGCGACGAGGTACACCAGGGCCACGGCGCCGTGCGACTTGGCGTCCAGGGTGCCGAAGACCCCGACCGGGGCCATCGGCGCGATGAAGAGCAGCCCGTAGACGACCAGATCCCGGAAGCCGAGGCTCCGGCGCAGTCCGGTCCGTTCCGTACGGGTGTCCGTCACGGACGCCATCGCTCCTCCGGGGGATAGGTGGTACGGACATCCGACCCAGTCTCTGCCGAACGGGCGACGTCCGGCCTGCTGGAGACCCCCGTACGATGGAGCCCATGACTGCTCCCGCTTCCCGCCGTGTCCTGCTCGCCGCCCCCCGCGGCTACTGCGCGGGCGTGGACCGAGCCGTGATCGCTGTCGAGAAGGCTCTCGAGCAGTACGGTGCGCCGGTCTACGTCCGCCACGAGATCGTGCACAACAAGTACGTGGTCCAGACGCTGGAGAAGAAGGGCGCCATCTTCGTCGAGCGGACGGAGGAGGTGCCCGAGGGTTCCATCGTGATGTTCTCGGCGCACGGCGTGGCGCCGGTGGTGCACGAGGAGGCGGCGCGCGGCAAGCTCGCGACGATCGACGCGACGTGCCCGCTGGTCACCAAGGTGCACAAGGAAGCCATCCGGTACGCGAACGAGGACTTCGACATCCTCCTCATCGGCCACGAGGGCCACGAGGAAGTCATCGGTACCTCCGGCGAGGCCCCCGACCACATCACGATCGTGGACGGTCCGGACGACGTCGCCAAGGTCGAGGTGCGCGACGAGTCCAAGGTCGTCTGGCTGTCGCAGACCACCCTTTCGGTCGACGAGACCATGGAGACCGTCGACGCGCTGAAGACGAAGTTCCCGCTCCTCGTCTCCCCGCCGAGCGACGACATCTGCTACGCCACCTCCAACCGGCAGGCCGCGGTCAAGGCCATGGGCGCCGACTCGGACCTGGTCATCGTCGTCGGATCGAAGAACTCCTCGAACTCGATCCGGCTGGTCGAGGTCGCGCTCGACGCGGGCGCGCGGGCCGCGTACCTGGTCGACTTCGCGAGCGAGATCGATGAGGCCTGGCTGGAGGGCGTCACCACCGTGGGGCTGACCTCGGGCGCCTCGGTGCCGGAGGTGCTCGTCGAAGAGGTGCTCGAGTGGCTGGCCGAGCGCGGCTACGCGGACGTCGAGATCGTCAAGACGGCGGAAGAGTCCATCGTCTTCTCGCTCCCGAAGGAACTGCGCCGCGACCTGCGCGCCGAAGCGGCCGAACTGGTCGCCGACAAGTAAGTCCTTTCGTACGGTATGTCCATGCAGATCATGGGTGTGGACATCGGCGGTTCCGGGATCAAGGGCGCTCCCGTGGCCCTGGACCGCGGCGACCTGGCGCGGGAGCGCCACAAGGTACTGACACCACAGCCGGCCACCCCCGAGGGGGTGGCCGGCTGTGTCGCGGAGGTGGTCCGCGCCTTCTCGTGGTCGGGCCCGGTCGGGGTCACCTTCCCGGGAGTGGTCACGAGCGGGGTCATCCGTTCGGCCGCCAACATGGACAAGGGGTGGGTCGGCCAGGACGCGGCGGCGCTGCTCGCGCGCGAGCTGGGCGGCCTTCCGGTCACGGTCCTCAACGACGCGGACGCGGCCGGCGTCGCGGAGATGACGTACGGGGCGGGGCGCGGGCGCGACGGCACCGTCATCATGCTCACCCTCGGCACGGGCATCGGCAGCGCCGTGTTCACGGACGGGCGCCTCGTCCCGAACACGGAACTCGGGCACCTGGAGCTGAAGGGCCACGACGCGGAGACGCGGGCGTCGGTGAAGGCCAAGGAGGACGGGGACCTCACGTGGGAGCGCTGGGCGCACCGCGTCCAGAAGTACCTGGCCCACGTGGAGATGCTGTTCTCCCCGGACCTCTTCATCATCGGGGGCGGCGTCAGCCGCAAGCCGGAGAAGTTCCTGCCGCTGATCGAGGGCATCAGGGCCGAGATCGTCCCGGCGAAACTCCAGAACAACGCGGGCATCGTGGGAGCGGCGATGGCGGCGCGGGCGGCTGCGTCCTCATAAGGCGTTTTCGACGTCGGTCCGTCGCCCCGGTCCGCGCCCCTAGGCGACGCGTCGGGGCATGCGCCGCCGGCCGATGAGCACGGCCTTGCGCACGACGGCGATCAGCGCGGCGACGAGCGTCCCCGCGTACAGCCAGCCCGCATGCAGCGACAGGGCGGACACGAGCCCCATCAGCTGACCGCCGAAGCCGCCGGAGCCGCCGCAGATCGGCCACACTCCGGCGGCGAACGCGATGGGGACGGTGATCGGGGCGGTGATCAGGTCGGCGGGCCGTACCCAGAGCGCGGTGGCCGCCGCGACCGGCAGGAAGAGCAGCCCGTACACGAAGAGCGAGGAACCGAACAGCAGCCAGCAGATCCCGCCGGCCAGCAGCATCCCGGCGCAGGCGAAAAGCCCGCCGCCGAGCCCGGTCAGCCGGGGCCGCGGCATCCGCCGCCGGTACGGGGCCAGCGGGCCGCGGCCCTGGACGGGCAGCGCCGCGGGCCGCGGCCCCCGGCGCTGGGCGGGGGGTCGCTGCGGGTGAGGGGCCGGTCGCGTCCTGTATTGCTCCACGCCCTCCACGCTAGGCGGGGCCGGTGCCGTATCCGTGCGGGGACACGCGTACAACGACTGCCACTCATCGGAAAGTAAACTGTCCGGTGGCCCACTCCTGGGCCCCCGCCCCCTCCAGCTACGGGAAGTCGCCAACGTGTCGCTCACGATCGGAATCGTCGGCCTGCCGAATGTCGGCAAGTCGACCCTGTTCAACGCCCTGACCAAGAACGACGTGCTGGCGGCCAACTACCCGTTCGCCACCATCGAGCCGAACGTCGGCGTCGTCGGCGTCCCGGACGCGCGCCTGGCCGTCCTCGCCGGAATCTTCGGCTCGCAGCGCATCCTCCCGGCGACGGTCGACTTCGTCGACATCGCCGGCATCGTCCGCGGCGCATCGGAGGGTGAGGGCCTGGGCAACAAGTTCCTGGCGAACATCCGCGAGTCGGACGCGATCTGCCAGGTCATCCGCGCCTTCAAGGACGAGAACGTCGTGCACGTCGACGGCAAGGTCTCCCCGAAGGACGACATCGAGACGATCAACACCGAGCTGATCCTCGCCGACCTCCAGTCCATCGAGAAGGCGGAGCCGCGCCTGACGAAGGAGTCCCGCCTCCAGAAGGAGAAGGTCGCGGTCCTCGCGGCCGTCGTCGAGGCGAAGAAGATCCTCGAGGCGGGCGACACCCTCTTCTCCAAGGGCATCGCCAAGGGCACGGAGCAGGGCGACCTCCTCCACGAGCTCCACCTCCTCACCACGAAGCCCTTCCTCTACGTCTTCAACGTGGACGAGGACGAGCTGACGGACGAGGCCTTCAAGGACGAGCAGCGCGCCCTGGTCGCCCCCGCCGAGGCGATCTTCCTGAACGCGAAGCTGGAGCAGGAGCTCATCGAGCTGGAGGACGACGAGGCCCTCGAACTCCTCCAGTCGGTCGGCCAGGACGAGCCCGGCATGGCCACCCTCGGCCGCGTCGGCTTCGCCACCCTGGGCCTGCAGACCTACCTGACGGCCGGCCCGAAGGAAACCCGCGCCTGGACCATCAAGAAGGGCGCCACCGCCCCCGAGGCGGCGGGCGTCATCCACACCGACTTCCAGCGCGGCTTCATCAAGGCCGAGGTCATCTCCTTCGCGGACCTGGTCGAATGCGGCTCGGTCGCAGAGGCCCGCGCCAAGGGCAAGGCCCGCATGGAGGGCAAGGACTACGTCATGCAGGACGGCGACGTGGTGGAGTTCCGCTTCAATGTGTAACCGTGCGCATGCTGCACGTTAGCCGATCGGTCAAACGTGCAGGTCAGAAGGGGTCGGTTCCTCCGGGAACTGGCCCCTTCGTCGTCACCGTTCTGGGATCAGCCGGCATCAGGTGTCGTAAACGGTGGAGCGATGCCCGACGTGTACGACCCACACCACGAGCTCTCCGTTGTCGATGGTGTAGACGAGCCGGTAGTCGCCGACTCGCAGTCGACGGCGTTCTGGCTGCGACACGAGCGCGGTGGTGTTGAAGCCGAGGGGATCGCTCTCCAGCTCGATCAGCTTGGCCAGGATGCGTAGCGCCATGTCACGTGGGATCTTCCGAAGCTCGGCCTGAGCCTCGGGTCGGAAGACGGTTCGGTACTCACTCACCGCGCGCCAGCGTCTCCCTCATGATGTCCTCGATCGGGATGCCGGGAGCCGGGTTGGCCATGCGCTCGTCGATGATCCGGTTGATCTCGCGCTCTTCCCACTCCTGGTACTTGCGCAGCACCTCGATGGAGACGATGGCGGCGACTTCCTTCCCTCGGCGCGTGATCACTGTGGGCACGTCGTCGCGGTCAGCGCGCTCCACGACTTCCGCCAGGTGGGCGCGCACGTCGCGGATGGACTCTATGGGCAGCGGCTGTGTCATGCGCTCAAGCGTACCGAGTGTGCCATGTGTACACCACGCGCGGACCAACAGGTTGGCCCAGCGGGGATCCCCGGCGATCATTCGAGGGGGTCCCGCACGCGAACAGCGGGGTGCGGGGCCGGAGTTCGTCGTAGGGTGACGACGTGTCTACGCTGCCTCTGATCCTGTTGCTGTCCGGAAGCCTGCGGGCCGGTTCCTCCAACGAGGCGGTGTTGCGCACGGCGCAAGCGGTGGCCCCCTCGCAGGTGCGCGCCGTCGTTTACGAGGGGTTGGCCGCGCTTCCGCATTTCAACCCCGACGACGACATCGATCCGCTACCTGCCCCCGTGGCCGAGCTGAGGACGGCGATCGGCGAGGCGGCTGCGGTGTTGATCTGCACACCGGAGTACGCGGGCACGGTGCCCGGCTCGTTCAAGAACCTGCTGGACTGGACCGTGGGCGGCACCGAGATCAGCGACAAGCCCGTGGCCTGGGTGAACGCCGCCGCCCCCGGGCGTGGCCAGGGCGCGGAGGCCACGCTGCGCCTCGTGCTCGGCTACACCGGCGCTGCCATCGTGGAATCGGCCTGCGCCAGGATTCCGGTGACCTCTCATGCGGTCGGCGCGGACGGACTCATCACCGATCCGCAGGTGCGCGAGCAGATAGGCAAGGTGGTTGCCCTCCTCGCGGAGGCGTGCTGACCGTTCGCACCGAGTTCACCGTCGGCGCAGGAGGGCCGCCCGGTCGACCTTGCCGGTGCTGGTCAGGGGCAGCTCGTCGAGCGCGACGATGCGCGTGGGGATCATGTACGACGGCAGGATCGTCCGCAGGGCGCGTACGAGCTCGGCCTTCGAAAGCGGCTCGGCCGTCGGTACGTAGAAGGCCGCCAGCATCCGCCCGCCCGGCCCCGTGGGCGCCACCACCGACGCGGCCCGGACGCCCGGGCACTGGAGGAGGGCGCTCTGCACCTCGCCCAGTTCGATCCGGTAGCCGCGCACCTTGACCTGGTCGTCGAGGCGGCCCAGGAACTCCAGGTCGCCGCTCGGCAGCCAGCGGGCGCGGTCACCGGTGCGGTACATGCGCTCGCCGGGGCGCTGGGCTCCCGGGTCGGGCAGGAACTTGGCGGCGGTGAGAGGGGCGGCCGCGGCGTAGCCCAAGGCCACGCAGGTGCCGGCGATGTACAGATCGCCCTCCTCGCCGAGGGGACAGGGCCGCAGGTCGCCGTCGAGCACGTAGTAGCGGGCGTTCTGCATCGGTTTCCCGTACGGGATGCTCGGCCACGCGGGGTCGACGTCGCCCACCCGGTAGTGGTTCGACCAGACGGTGCACTCCGTGGCGCCGCCCAGTGCCACCACCTCGGCGTTCGGGAACGCGGCCCGGATCTGGTCCGGGAGCGGCACCGGGATCCAGTCGCCGCTGAGGAGGACCAGGCGGAGCGTGTCGCGCCCGGCGGGCTCGCGGGCCTGGACGAAGGGCATGACCATGGCCAGCGAGGCGGGCGCCGAGTCCCAGATGGTGATGGGCTCCTGTTCGAGCAGGTCCACCAGGGTGTCCGGCTCGGCGAGTTCCGCCGCCGACGCCAGCCGTACGGTCGCGCCGGCGGCCAGCGCGCCGAAGAGGTCGTAGACCGAGAGGTCGAAGCAGAAGGACGTGACGAACAGGATCTCGTCGGCGGGCCCGACCCCGTGGGTGCGGTTCATCCAGTCGATGAGGTTCACCGCCGACCGGTGGGTGACGACGACCCCCTTGGGCGCGCCGGTCGAGCCGGACGTGAAGATGGTGTAGCAGACGTCGTCGGCCGTCGGACCGGCGGCGAGCGGGGCGGCCGGCCGCAGACCGACGTGATGGCCGGTCCACAGCGGCTCGCGGCGCGGCGCCGCACGGTCGCGGCCCGGCGCCGCACGGTCGCGGCCCGGCGCCGCACGGTCGCGGGACGGCTCGACGCGGATGACCGCGTCGTACCGCTCGGCCAGTTCGCCCGTGAACTCCTCGGCCCGGCGGCGGTGGACGCTCGCGTGGGCCACTCCGGGCAGGAGTTCGGGGAGGCGCTCGAGGAAGCGGGGCGGCACGCGGAGGCCGGAGTAGGCGCTGAGCCCGGGGTCGACGAGGTCGGCGAGGACGATGACGCCGTCCTCGGCGAGCAGCCCGAGAAGCGAGTCGAGGACGCCGGTCAGGTGGTCGAGGTCCGGCAGGAACTGCACCGTACTGGCCAGCACGATGACGTCGAACGGGCCGCGCACCCGCTCGGCGGCCTCATGGGCGAAGCACACCACGCCGTCGACCTCGGCCCCGGCGCGGACGCCGGTCTCCTCGCTGCGGGCCACGGACACCGGTGAGGGGTCGACGGCGACGTAGCGGGACGCCCACGGTGCCAGGGCCTCGACGATCAGGCCGGATCCGCACCCGATCTCCAGGACCGAGGGCCGCTCGGCGGACGTCGCGGACCGTACGAACCGCGCCACGTGGTCCTGGTAGCCCCGGAGGTCATCCGCGGTGAAGGGCCGTTCCGAGCGGCGCGTGTTGAAGCCGGCGGCTTCGAGCGGGTCGGGGGAGCCGGACAGGTAGTCGAAGAGGTCCGCGACCCGCTCGCGCCGGAACGTGGCCGACCAGGAGAACTCCTCGGGGATGTCGGGGCACAGGACGTGGCGAAGCGAAGGCACCTCCCACCGGAACTCCTGCACGGAGGGCAGGGACGCGCGGTCGGTCAGCACGGCCGCCACGCCGAGCTGGTCGAGCAGTCCGGTCACCCGGGTGGCGGGCCACGCCGGGTCGAGCGGGACGTAGGAGGCGCCGGCCTTGAGCACCGCGAGCATTCCGGCGAGGGCCGAGGCGTCGCGCTCGCCGTAGACGCCCACGGTGGAGCCCCGGCCCAGTCCCAGCTCGCGCAGCAGCCGTGCCAGCCGGTTGGAGTGGCGGTCCAGTTCGCCGTGGGTGAGGACCTGCTTGTCGGAGGTCACGATCGCCGGGTGGTCCGGGTACCGCCGGGCGGCCTCGGCGATCAGCCCCGGGATCGTGGCATCGTCGCGGAACGGCCGCGCGGTCTCGTTCCACCCGCTCCAGGGTGCGTCCGTGACGGACGCCGGCGGGGCGCTCACCGGGCCGGTGCCCGAAGGGCCTCGTGGGCCGCCAGCGCGTCGGTGAGTTCGTTCACCGTCGGGTGGGCGAAGAACAGCCGGAGCGGCAGGCGCACGCCGAGCCGGGCCCCGAGCGTGGCCATGATCTCGGCGACCAGCAGGGAGTTCCCGCCGGCCTCGAAGAAGTCCTCGTCGTCGCCGAAGTCGTCGTGCTCCAGTGCGTCGGCCCACTGAACCCGCACCTCGGCGCGCAGCAGCTCGAGGTCCGGGCCGTCGTGGCCGACGTGGTCCGGGCTCGTCACCCCGACCGATCCGAAGTTGTCCACCGCTCTCTCCCGCGTTCTCTCTCGGTGCGCTGCTTCTTCAACTGGCTGTCGCTGCTTGCCTGTCGCCGGCCACGGCTTGCACGCCGACCACGGTGTCAGTGTTGCCGTGACGACCGGCCGTTGTCCGAGGATCTTTCAGAGGTCAGTCAGGGTTGGCGCCCATGGGCCCCGGTGACTGGTCATCCTCACGTGCATGGGAACAAACACGAAAAGTCGCTGGTTCGTCGGTGTCCCTCACAAGGGCCTCAAAGAGTGCGCGCTGTACGCCTTTCCGCATGCGGGCGCCGGCGTGACCACGGTGCGACAGCTCTGCGTCGAGCTTTCCGACGCCTTCGACGCCTTCGCGGTACGCCTCCCGGGCCGGGAGTCCCGGCTCGAGGAACCAGCGGAGACCGTCATGCCCGAGCTCGCCGACAAACTCGCCGGCGAACTGCTCCACCACGCACAGGGACGGCCGGTGGTCCTGTACGGGCACTGCGCCGGCTCGGCGATCGCCTACGAGGTGGCACGGCGCCTGGGCCCCGACCGGGTGCGGGCGCTGGTCGTCTCCTCGCACCCGGCTCCCGGGAGCGTCCGCCGCGAGCCCACGTGGACGCTGCCGCGGCGGGACTTCCTCCAGCAGGTCGTGACGGACGGGTACCTCCCGTCGCAGCTCCTCGCCAACGAGGAACTGCTCGACATCGTCGAGCCCGCCCTGCGCGCCGACTACGAGCTCATCGAGACCTACGAGCTGGAGCTGTACGAGGGCGGTGCCACCGAGCCCGTCCCGGTTCCGACGGTGGCCGTGTACGGCCGCGACGACCACACCGTGGACCCCGCCCAGATCGACGCGTGGTCGGCGCTCACCACCGGGCCGTTCCGGGTCGTGTCGCTGCCGGGCAGCCATGACCTGCCGAGCAGCCGTCCGGCGGACCTGGCGGCGGCCATCCGCGAGGCCCTGGCGGCCGTTGCCTGAGCACGCGGCGCCCGGCCGGGTCTGGCAGACATCTGTCAGGCGGTCGGACGGCTCGGGAATCCGTTCTTAGGGTGGGCCCACGAGTGACGGCGTTCTCGCGCCCGCCCCCAGCGCGCCGTACCGGCCACCGTCCGGAGGACCCTGCGCGGGATGACAGAAAGGCAACCAGAGCATGGCGCCCCCCACGTACGCGCACCAGCGCGAGTCGTCCATCAACCGGTTCGAGGAGGTCGAGGCCGCGCTCCGGAAGCGGGACGGCGTGGCGCAGGCGGCCGTCGTCTCCCGTGAGAACCGGCTCGGGGAGCGGCGCCTGGTGGCGTACGTGGTACCCGAGGTGCCCGACGCGGACGTCACCAAGCACGTCGAGAAGTGGCGCGCGATCTACGACGACATGTACGGCGAGACCGTGCCGGACGCCACCGGGCTCGGGGACGACTTCACCGGATGGAACAGCTCCTACACGCGCGAACCCATCCCCCTGCCGGAGATGCGCCAGTGGCGCGATGACACGGTGGAGCGGGTGCGCGGTCTGGAGGCGCGCCGGGTCCTGGAGATCGGGGTCGGCACCGGCCTCCTGCTCGGGCCGCTGGCCCTGGAGACCGAGGTCTACTGGGGCACCGACTTCTCGGAGACGGTCATCGAACGCCTCGGCGCGCAGGTCGGCACGGATCCGCGGCTGAAGGACAAGGTGACGCTGCGCTGTCAGCCCGCCGACGTCGCCGACGGACTGCCGACGGAATACTTCGACACGGTCCTCCTCAACTCGGTCGTGCAGTACTTCCCCGACGCCGCCTATCTCTCGGGCGTCCTGGACGTCGCGCTCCAACGCCTCGCCCCCGGCGGCCGGATCGTCGTCGGCGACATCCGCAACCACGGCACCCTGCGGGAGTTCCTGACGGCCGTCCACCACGCCCAGCGCCCCGGTGACGAGCCGTCCGCCGTCCGGGCGGCGGTCGCCCGCGCCGTGCTCCGCGAGACGGAACTCCACCTCGATCCGGGCTTCTTCACCGAGTGGGCCGACGGGCACCGCGAGGTCGTGGCCGTGGACGTCCGGCTGAAGCCCGGATCGAACGGGAACGAACTCACCCGTCACCGCTACGAAGTCGTCCTGCACAAGCGGTCGAGCAGGCCGACGGACCTCGCGGACGTCCCCACCGTCACCTGGGGCCCGCACCTGCACCAGGTGTCCGGCCTGGAGGCGGAGCTGGCCCGGCACGGCGGCCGCCTGCGGGTGACCCGGATCCCGAACGCCAGGCTGGTGAGCGAGGCGGCCGAGTGCGGGGTTCCCGCCACGGCGGAAGAGACGCCGCCGCTCGACCCTCACGCGCTGGAGACCTGGGGCGAGGAGCACGGCTGTGCCGTCCTGTGCACCTGGTCGGCGGAGGCGCCCGGCTGGTTCGAGGCGGTGATCGTGCCCGCGGACGGTACGCACTGCTACGGCGGCGTGTACCGGCCCATGGCCACCGGGGCCAGGACGCTCGCCAACGCGCCCGCGGCATCCCGCCGGGCCTCGAAGCTGCCGGCAGTGCTGCGGCGGGACCTGGCGGCCGAACTCCCCGGCCACTCGGTGCCGGACGACATCGTGGTCCTCGCCCGCATCCCGCTGACCGCCCGCGGGGAGGTCGACCTCGCCGCGCTCCCCGAACCGGACGCGAAAGCAATGGAGGAGTCATGGCAGTGAACCCGTTCGACGACGAGAACGGCGAGTTCTACGTGGTGGTCAACGACGAGGAGCAGCACTCCCTGTGGCCGGCGTTCGCCGACGTGCCCGCCGGCTGGCGGGTCGTGGCCGGGCCGGCGGGCCGGGCGCAGAGCATCGCGTACATCGAGGAGAACTGGACCGACATACGGCCCCGGAGCCTGCGCGAGGCGGCGCCGGCGTCCTGAACGGACTCGACCGGGGCTCATCCGTGCCGAGAGGTCCATGGGCTTTCGTGGACGGACCGGGATGTACGTGGGACGTACATGGGATGTGCAGGGAGGACGTGCCGTGGGCGGTCGCAATTCCGACGTCGTCTTCGTCCGATGGCCGGCGCAGGCGGATCTGAGAACCCGCTGCCGGCAAGAAGGGATGCCGCGACTACTCGTCGTGGAGGCAGGTGCGCAGCCGCCGATCAGCAACGATCCGGTCGAGGACTGGGTACGCCCCCCGGTGTCCCGGGATGACCTGGAGGCCCGGGTCGCCGTCCTGCAGAACCGCTTCGACAGCAATCGGGTACCGACGATCGACTCGACCGGAACCCTGAGCTTCGGTCATCACTCCATCACCGTCTCCACCACGCAGACCGAGTTGCTGCGGCTGCTCGTGGACCGCTTCGGCGACGTCGTGCACCGCAACGAGTTCGTGCAGCGCTTCGCCTTGCAGACCCTGACGTTGAACAGGAATTCGCTCGATCTGCACATCATGCGGCTCCGCCGCCGCCTCCAGCCCATCGAACTGTCCATCCGGACCGTGTGGGGGCGGGGCTACATGCTGGAGAACGCGGTTCCCGCCGAGGTTGTCCCGGTGAGGAACGCCTCCGCCGTCTGACCGGCACCAACCGACCACTCGACACCGGAGATTGTCTTGGACTCCTCGACGACCAGCACTCTTTACGAGGTGGGAGACCTGCCCCCGCTGGGGACCGTCCCCCGTTCCATGTACGCGTCGGTCATCCGTCCGGAACGGTACGGGGCTCCGGCAACGGCCTTCCGGACGGAAGTCGTTGACGTCCCCGAGGTTCCGCCCGGGTTCGTTCTCGTCGCCGTCATGGCCGCCGGCATCAACTACAACAACGTCTGGGCCGCGAAGGGGCATCCCGTCGACGTCGTGGCGGCACGACAGCGGCAGGGCAGCCCGGAACCCTTCCACGTCGGCGGATCGGATGCCTCCGGAATCGTCTGGAAAGTGGGAGCCGGCGTACGGCACGTCACGGTGGGCCAAGAGGTCATCGTCTCGGCCGGCGTATGGGACGCGGATGATCCCGACGTCCGGCTCGGCGTCGATCCCATGCTCGCGGGGTCACTGAAAGCGTGGGGCTACGAGTCGAACTGGGGATCGTTCGCGCAGTTCACCGTGGTGGCCGACTTCCAGTGTCTGCCCAGGCCGGCCAGGCTGAGCTGGGCGGAATCCGCGGGATTCCTGCTGACCGGTGCGACGGCGTACCGGCAGCTCAACGGCTGGGCACCCCACACCGTTCAGCCCGGGGACGGAGTCCTCATCTGGGGTGGCTCCGGCGGCCTCGGCTCCATGGCCATATCCCTGACCCGGCAGATGGGCGGCAGGCCCATTGCCGTCGTGTCCTCACCGGAGAAGGCCAAGTACTGCCTGGACCTGGGTGCCACCGGCGTCATCGACAGGACCAGGTACAACCACTGGGGACGCGTGCCTCCGGCCGGCACGGAAGAACACAAGCGCTGGACCGCCGACCTCCGGGCCTTCGGGCGGGAGATCTGGGACATCCTCGGCGAAAAGGCTTCGCCCAAGATAGTTTTCGAGCACCCTGGCAGCGATACCATCCCCACGTCGGTCTACGTGTGCGGCACGGGCGGAATGATCGTGATCTGCGGGGCCACGTCCGGCTTCACCGTGGACGTCGACCTCAGATATCTGTGGATGAGGCAGAAGCGCCTTCAGGGATCTCATTTCGCCAATCCGCGCGAGTGTCACGCCGTGACCCGCCTCGTCGACATGGGGCTCCTGGACCCGCACCTGGGACACACGTACGCGTTCGAGGAAATCGGCCGGGCCCATCAGGACCTGCTCGAGGGCGTGCAGGCACCGGGCAACTCGGCCGTGCTGGTCGGTGCGACCGACAATCCGGGCCTCGGGAACCGCTGACCCGTTCGCAGGTCACCGCGGCCGAGCACGCCGGAGGTGCCCGGCGATTGCGGCAGAAGTGCTCAGAGAACGCTCAAGACATGGTGGTGCCGCAATCGCGAGAAAGCTGCACACGACATGAACAAACAGATCGATATCCGGGTTGTCTGGCATCATCGAGTCACGCCAATCCGCGGAATTCCTCCCGAAGTTGTACGGGAATCCGATTCCGCGGCCGGGCGTGACCGGAAGTCCTCGAGCAGGGGTTCCGCCTGGCCGGACGAACAGGCCCTTACCACCACGGAGTCGACGTGACCAGGACCGATCTGAACCCGGTGGAATTTCCCACTGAACGCACCTGCCCCTTCAGCCCTCCCCCGAAGCTGTCCGAGTTGCGCGACGAGCACCCGGTGAGCAGGCTGGCCTATCCGGACGGCACCACCGGATGGCTGGTCACCGGGCATGCCACGGCGCGTGCGGTGCTGAACGATCCGCGGTTCAGCTCACGCGGTGAACACCGCAGGACGGCGGTCGGGGAGGGAGCCCCCCAGCCCACACGGCCGGGAGTCTTCATCTTCATGGATCCGCCGGAGCACACCCGTTTCCGGAAGCTGTTCACCGGCGAATTCACCGTACGGCGGACGAAGAGCCTGGAACCGAAAGTGGAGCGGATCACCGCGGACCGGATCGCGGCGATGCGGGACATGGGACCCCCGGTGGATCTGGTGCGGGAATTCGCCCTCCCGATTCCCTCGCTGGTGATCTGCGAGCTGCTGGGCGTGCCGTACGAGGACCACGCCTTCTTCCAGCGGCATTCGGAAACCATGCTCGACTACGACCGCTCGATGGAAGAGGTCGTGGAAGCGTTCCAGCTGATGGCGGAGTTCCTGACCTCGCTGATCCGCCGCAAGCGCAGCGAGCCGGAGGACGATCTGCTGAGCCGGGTGGCCGCGTCCGACCTCACGGACGAGGAGGCCGCGGGTTCGGCGATGCTCGTCCTCACGGCGGGTCACGAGACCACCGCGAAGATGCTGGGGCTCGGCACCTATCTGCTGCTCTCCCGGCCGGAGCAGCTGGCGCTGCTGCGCAAGGACCCGGGCCTGGTCAACGGCGCGGTCGAGGAGATGATGCGCTACCTGAGCATCGTCCAGTTCGGGATCATCCGCGGAGCTCTGGAGGACGTGGAGCTGGAGGGCCGGCAGATCCGCAAGGGCGAGGTCCTGACGGTGGCCCTGTCCGCCGCCAACCGCGATCCCGCCCTCTTCCCGGACCCGGACGTGCTCGACCTGACCCGCAACGCCGGGCGCCACCTCGGCTTCGGCTACGGCGTGCACCAGTGCGTGGGACAACAGCTCGCCCGGGTCGAAATGCGCGTGGCGTTCGACCAGTTGATCCGCGCGTTCCCCGGCCTGCACCTGGCCGCGGCGCCCGGGGAGATCGAGACGGCCCACCTGTCGTCGATGTACGGCGTGCGGCGCCTGCCCGTCGGCTGGTGACGGCGGTGCGCGTCGAGGTCGACACGGCCAAATGCTGCGGTGCGGGCATGTGCACCCTGACGGAGCCGCGGGTGTTCGACCAGAGCGGGGAGGACGGGACGGTCGTACTGCTCTGTCCGCAGCCGCCGGAGGAGCTGTGGGACAGCGTCGAGGCATGCGTGCGCTTCTGCCCGTCCCAGGCGATCAGCCTCGACGAGAACGCGTAGGGACCGGGCGGTCGGTCGCGACCGCCCGGGACCCCGGCCCCGCGGCGGGGAAGCCCTGTGCTCCTGATCGATCAACTTTCCTGATTCTGGCGCTCTGCCGGCGAACTTTCCCCCGGGCCCGGTCCCCCAGCCGGCGTCGCCGCCGTGCCTTCCGCCAGCCCGAAGTGAGGATGCGTGATGAACGCTGACGACATTGCCGTCATCGGACTCGGCTGCCGTCTCCCCGGCGGGATCGACTCCCCGGAGGCGCTCTGGCAGGGCCTGCTGGACGGGATCGACGCCATCAGCGAGGTCCCCCCGCAGCGGTGGCGAGCCGATGACTGGCATGACGTCGACCCCTCGGCACCGGGCAAGATGACGACCCGGTGGGGTGGGTTCCTGGACGACGTCGCGGGGTTCGACGCCGAGTTCTTCGGGATCTCGCCCGCCGAGGCCCGTCAGATGGATCCGCAGCAGCGGCTGGCGCTCGAGGTCGCCTGGGCCGCGGTGGAGGATGCCAGGATCCCGGCCGACCGGCTCGCCGAGTCGGCCACCTCCGTGTTCTTCGGGACCATGTGGCAGGAGTACCACCTCGCCACCGGGGCGTCCCCCAGCGAGATCCGCACGCACACGGCCATCGGTACGGACACCTCGATCATCCCGGCCCGCATCGCCTACGCCCTCGGCCTGCGCGGCCCTGTGATGTCGATCGGCACCGGATGCAGTTCCTCCCTGGTCGCCGTTCACCAGGCGGTCCGCAGCCTGCGGTCGGGAGAGTCGGACCTCGCGCTGGCGGGCGGTGTCAGTCTCATCCTCCACCCCCACACCACCGTGGCGATGGACAAGTTCGGCACCCAGAATCCCGACGGGCAGTGCCGCGCGTTCGACGCCGACGCCAACGGGTACGTACGGGGCGAAGGATGCGGCGTGGTCGTGCTGCGCAGGCTCGCCGACGCCCGGCGGCACGGCGACCGGATCTACGCGCTGATCCGAGGCAGCGCCGTGAACAACGACGGCACCACCGACGGCCTGGCCACTCCGGGCGCCGAGACACAGGCCGAGGTGCTGCGCTCCGCATGGCGGGAGGCGGGCATAGCCCCCGGCCTGGTGTCCTACGTGGAGGCCCACGGCACCGGGACCCGCCGGGGCGATCCGATCGAGGCGGCGGCACTGGGCAGCGTGTTCGGCCACGGCAGGAAGGAACCGCTGCGGATCGGGTCGGCCAAGACCAACTTCGGCCACCTCGAGCCGGCCGCCGGGGTGCTCGGTGTGCTCAAGACCTCCCTGGCCCTCTTCCACGGCGAACTGCCCCCCAGCCTGCACTTCCGGCACCCGAACCCGGACATCGACTTCGACGCGGCGAACCTGGCCGTGGTCACGCGCCGGCAGCCGTGGCCGCAGGGAGCGCGCCTGGCCGGAGTGAGCAGCTTCGGCTACGGCGGCACCAACGCCCACCTCGCGCTGGCCGGGCCGCCGACGGAAACCGCCGCTGCCCGGGAACCCGCCGGGCCGGCGCGGGTTCCCTGGGTGCTGTCGGCGCGCTCCGAACCGGCCCTGCGGGAACAGGCCCGCCGTCTGCGCGCCCACCTGGCCGCCCGCCCCGGCCTCTCGGCCGCCGACGTCGGCTTCTCCCTGGCCACCACCCGCGCCCACCACGAGCACCGGGCCGTCGTGCTGGGGTACGAGACCACGGACCTGATCCGCGGACTGGAGGCGCTCGCCTCCGGAGCCCAGGCGCCGAACCTGGTCGTCGGATCCGGCCGAGGGCAAGGTCCGGTCCTGATGTTCGCCGGGCAGGGAGCCCAGTGGGCGGGAATGGCCGCCGACCTGCTCGGATCCTCCCCGGTCTTCGCCGAGCGGTTCGCGGAGTGCGAAGCGGCGCTGGGCACCTTCGTGGACTGGAGCCTCACCGAGGTGATCGGGGATGCGGACGCCCTGGAGCGGGTGGACGTCGTGCAACCCGCCCTGTGGGCGACGATGGTTTCACTGGCGCGGCTGTGGGAGCACTTCGGCGTCGAGCCGGAGGTCCTGCTCGGGCACTCGCAGGGTGAGATCGCCTCGGCGTGCGTGTCCGGGGCCCTGTCCCTCGTGGACGCGGCGGCCGTGGTGGCGCTGCGCGCTCAGGCCATCCGTCGCGGTCTGGCGGGCCGCGGCGGCATGGTTTCGCTGGTGTGCTCGCGGTCCGACGCGCGGCAGCTGATCACGCGGTGGCCGGGCCGGCTGTCGGTGGCCGCCGTCAACGGCCCCGGGAGCACCGTGGTCTCCGGCGAACCCGAGGCGCTCACCGAGCTGATCACGCACTGCGCATCCGAGGGAATCCGGGCCAAGCGCATCCCGGTGGACTACGCCTCCCATTCGGCGCAGGTGGAGGCGATCCGCGAGGACATCCTCGCCGAACTGGCGGGGATCCGGCCGCGTCCCGGTGTGGAGGGCTTCTTCTCCACCGTCGACGTCGGCCGGATCGACAGCGCGACCCTGGACGCGGGCTACTGGTACCGGAACCTGCGCTCCACGGTCGAACTCGACGCGTGCGTGCGCGCGCTGGCCGCAGAGGGCCACCGGGTGTTCATCGAATGCACTCCGCACCCCGTGCTCACCATGGGCGTGGAGGAGAGCGCCGACGTGTGCACCGTCGGAACGCTGCGCAGGCAGGAGGGCGACCGGTTCCTGACGGCTCTGGCCGAGGCTTACACCAGCGGCGTGGACGTCGACTGGAGCCGGGCCTTCGAGCGGGCGGACGCCGTGGACCTGCCCACGTACCCTTTCCAGCACCAGAGGTACTGGATCGACGCCGAGGCGACGGGTGGCGGGAGTACGGAGGACTCGCCGTTCTGGGACGCGGTGGGCCGGGAGGACCTCGACGAGGTGGCCCGGACCCTGCGGGTGGACCGGGACGCCCTCACTCCCGTCCTGCCCGCCCTGGCCTCCTGGCGCAGGCGGCGCACCGCGGAGTCCGTCGTGGACAACTGGGAGTACCAGGTCGGCTGGAAGCAGGTCCCCGTACCCGCCGCGGTCCGCCGGGGAGACTGGCTGGCCCTCGCGCCCGCAGGCGACGCGTGGGCGCGCTCGGTGGTCGAGACCCTGACCGGACAGGGGCTGCGCCTCACTGTCCTGGAGATCGAACCCGGCCTCGACCGGGCCGCGCTGGCCGCGCGCCTGCGCGGCGCGACCTGTGACGGAGTGCTCTGTCTGGCGGCCGCGCAGGACGGCCCGCACAGCGGACATCCGGCGGTTCCCGCCGGCTACGCCGCGACCCTGACCGCCGTGCAGGCCTTGGGCGACGCCGAGGTCACCGCCCCGCTGTGGTGCGTGACGCGGGGCGCCGTCGCGGTCGCCGACGAACCGGTCGCCCCGGACGCCGGCCTGGTGTGGGGGCTGGGCAGGGTCGTCGCCCTGGAACACTCCGCGCGCTGGGGTGGTCTGATCGACCTGGCCTCCCCGTACGACGGTGCGGTACTGGCCGGGATGCTGACCGGCGATCACGGCGAGGACCAGGTGGCGATCCGGGGTTCCGTCCCGTACGGCCGCCGCCTGGTACGCGCCACCGCCGGTCCGTCCCGCGACTGGAGTCCCCGCGGAACGGTCCTGATCACCGGCGGAACGGGCGCGCTCGGCGCCGAGGTTGCGCGCGCCCTGGCCGGCCAGGGCGCCGAACACCTCGTGCTGGTCAGCCGGAGCGGGCCGGACGCCCCTCGGGCGGAGGCCCTCACCACCGAACTCCGCCGGCTCGGGGCCGGGGTCGAGATCGTCGCCTGCGACGTCGCCGACCGGGAAGCGCTCCGCGCGGTCATCGAGCGAACCCGGCCCCGCGCGGTGGTGCACGCCGCCGGAGCACTGCACGACGGACTCGTCCAGGACCTCACCCTCGACCAGGTCGACGCGGCGCTGCGGGTGAAGGCGCAAGGCGCGTGGAACCTGCACGAACTGACCGGCGAGCTGGACGCGTTCGTGCTCTTCTCCTCGTGGGGCGCGACCGTCGGGGTCCCGGGCCAGGGCAACTACGCGCCCGGCAACGCCTACCTGGACGGCCTGGCCGTGCTGCGCCGCGCGCAGGGACTGCCCGCGACCTCGGTGGCCTGGGGTCCGTGGTCCGGGGACGGAATGGCGCGGGGGCCGGTGAAGGAGGTCCTCGACCGTCACGGCGTACCCACCATGGCACCGGACCTGGCACTGCTGGCCCTGGCCAGGGCCGTGGCACGCCCGGAACCCTGCGTCACCGTCGCGGACGTGCACTGGGACCGGTTCCGTACGGCGTTCACGGCCACCCGTCCGAGCGCCCTGCTCGCCGATCTGCCCGACGGCCGGGACGCCTCGGCCGTCGCCGCACCCGCGTTCCGGCAGCGCCTGGCCGAACTCCCCCCGGACAGCCGGGCGCGCGCCGTACTCGACGAGGTCAGGGCGCAGACCGCCCTCGTGCTCGGTCACGCGGCCCCCGACGCGGTGGACGCCGGGCGCACCTTCAAGGAACTCGCCTTCGACTCGGTCCTCGGGGTCGAGCTGCGCAACCGGCTGGGCGTGGCCACCGGGCTGCGGCTGCCCGCGACGCTGATCTTCGACCACCCCACGCCCGCGCAGCTCGCCGCACACCTGCTCACCGAACTCGCCCCGGCCGGCATCACCGCCAGCACCCCGGCATCCGCCCCCGAGAGTTCGGCGGAGCCCATCGCCATCGTCGCCATGAGCTGCCGGTTCCCCGGCGGAGTACGCGATCCGGAAGGCTTCTGGCGGCTGCTCGCCGACGGGGGCGACGCCATCACGCCGTTCCCCGAGGACCGGGGCTGGGACCTCTCCGCGCTGTACCACTCGGACCCGGACCACCCCGGCACCAGCTACACCCGGGAAGGCGGGTTCGTGGCCGCCGCCGAATTCGACCCGGAGTTCTTCGGAATCAGCCCCCGCGAGGCGCTGACCATGGATCCGCAGCAGCGGATCCTCCTGGAGGGATCCTGGGAGCTGCTGGAGCGGGCCGGGATCGCGCCGGACTCGCTGAGGGGCAGTGACACCGGGATCTACCTCGGCACCAACGGCCAGGACTATGCGTCGCTGGGCACTCCCCACGGCTCCGAGGGGTTCGGGCTCACCGGCAGCGCGGCCAGCGTGGTCTCCGGCCGCGTCTCCTACGCCCTCGGCTTGGAGGGGCCGTCGGTCACGGTGGACACCGCGTGCTCGGCCTCGCTGGTGGCCATCCACCTCGCCGCGCAGGCCCTGTCGAGGGGTGAGTGCACGATGGCCGTCGCCGGTGGCGCCACCGTGATGGCCACGCCGCGCCTGTTCGTCGGGTTCAGCCGGCAGCGCGGCCTCGACCCCGGTGGGCGCTGCCGCGCCTTCTCGGACGGCGCCGCCGGCACGGCACTGGCCGAGGGCAGCGGACTGCTGCTGCTGGAAAGGCTGTCCGACGCGCGGCGCAACGGGCATCCGGTCCTGGCCGTGATCCGGGGTTCCGCGGTCAACCAGGACGGCACCTCCAACGGGCTCACCGCCCCCAACGGCCGTGCGCAGCAGCAGGTCATCCGCAAGGCCCTCGCCGCGGCGGGGCTCGAAGCCTCCGACGTGGACGTCGTGGAAGCCCACGGCACCGGCACGACGCTGGGCGATCCCATCGAGGCACGCGCCCTGCAGGCCACCTATGGGGCCTCCGGCAGGCCGGTGTGGCTGGGCTCGGTGAAGTCCAACATCGGACACACCCAGGCGGCGGCGGGCGTGGCCGGCGTGATCAAGATGGTGCTGGCCATGAACAACGGCATGGTGCCCCGCACCCTGCACGCCGACACCCCCTCCCGCCACGTCGACTGGTCGACGAGTTCCCTGCGACTGGCCACGGACCCCGTGGCCTGGGACGGTGACGGCCTCCGGCGCGCGGGCGTCTCCTCGTTCGGTATCAGCGGTACCAACGCCCACTTGATCCTCGAGCAGGCCGCCGAGGCCGGGGCCGGGGACGAGGCCGGGGACCCGGTGGCCGGCCCCCGCCCCGGGCTGCTGCCCTGGGCCCTGTCCGCGCGGACCCGGGAAGCCCTGCGCGAGCAGGCGTCCCGGCTGGCCGTCCGGGTCGGGACGCATCCCGAGACGGACCCGGCCGACCTGGCGTTCTCCCTGGCCACCTCGCGGACGTCCTTCCAGGAGCGCGCCGTCGTCGTCGGCCGGGACACCACCGACCTGCTCGCCGGGCTGCGGGCGATCACCCGGGGAGAGTCCCCGGCGTCGGTGGTCGAAGGGTCGGCGGGTGACGGCCGGACGGCGTTCGTCTTCGCCGGGCAGGGAACCCAGCGTGCGGGCATGGGAGCCGACCTGCGCGAGGCGTACCCGGTGTTCGCCTCCGCATGGCAGGAGATCTGCGCCGGACTCGACCCGCACCTGCGCCTTCCGCTCGCCGAGGTCATCGACGACCCGGACGCACTGCGCCGTACCGAGTTCACCCAGCCCGCGCTGTTCGCCTTCGAAGTGGCGCTGTTCCGGCTCCTGAAGAGCTGGGGTGTCACACCCGATGTGGTTCTCGGACACTCCGTGGGCGAGCTCGCCGCCGCACACGTGGCGGGCGTTCTCTCCCTGGAGGACGCCTGCGCGCTGGTCGCCGCCCGAGGCCGGCTGATGCAGGCCCGGCCGGACACCGGCGTGATGCTCGCCGTTCAGGCCGGCGAGCAGGAGATCGCACCGCTGTTGTCCGCGCGGGTCGCTCTCGCCGCCGTCAACGGGCCGCAGTCCGTGGTGATCGCCGGTGACGCGGACGCCGTGGACGAGGTGGCCGGGCGGTTCACCGGACGCCGCACCAAGCGGCTCAACGTGTCCCATGCCTTCCACTCCGCGCACATGGACGGCATGCTCGACGAGTTCCGGAGCGTGGCCGAAGGACTCGTCTTCCACCCGCCGCGCATTGCGCTCGTGACGAACCTGACCGGGCGGATCGTCACCGCCTGCGGTCCCGACCACTGGGTGCGCCAGGTGAGGCAACCGGTCCGGTTCGCCGACGGAATCCGCACCGCGCTCGGCGAAGGCGTCACCAGGTTCCTGGACATCGGCCCCGACGGAACACCTGCCGCCATGATCGAGGACTGCCTGGACCGCGACGCCGTCGTGGTCCCGACCCAGCGCCCGGACCGGTCCGGACCCGAGGCACTGACCCTGGCGGTCGCCAGAGCACACACGGCGGGTGCCGGGCTGGACTGGCCCTCGCTCCTCGGCGAGCGGCGTCGCCGCGTCGACCTTCCCACCTACGCCTTCCAGCGCAAGCGCTTCTGGCTGGACACCTCCGGCGCCGGGCACCCCTGGCTGACGGAGATCACCGAACTGGCCGACGGCGGCTGGGTGCTGTCCGGCCGGGTGTCGGCGTCGTCCCAGCCCTGGCTGGCCGATCACGTGGTCTTCGACACCGTCGTCGTACCCGGCACCGCGCTGCTGGACATGGTCCTGACCGCGGCCGGCCAGGCCGGAGCGGCCGGTGTCGGCGAGCTGACCCTGTCGCGGCCGATGGTGCTGGAGGACGCGGCACACGTGCAGGTCAGGGTCGGCCCCGCCGAAGGCGGACGGCGACCGGTGACCCTGCACAGCAAGGTGGACGGCTCGGGCGCCTGGAACACCCACGCCGAGGGTGTGCTGGTGGACGCGTTCGGTGCGGAGCCCGTCGACTGGTCGATGCCCGCGCTGCCCGCCGTGGACCTCGCCGGCTTCTACGAGGGTTTCGCCGCCCAGGGCGTCGACTACGGCGCCGCCTTCCACGGCGTGGCCGAACTGCGCGGTCAGGACCGGACCGCCTGTGGTGTGGTCCGGCTGCCGGCCGGCGAGGCGGGCGGATTCGGTGTGCACCCGGCCCTGCTGGACGCGGCCTTGCAGGTGATGCGCGCGGTGGTACCGGCTTCCGCCGAGGCCCAGCTCCCCTTCCAGTTCACCGACGTCCGCCTGTACGCCACGGGAGCCACCGAGCTCCGCGTCCGGGTCGACGTCCGGGACGACGGGATCCGGGCCGCGATCACCGACCCCGCCGGGGCGCCGGTGGCGTACGTCGGCGCCTTGCGGCTGCGTCCGGTCGGCGCCGATCTGCTGCGTGCCGCCCTCTCCGTCCCCGACCTCTACCGCGTGGTCTTCCGGCCCGTGCCGCACGTGCCCTCGGTTCCGGAACCGGTGCGGGTCCTGGGCCGGGGTGCGGTGTCCGAGGTCCTCGGGGTGACGCCGGCCGAGGAGGTCACCGGGGACGGCCCGCGCCGGATCCTCATCGACGCCACCGGGAGTCCCGAGGGTGTCGCCGCCGCCCACGAGTCGACCGCGCACGCGCTGGACCTGCTGCGCCGGCTGCTGCCCCGCGAGGACACCGAGCTCGTGTGGATCACCAGGGACAGCGTCGCCGCCCGCCCCGGGGACCGCGTGCACGGCCTCGCCCAGGCACCCCTGTGGGGGCTGCTGCGGGCGGCGCGGCGCGAGCACCCGGAGGCGGCCATCCGGATCGTCGACTGCGACCGGATCGACGCGGCGACCCTGCTGTCGGCGTTGTCCGTGACCGGCGAACCGGAACTCGCCGTCAGGGACGGGGAGATCCTGGCGCCCCGGCTGACCGCGGCAGGCGCCGCCGGTGCGCCCACCGCCGCCGTGGCCGACGGAACGGTGCTGATCACCGGCGGCACCGGCGAACTCGGCAGGGCGGTCGCCCGGCACCTGGTGACCGAGCACGGGGTCCGCGACCTGGTGCTGACCTCGCGCAGCGGCCCCGAGAACCCGGAAGCCGGGAGCCTGATCGCGGAACTGACCGAAGCCGGTGCACGATCCGTCCGGGTGCTGGCCTGCGACGTCACCGACCGCACCCAGGTGGCCGGCGTACTGTCCTCGGTGGACAACTGGTCGGCGATACTGCACCTCGCGGGCGTGATCGACGACGGCCTGCTGCTCGACTACGACCAGCGGCGCCTGCGCACGGTACTGGCCCCCAAGGTCGACGGGGCCGCGCACCTGGCGGAACTCACCGGGCATCTGGGCCTGTCGGCGTTCGTGCTCTTCTCCTCGGTCTCCGGAACCCTCGGCTCCGCCGGGCAGGGCGCGTACGCGGCGGCCAACGCCTATCTGGACGCCCTCGCCGCCCGCAGCGGTGGGACCAGTCTGGCCTGGGGGCTGTGGGAGCAAGCGGGCTCGGGAATGACCGCACACCTCGCGGAGGCGGAACTGGGGCGCCTGCGCAGGCAAGGAATCGCGCCGCTGCCCGTCGCCAAGGCCCTGCGGCTGCTGGACCGCGCGCTGCGCTCGCCGGACGGCAACCTCGTCCCCGTCAGGCTCGACCTCGCCGCGCTGGAAGGGGAACCCCCGGCGCTGCTGCGGGGACTCGTCCGGCCGTCCCTCCGCCGCGCCGGCAACGACCCCGCGGGCGCGGGGCTGCGGCGGCGCCTGCAGGGCCGGACGCCGGACGAGCAGGCCGCCTCGGTCACCAGGCTGGTGCTGGAGGAGGTCGCCGTCGTACTGGGGCTGCCCGGCCCCGGAGCGCTCAGGAGCAAGGCCGTACTGAAGGACCTCGGCCTCGATTCACTGATGGCCATGGAGCTGCGGCGCAGGCTCACGAGCGCCACCGAGGTCCCGTTGCCCGCGAGTCTCGCCTTCGACCACCCGACCCCGGCGGACATCGCGGATCTGCTGATGCGGCTCATGGGGATCGCTCCGGAATCCGGGACGGCGCCGGAACCGGAGTCGCCATCGGACCCGGACGCGCCGGCACCGGCCCGGTCGGTCGCCGAGATCGGCGCCGAGCTCGACGCTCTCCTCGAACTCTAGAAGCTTCCACGCCGTGCACTTCTTGGAAGGAATGCCTGATGTCTGAACAGAATCGGTTGGAACTCGCCCTGCCCGCGATCCGGGAACTCAAGCGGCGGGCGACCGATCTGGAGGCGCAACTGACCGAACCGGTCGCCATCGTGTCGATGGCGTGCCGGCTGCCGGGCGGGGTGGCGACACCGGAGGAGTTCTGGGAGCTGCTGTCCTCGGGCGGGGACGCGATCGAGGGCTTCCCGTCGCGGGACGGCTGGGACGTGTACGACCCGGATCCGGAGGCCGTCGGGAAGAGCTACGCGCGCGAGGGCGGATTCCTCCGGGACGTCGAGGAGTTCGACGCCGGGTTCTTCGGGATTCCGCCGCGCGAGGCACGGGCGATGGACCCGCAGCAGCGGGTGGTCCTGGAAACCTCCTGGGAAGCCCTCGAACGCGCCGGCATCCGCTCCGAAGCCCTTGAGAGCAGCAACACCGGCGTGTACCTGGGCACGATGAACGGCGACTACGGCAGCCTGGGGCACGGCCTCGGGGACCAGGACGGATACGTCAACACCGGCAGGGCGAGCAGTGTGCTGTCGGGCCGGGTCTCGTACTCGCTGGGGCTGCGGGGTCCGGCCGTGACGGTGGACACGGCGTGTTCGTCGTCGCTGGTGGCCTTGCACCTGGCGGTGACGGCGCTGCGCCAGCGGGAGTGCGACGTCGCGCTGGCCGGTGGTGTGACCGTGATGTCGACGCCGTCCCTGTTCGTGGAGTTCTCGCGCATGCGGGGCATGGCTCCGGACGGGCGGTGCAAGAGCTTCTCCGCTGGGGCCGACGGGGCCGGCTGGTCCGAGGGCTGCGGCGTGCTCGTCCTCAAGCGGCTGTCGGCCGCGCAGGCCGCCGGGGACCGGGTGCTGGCGGT
>NZ_JBVJFA010000058.1:0-25156 GCF_055588085.1 Streptomyces sp. NPDC046303
CATCGGCCACTTCGACAACGAGATCGACATGGCCGGTCTGGCGAAGATCGAGGGCATCGTCAAGGACGAGGTCAAGCCGCAGGTCCACACGTGGACGTTCCCCGACGGCAAGGTCCTGATCGTGCTGTCGGAGGGCCGTCTGCTGAACCTGGGCAACGCGACCGGTCACCCGTCGTTCGTGATGTCGAACTCCTTCGCGGACCAGACGCTGGCCCAGATCGAGCTGTTCACCAAGCCGGCGGAGTACCCGACCGACGTCTACGTGCTGCCCAAGCACCTCGACGAGAAGGTCGCCCGTCTGCACCTGGACGCGCTGGGCGTCAAGCTCACCACCCTGCGTCCGGAGCAGGCCGAGTACATCGGCGTCAAGGTCGAGGGCCCGTACAAGCCCGACCACTACCGCTACTGACGGTCCGGCACCACGGCGGACACCCACGCGATCCAGCCGGGCTCCAGAGCCCGGCCGGATGCTGGGACGTTGGGACGTGGGGACGTGGGGAACGGCCACCTGAGCAACGGCGAGGAGAGTCAGTTGGAGAGTCTGCGGGAGCGCGCCACGGAGCTCGCGGCGATACGGGCCCAGGCCGTGGCCGGACCGGGCGAGCGGGCGACGGCCGCGCAGCACGCCAAGGGCAAACTGACCGCTCGCGAACGCATCGGGATCCTCTTCGACGAGGGCTCCTTCTGCGAGGTCGAAGGCCTGCGCAGACACCGTGCGACGGGCTTCGGCCTGGAGGACAAGAAGCCCTACACCGACGGTGTGGTGACCGGCTGGGGCACCGTCCACGGCCGCACCGTGTTCACCTACGCGCACGACTTCCGCATCTTCGGCGGCGCGCTCGGCGAGGCCCACGCGGCGAAGATCCACAAGCTGATGGACCTCGCGGAGGCCGCCGGCGCCCCCATCGTGGGCCTGTGCGACGGCGCCGGCGCCCGCATCCAGGAAGGCGTGACGGCCCTCGCCGGGTACGGCGGCATCTTCAAGCGCAACGTCCGCAACTCCGGGGTGATCCCGCAGATCTCGGTGATCCTGGGCCCGTGCGCCGGCGGCGCCGCGTACTCCCCGGCGCTCACGGACTTCGTGTTCATGGTGCGCGGCACCTCGCAGATGTTCATCACCGGGCCGGACGTGGTCCAGGCCGTCACCGGTGAGGCCGTGACCATGGAGCACCTGGGCGGCGCGGACAGCCACGCGGCGGTGTCCGGCGTCGCCTCGTTCGTCTACGACGACGAGCGCGAATGCCTGGAGGACGTCCGGCACCTGCTGTCCCTGCTGCCGTCCAACAACCGTGAACTGGCCCCCGCCGGCGACCTGGAGGATCCGGCGGACCGCCGCAACGACAAGCTGCTGGACCTCGTCCCGGCCCGCCCGACCCAGGGCTACGACATCCGCGAGGTCATCGAGGAGATCGTCGACCACGGCGACTACTTCGAGGTCCACGGCCAGTGGGCCCGGAACATGGTCTGCGCGCTGGCCCGCCTCGGCGGCCGGCTGGTGGGCGTGGTGGCGAACCAGCCGTCGTACCTGGCCGGTGTGCTGGACATCGGGGCCTCGGAGAAGGCGGCGCGGTTCGTGCAGTTCTGCGACGCGTTCTCCATCCCGCTGGTCACCCTGATCGACGTGCCGGGCTTCCTGCCGGGCGTGGACCAGGAGCACCAGGGCATCATCCGGCACGGCGCGAAGCTCCTGTACGCGTACTGCAACGCCACGGTGCCGCGGATCAGCCTGGTCCTGCGCAAGGCGTACGGCGGCGCGTACATCGTGATGGACTCCAGCTCGATCGGCGCGGACGTGGCCCTGGCCTGGCCGTCGAACGAGATCGCGGTCATGGGCGCGGAGGGCGCGGCGAACGTGATCTTCCGCCGGGAGATCGCCGCCTCCGAGGACCCCGAGGCGACCCGGGCCCAGCGGATCAAGGAGTACCAGTCGGAGCTGATGCACCCGTACTACGCGGCCGAACGCGGCCTGGTGGACGACGTCATCGACCCGGCCGAAACCCGCTCCCGCCTGATCGCCACCCTCACCATGCTGGCCACCAAGAACGCGACGCAGCCAAGCCGCAAACACGGCAACCTGCCGCTCTGAGCCCGGAGGGGTGTCTGTCCGGCCCGGGCGTGCGGGGGATCTCGCCCTGATGCGCATCGACCAGATGGAGCGGGACGCCTCCGTCGTCGACTTCACGTCACGCCTGCTGGCCGGGCTGGTGCGGACCGAGAACATCGCCGCCCTGCGCCAGGCCCTGCCCGAGGCCCTGCCCTGGAGCACGTTCCTGCCCGCCGAGGACGTCGACACCCTGCTCTCCGAGCTGGTGGACGCGGCGCTCGGCGCGGTGGCCCTGGACAACCTCGCGCCGATCGCCCTCCTGCTCACCCAGTGGCGTCACAGCGCCGAGGTCTACGCGGACCCGGCCCTGTACGCCATCCTCACCCGCGAGCCCGACGGCGACCACGGGCCGGTCCCCATGCCGGAGCCGGCGGAGTGAGCCCGAAGCGCGGCGACCGGGCGGCGCCGCCCCCGACCGGCGACGAGTACGACCTGCGTTTCGCCCACACCGAGGCCGCCGACGGCGGACGCGTCTGGTACCTGCTCGACGATGCCAACCGAACCGCCTGGATCACCTACGCCGGCACCGGCCACCCGAAGGCCACGGACTGAGCCGCGGCGGCGGGGGCGTGGCTGGAGTGCCTTCCTCGGTATCGGATAGGCGCCGGATCGCAGCCGGAGCAAGACCGCAACGCAGTGGAGCCGGGTCGGGGGTCGCCCGGCCCGGCTCCACGTTTGTCCGTGCCCGGCCGGCGGATCACGCCGGGCGGGCACGGGGTCAGGTGGCGGTCCTGAAGGCCCGCTGGTACCAGAGCAGCGGGCGGTCCGAGCCCGCCAGGCGCACCTCCAGGACCCGGCCGACCAGCAGGTCGTGGTCGCCCAGGGTGATGCGGTCCGCGAGTGCGCAGCGCAGGGCCAGCGCGTCGGGGACGTGCGGGAGGCCGGGGCTGTCCGGCCACTCCTCCAGCGGCGCACCGGCGAACCGGTCGACGCCGCTGGTCGCGAAGCGGCCCGCGAGCTCGCGGTGCTCGTCCCCGAGCACGTTGATCACGAACTCGGGGACCTGCGTCAGCGCCGCGTGGCAGCTGGAGGTGTGCGCGATACCGACCAGCACGAGGGGCGGCTCCAGCGACACCGAGGTCACCGCGCTGGCGGTGAACCCCCAGGGCCGGCCCTGGGCGTCACGCGTGGTGACCACGGTCAGCGGCGCCGCCAGCAGGGACATGGCTTCCTTGAAAGTCGCCCCGTCCACCGCGGGCCACTTCTCTTGCAGTTGCGTCGGCATGAGCACTCCGTCCGTGGTGGGGTTCAGCGGGGGGCCGAGGCCTGGGCCGCGGCCTCCCGGGCCTGTGCGGCGAAGCCGCTCTTGTTCTCCGAGACCCACTTCTGGGACGCGCGGCGGCTGTCGAGGGCGCCGGTGAAGTGCGGGGCCACGTAGCGGGCGAGCAGCTCGTAGCTGCGCTTGGTCTGCTCGCGGGTGGCCCAGTCCTGGGTGTTGACCAGCAGGGTGCCGAAGCCGCCGCTCTCGCGCTGCATGCGCTCGATGCCCTCGATGGCGTCCTCGACGGAGCCGATGATCGCCGTGTGGGTTTCGACGGCCACCTCGGCCTCGCGGCCCTCGGGCAGCTTCGCGGAGGCGCCGACGGTGTCGCGCACGTACTCGCGGAACCAGTGGCTCATCCCGGCGCGGACCTGGTCGAGGGCCTCCTCGCGGGTCTCCGCGATGTGCACGCAGATCGCCACCCGCCACTTGGAGCGGTCCACGGTCTGGCCGTACTTGGCGGCCTCCTCCTCGCCGGCGGCCCACAGCTGGGCCAGCGGCGGCTCGGACATGCCCGGGCGGCCCGCGAAGGTCAGCGCCTCCAGGCCGTACTGGCCCGCCAGGCGCATGCCGCGCTCGGTGCCGGCGCTGGCGACGGCCATGTCGAAGCGCGGCTTGGTGTACGGGCGCAGGTGCAGCATCGCGTCGCGCAGCTCGAACCAGTCGGTCTTCATGGTGACCGGTTCGTCGCCCTTGAACAGGCGCACCAGCGCCTCCAGCGACTCGGCCATCATGCGGCGCTGGTCGCCGGCGGAGATGCCCATCATGTGGGCGTCGGCGGGCGAGACCCCGGCGCCCATGCCGAACATGGCGCGCCCGCCGCTCTGGTGGTCGAGCTGCACGATGCGGTTGGCGGCGGTCAGCGGGTGGTGGTACGGCAGGCTCACCACGCCGGTGCCGAGCTTGATGCGGCGGGTGCGCTCGGCCGCGGCGGCGAGGAAGACCTCGGGGGAGCTGACCGTGGACCAGCCGCCCGAGTGGTGCTCGCCGACCCAGGCCTCGTCCAGGCCGAGTTCGTCGAGCCAGTGGATGAGGTCCAGGTCCCGCCAGAAGGCGGTGGTGGGGTCCTCGCCCAGGGAGTGGAAGGGAGGGATGAAAGCACCGAACTTCAGCGTCATGACTGTATTCCTTCGAGGGGTCGGGCCGCCGTGCCGGCGAGCCAGAGGGAGAGCTGGTCGGCCAGCTGCCGCAGGCGCGGCGACTGCATGACCGTGTAGTGGTCGCCCGGCAGCGCGACGTAGTGGAAACCGGAGGGGAACAGCTCGGACCAGGCGGCGACCGCCTCGTCCGTGGAGCCGTCCTCGGCGCGCAGGAACGCGGTCGGACCCGCGTACGGCTGCGGCGCGTAGGACAGGAGGGCCCGGAAGTTGCGGGCGAAGCGGGTGTGGATCTCGCTGAACACCTCGAGGCCGACGCCCGCGGGGAGCACGCCCCGTTCGGCCGCCGCGGTGTACAGGATCTCGAAGGCCGTCTCGGGGCAGTCCGCCGCACGGAACAGCTCCGGGTCCGGCTCCCACGAGGTCCCGGCCAGGCCGGCCAGGTCCCGGCCGAACCACGACAGCAGCACGGCGTCGTCGATCTCCGCGCGCTCCGGGGCCGGGCCCGGGGGCTCGAGCAGGTCGATCACCGCGAGGTGCTCGACCTCGTGCCCCGCCGCGGTCAGCTGCTGGGCCATCTCCAGGGCGATGACCCCGCCCATGGACCAGCCGCCGAGCCGGTACGGGCCCTCGGGCACCGCGGCGGTGACGGCGGCGGCGTAGTGCGCCGCGAGCTCGGGCACGGTTTGAAGGACCTCGTCGTCCGGCACCTGCAGCGCGTAGAACGGCTGGTCCTCACCGAGCAGGCCGGCCAGTTCGCCGTAGCAGAGCACGTCTCCGCCGACCGGGTGGACGAAGAACAGCGGGGTCTGCGTGCCGCCGGTGCGGACGGGCACCAGCGCCGTGCGCCGCACCGACCCGCCGGCCTCCCGGATCGCCGCGGCGAGCAGGGCGATCGTCGGCCGGGCGAACAGCGTGGACAGCGGCAGCGAACAGCCGAGCCGGGCCCGGATCTCGGCCATCAGCCGGACGGCGAGCAGCGAGTTCCCGCCCAGGGCGAAGAAGTCGGTGTGCACGCCGAAGCCGGTCTCGGGGAAGAACTCCGCCCAGACCGCGGCCAGTTCGCTTTCCGTCAGGTCCCGGGGGGCCTGCGCCGCGTCACCGTCGGCGGCCTCGGCGCCGGGCACCGGCAGCGAGGAGCGGTCGACCTTGCCGTTGGCGGTCAGCGGCAGCTCGTCGAGGATCAGGATGTACTGCGGGACCATGTACGAGGGCAGGGCCGCGCCGATCGTCTTCGCGAGCAGCTCGGGCGTCACCTCGCAGGTGCGGTCCTCGTCGAGGACGACGTACGCCACCAGCCGCTTGGCGCCCTGCCGTTCGCCGACCGCCGAGGCGACCGCGGCCCGCACCCCGTCGCAGGCCAGCAGCGCGGCCTCGATCTCGCCGAGCTCGATCCGGTAGCCCTGGATCTTGACCTGGAAGTCCTCCCGGCCCAGGAACTCGATGTTCCCGTCCGGCAGGTACCGGCCCAGGTCGCCGGTGCGGTACAGCCGCTCTCCGGTGGCCGGGTGGCGCAGGAACGCCGCCCGCGTCTTGGCCTCGTCGCCGAGGTAGCCGCGGGCCAGGCCCGCGCCGGAGATGTACAGCTGGCCGGGCACCCACACCGGGCTGGGCTGCATGGCCTCGTTCAGCACGTGGAACTGCTGGTTCAGCAGCGGCTTGCCGTACGGGACCGAGGTCAGCGACGGGTCGGCCTCGCCCGTCACCCGGTGCGCGATCGACCAGATCGACGCCTCGGTCGCCCCGCCCAGGCTCCACACGGCCGCCTCGGGCACCAGCGCGGCGATGCGCTCCGGAAGCGTCAGCGGGATCCAGTCGCCGCTCATCATCACCGTGCGCAGCGGCAGGCTCCCGGTCATCCCGGCGGCCAGCGCGTGCTCGGTGAACATCTCCATCAGCGTCGGCACGCTGTTCCACACGGTGACCCCGTGCTCGGTGACCAGCTCGGCCCAGCGGCCGGGCTCGCGGTGGGCGTCCGGAGCCGGCAGCACGATCGCGCCGCCGGCGCCGAGGATGCCGAACACGTCGTACACCGACAGGTCGAAGTTGAGCGCGGACAGGGCCAGGACCCGGTCCTCGGCGGTGATGCCGAACCGCTCGTTGATGTCGAGGCACGTGTTCAGGGCGCCCGTGTGCTCGATCATCACGCCCTTGGGGGTACCCGTGGAGCCGGAGGTGAAGATGACGTACGCGAGGTCGTCCGGGCGGGCGGGCGAGGCGGGCAGGGCGCCGGCGGGCACGGCCAGCGCCTCGGGGCCGTCCACGCACAGCCGTACGGTCCCCTCCGGCCACCGGACGTCGGCCTCGACGCGGCTCTGCGTCAGGACCAGCCGGATGCCGGACTTCTCGCACAGCAGCCGCAGCCGCTCGGCGGGCACCCCGGCGTCGATGGGCACGTAGGCGGCGCCCGCCTTCAGCACGCCGAGGGTGGCGGCGACCTGCTCCCAGCCCTTCTCCATCACGATGCCGACGAAGCTGCCGCGGCCGGCGCCCTGCTCCAGGAGCCAGCGGCCCAGCCGGTCGGTGTGCTCGTCCAGTTCCCCGTACGTCAGCTCGCGGCCGGGGGCGATCACCGCGACCCGCTCGGGGTGCGCGGCGGCCTGCGCGGCGAACGGCTCGTGCAGCAGCCCCGCGGGCAGCGGCCCGGCCGTCGCGTTGGCCGAGCGGCGCACGGCGAGCTCGGCGGCCGGGGCCAGGGCGGGCGCCGGGCGGCGCCAGGCGTCCTCCTCGACGCACAGGCCGCGCAGCACGTCGAGGTACGCCTCGAACATCGCGTCGATCATCCCGGCGGGGAAGAGCTCCTCGATGACGTCCCAGTTCACGATCAGCGCCCCGGCGTCCTCGACCACCTGGTGGTCGAGCCACACCTGCGGGGTGCGGATCGAGCTGGAGACCTCCTCGCCGCCCTCGCCGATGGCGGTGAGGTGCTGGGCCAGGCCCATCGAGGCCGCGGAGTCCTCCTTGGCCGCGAAGTTGACGGTGCTGGCGAAGACGACCGGCATGTTGGCGCGGGCGTTGCCCCCGCGGGCCCGGTTGAGCTCGCGCAGCACCGCGACACCGCTGACGTGGCTGTGCTCGAGGTCGTTCCACAGCTGCCGCTGGATGCGCCCGGCCCGCTCGCCGAAGGCGACCGAGGCGGTGGAGTCGATCTCCAGGAGGGTGGTGGCGCTGAAGTTGCCGAGCACGCTGCCGACCTGCTCGTGCAGCGGCAGCCGGTTGAAGAAGAGCACGTTCAGCGTGAAGCGGCTGGACTTGCTCCAGGAGGCCAGCACCTGGGAGTACGCCGTGCACAGCGCGGCCGACGGGGTGACCCCGGCCGCCGAGGCGTACGCCTTGAACCGGGACCAGTCCTCGGCCTCGATGCGGCTGGAGCGGTGGGTGAACGCCGGCGCCTCCAGCGAGCCCGGATCCGCGGCCAGCGGCAGTTCGGGGGCCGGCGGCAGGGTGTCGAGCCGCTCGCGCCAGTAGGCGAGCGAGGCGGCGTGCAGGTCGGTCTCCTCGACCGCCTTGGCCGTCACCACGTAGTCCCGGTAGGTGAGCGGCACCTCGGGCAGCGCGCCGGCCTCGCCGCGGTAGGCGGCGGCCCACTCGCGGAACAGCATCGAGGTGCTCCACGCGTCGATGATCAGCGCGTCGAGTCCGATGTGCAGGCGGGTGCGCCCCTCGGTGACCCGGGTGGCGCGGATGTCGAACAGCGGCCACACCGCCGTGTCGAAGACCTGTCCGGCGACCTCGTCGTGGAGTTCGGCCAGGCGCGCCCCGCGCTCCTCCTCCGGGCAGCCGCGCAGGTCCGTCGTACGGATCTCGTACGGGGCGACCTCGGGCAGCACCTTCTGGTAGCCGTCCTCGGTCATCACCGCGCGCAGCATGTCGTGCCGGTCGATCATCAGGCGCAGCGCGTCCTGCAGCCGCTCCACGTCCACCCCGTCGAGGTCGACCTCGATGAAGAAGTACGTGGAGACGTTGCCGAGTTCGAAGGCGCTGGAGCGGCCCACCAGGTAGGCCTGCTGGAGGTCGGTCAGCGGGAACGGCTCGTAGCGGGCCGCCTCGTCGCGGACCAGCTCCGGCAGCCGCCCGCCGCCCGTGGCGGGCTGCGCCGCGGCGTCCTGGGCGCCCGCACCGGCCGGGGACTCCTCGGGCGTGCCGAGGGTTTCCAGGACCTGGTCGCCGAGCGTGCTGACGCTGCGGCCCTCCAGGAAGGCCACCAGCGGCAGCGAGACCCCGAGCGCGGCGGACAGCGCCTCCTTGACCTCCAGGGCCATCAGCGAGTCCAGGCCGAGGTTCTGCAGCGGCTCGTCGCGGTCCACCGCGTCCGGGGAGGTGCCCAGCGCGCGGGCGACCGTCGCGGCCAGCAGCTCCCGTACGCCCGCGGCGTCCAGCGACTGCGGGGCGGCGGCCGCGGCGAGCGGGGCCGCGGCCGGCAGTGCCCGGGCCGCCGGGGCGGCGTCCCCGGTGCGCAGCAGCTGGTCCTTCTCGGCACGGCGCAGGCACACCCCGGTGGCCTCGACCACCGTGCGGCCCCGGTCGTCGTACAGCGCGGCCTCGGCGAGCAGCATCCCCTGCGGGTCGGGCGACGGCAGCAGCCGCACCCGGCAGTACGTCTCGCCCTGCGCCCCGGAGAACCCGTGGAAGGCGAACCGGTCGATGCCCACCAGCATGAACGTGGCGTCCGCCGGGGTGCCCTCGGGCAGGCAGGCGAACAGGGACTGGAACAGCGCGTCGGTCTGGCCGGGGTGCAGCCGGTAGCCGTCGGCCTCGCCCGGGCGCGGCGCGCGCATCTTCGCGACGGCCTCGCCCTCGCCGGCCCACACGTGCTCGATCCACTGGGCGGTGGGGCCGAGGTACAGCTTGCGGCGCCACATCCGGCGGTAGAACTCCTCGCCGGTGGTCTCCTCGGCGAGCGGGGCGCGCAGGGCGTCCAGGTCGGCCGCGGCCGGTGCGCCCGCGGGGAGTTCGGCCAGCTTGCCCTGCGAGTGCAGCAGCCAGCCGGAGCCGTCCCGCCGGGCGGAGTAGTAGCGGTATGCGGTGCGGCCGCCGGGCGCCGGGTCCAGGACGAGCTGCACCCGGGCCCGCTGGTCCTCGTCGAGGATCATGCTCTGCAGGACCAGGCACTCCTCGATCAGCGCGCCCGCGCCGCCGCCGTCGGCCCGGGCGGCCTGAAGGGCCG
Source organism: Streptomyces sp. NPDC046303 (assembly GCF_055588085.1). Taxonomy (NCBI): domain Bacteria; kingdom Bacillati; phylum Actinomycetota; class Actinomycetes; order Kitasatosporales; family Streptomycetaceae; genus Streptomyces; species Streptomyces sp. NPDC046303. The sequence continues at coordinate 9,630 of NZ_JBVJFA010000058.1, forward strand.
ACTCCAGGTAGACGCCGATGTTGACGACGGGCAGCCCGTCCATCACGCAGTCGCCCAGACAGGGGTGGCCGGTGGTGTCGAGCACCGCCGCGTACTGGGTCGAGTCCAGCGGCGAGGGCACCCGCTCGCCCAGCAGACGCGGCGAGGCGGCCTCGCCCGCGGCGGGTGCGGCCGGCGCCGGGCGGTCGCTCGGCGTGAACCAGTGACGGGTGCGCTGGAAAGGGTACGTCGGCAGCGCGGCGCGCCGCCGGTCCCGGCCCGCGTCGTACGCGGCCCAGTCCACCGGCGCCCCCAGCGCGTACAGCGCGCCCAGGCTGTCCAGCACCACCCGGCCGTCGTCGTGGCCCTTGCGCAGCGACGGCAGGAAGACCGGAGCCTGGTCGCCGTCGCCCCCGCCGGGCAGGAACCGCTTGGCCATGCCGGACAGCGCCGGCTGCGGGCCGGTCTCCACGAACACGCGGAAGCCCAGCCCGTGCAGGGCGGTCATGCCGCGCAGGAAGTCCACGGGGCGGCGGATGTGCTCGCGCAGGTAGCCCGCCGTGAAGGCCTGCGGGCCGGTCAGCGGCTCACCGGTGACGTTGGAGACGACCGGGATGCGGGGCGCCGCGTACGTCAGGGCGGCCGCCGCGGTCTCGAACTCGTCCAGCACCGGGTCCATCAGCGGCGAGTGGAAGCCGCGGGTGACCGTGAGCCGCTTGGACTTGACGCCCGCCCCGGCCAGCTCGGCCAGCAGCAGGTCCAGCGCCTTCGCGCCGCCGGAGACGACCAGCGACTCGGGGCCGTTGACCGCGGCCACCGACAGCTCGCCCTCGTACGGCGCCAGCGCCCCGGCGAGCTGCTCCTCGGTGGTGAAGACCGCCGCCATGGCGCCCTCCACCGACAGCTCCTGCATCATGCTGCCGCGGCGCACCGCGAGGGTCAGCGCGTCCTCCAGGGACAGCACCCCCGCCACGCAGGCCGCGACGATCTCGCCGATGCTGTGGCCGAGCACGGCGCCCGGCGTGATGCCCCAGGAGCGCCACAGCTCCGCGAGCGCGTACTCGACGGCGAACAGGGCCGGCTGCGTCCAGCGGGTCTCGTCCACCAGCGCGGCGTCGGCGGGCGCCGGGTGCAGTACGGACAGCAGCGAGCGGTCCGTCAGTTCCGAGACGATGGCGTCGCAGCGGTCGATCGCGGCCCGGAAGACCGGCTCGCTCGCGTAGAGGCCCGCGCCCATGTCCGGGTACTGCGCGCCCTGGCCGGTGAAGAGGAAGGCCACCTTCGGCTGCGCGCCGCCGGGCACGTGGCCCGTGCGGACGCCCGCCGGCAGGATCGCGCCGGGCGCGTACGCGGCCAGCTTCTCCCGCATCTCCCCGGCGGAGCCGGCGACCGCGGTCAGCCGGTGGGACAGGGGGGCGCGGCCGGTGGCGGCGGTGTGGCAGACGTCGGCGAGCGGGGCGGCGTCCGGGCCGTCCAGGTACGCGGCGTGGCGTGCGGCCAGGTCGGCGAGGGCGGCCGGGGACTTGGCGGACAGCGCCAGCAGCTGCGCGGTGCGCTCGCCCGCGGCCTCCTCGGCGGCGGCCGGGACGGCCGGCGCCTCCTCGACGACGACGTGGGCGTTGGTACCGCTCGCGCCGAAGGAACTGACGCCCGCCAGGCGGGGCTTGTCGCCGCGCGGCCAGGCCACGGCGGTCCGCGGGAAGGTGACCGAGAGGTCCTCGATGCCGATCTCCGGGTTCACCTCCGAGAGGTTCAGCTGCGCCGGGATCTCCTCGTGCTGCAGCGACAGCACGACCTTGATCAGACCGGCGATGCCGGCGGCGGGCTCCAGGTGCCCGATGGTGCTCTTGACCGAGCCGACGACCAGCTCCTCGCCCGGCGCCCGGCCGCCCAGTACGGCGTCCAGGGCGCGCAGTTCCAGCGGGTCGCCCAGCGGAGTGCCGGTGCCGTGTGCCTCCACGTAGCCGATCTCCGACGGTTCGACGCGGGCCGAGGCCAGTGCGGCGCGGATGACGTCCTGCTGCGCGGCGGCGTTCGGGACGGTGATCCCGGCGCTGCGGCCGTCCTGGTTGACGGCGGAGCCGCGGATGACGCCGAGGACGCGGTCGCCGGCGGCCTGCGCGTCGGAGAGCCGCTTGAGGACGACGACCCCGCAGCCCTCGCTGCGCACGTACCCGTCGGCCCGCGCGTCGAAGGTCTTGCAGTGGCCGTCCGGCGCCAGCATGTTCGCCTTGTCGGCGATGGTGAACCACTCCGGCGACAGCAGGACGTTGACCCCGCCCGCCAGCGCCATGCCGGTCTCCCCGGCGCGCAGGCTCTGACACGCCAGGTGCACGCCGACCAGCGAGGACGAGCACGCGGTGTCGACGGAGAGGCTCGGGCCCTGCAGGCCCAGCCAGTACGAGAACCGGCCGGCGGCGAAGGTGGAGGCGTTGCTGGTGAGGCTGTACGCCTCCAGCTCGGCCGGGTCGATCTGCTGCATCTGGCGCTGCACGTAGTCGTACGTGGTGACGCCGAAGTACACCCCGGTGTCCGTGCCGGTCAGGCCGGCCGGGGAGATGCCCGCGTGCTCCAGCGCCTCCCAGCCCACCTCCAGCAGCAGGCGCTGCTGCGGGTCGAGGGTGGCGGCCTCGCGCGGCGAGATCCCGAAGAACGGGGCGTCGAACCCGTCGACCCGGTCGAGGAAGCCGCCGAGGCGGCTGCCGTGCCGGGCGGTGTCCCAGCGGTCCTCGGGCACTTCGCGGATGCCGTCGCGGCCCGAGCTCAGGAACTCCCAGAACTCCTCGGGGGTCTCGGCGCCGCCGGGCATGCGGCAGGCGAGGCCGACGATGGCGATCGGCTCGGTGCGGGCGCGTTCGGCGGCGTCGAGCTCGGTGCGCAGGCGGCGGATCTCCCGCACGCTCTGGGCGAGTACGTTCTGCCGCTCGTGGTCTCTGTCGGTCATCGGGCTCCTCCGGCTGCGGGCGTCGGGGAACCGGACTCCGCGGCCAGCACGGCGAGGAGTTCGGCTTCGGAAAGGTCATCGAGGGATGTGTCGTCCTCGGACCCGGAAAGGTCCGAAGGCGCCTGCGGTGGGGGGATCACGGCGGGTGGGGCGGGGGGCGTGGACGTGGGGGTGGGGGCGGCGGCGGGTGCGCCCGATGACGGGGCCGCGGAGGCCTGCGGGCCGGCCTCGGCCGCCGCCCGCTCCGCCAGCGTCAGCAGATGCGCGGACAGCGCCTCCACCGACGGGTGCTCGAACATCACGGTCGCCGGGAGGCGGCGGCCGAGCAGGGTCTCCAGCCGGATGCGGGCATCGCGGGCGAGCGTGGAGTCCATGCCCATCTGGAAGAAGCCGGCCGTCCGGTCGACCCGGTCGGGGCTCAGTTCCAGGGTCCCGGCCACCGCCGCGGCGACCTGGGCGCGGACCAGCTCGGCGCGGGCCTCGCCGGGCTCGGCCGCGGCCACGGCCGCCACCAGGGCGGCGAGCTGCCCGCGTCCTTCCCCGGCGTCCGGCGGCTCGGGCAGCACCGCACCGGCGGCGCGGGCGTCGGCCGGCACCGGCCCGGCCGCACCCGAGGAGCGGAACCAGAAGCTCTCGTGCTGCCACGCGTACGCGGGCAGCGGGACGGGACGCGCGGGCGCCGGCGGGAGCAGCTCGGTCAGCCGGGCGGGCAGACCGTGCGTGTGCAGGGCGGCCAGGATCTCCAGCAGGCCGTGGGACTCCGGCTCGTCGCGCCGCATGGACGGCAGGGCCAGCCCCTCGCGGCCGGAGTGCTCGAAGGCCTGCTCGACGGCGGACAGCAGCGTCGGGTGCGGGCTCATCTCGACGAACACCCCGTGGTCGCCGTCGATCAGCTGCCCCACGGCGTCCCAGAACAGCACCGGCTCGCGCAGGTTCCCGGCCCAGTACTCGGCGTCGAAGCCGGAGCCGTCGCACAGTTCGCCGGTGACGGTCGACAGGACCGGCACCGTGCCCGCGCGGGGCGCGATGCCCTCCAGCTCGGCCAGCAGGTCCTCGCGCAGCGCGTCGACCTGCGGGCTGTGCGAGGCCACGTCCACCTTGACGTGGCGGCAGAAGACGTTGCGCGCCCCGAGGGTGGCGGCGAGCTCCGCCAGCACCTCCGGGTCGCCGGAGAGCACCGTGGAGGTGGGGCTGTTGCTGACCGCGACCGAGACCCGGTCGCTGTGGTCCGCGACGAACTCGGTGGCCTGGTCGAAGGGCAGGCCCACCACCAGCATCGCGCCCTGCCCGCTGATGCGGCGCAGCAGGAAGCTGCGGCGGCAGATGATCCGGGCCGCGTCGTCCAGGCTCAGTACGCCGGCCACGTACGCGGCGGCGACCTCGCCCATGCTGTGGCCGACCACCGCGTCGGGCTCGATGCCGAAGGCCCGGGCGCGGGCGGCGAGTCCGACGGCGACGGCGAACAGGGCCGGCTGGATGACGTCGATCCGCTCCAGCGGAGCCCCGTCCTCCAGACCCATGATCGTGTCGATGACGGAGAACCCGCCGTCGGTCCAGCGCTTGAAGGCCTCGTCGCACTCGGTCACCGCGGCCCTGAACACCGGGCACAGGCGCATCAGTTCGCGGCCCATCCCGGCCCGCTGGGCGCCCTGGCCGGGAAAGACGAAGACGACCTTGTCGCTGATGTCGCCGCCGGTGCGGCCGGTGACCACGGAGGCCGGGGACCTGTCGGCCAGCCACATGTCCAGCCGCTCGGCGGCCTCGGCGTGCGTGCTCGCGACGACCGCGAGCCGGTGCGGGTGGCGGGTGCGCCGGGTGGTGGCTCCGTGCACCAGCGCGGAGAACGGCTCCTGGCGCGTCTCCTTGGCCTGCAGGTGGTCGCGCCAGGCACGGGCCATCGGGACCAGCGCCTCGGCGGTGCCCGCGTAGACCGGCAGCAGCCAGGGGCCGTCCGCGGCCTGCGCCGCCCGCGGGGCCGCCTCGTCCTGCGCCGCCCGCGGGGCCGGCGCCGGGGCGTCGTGCGGTTCCGCGTCCTCGTCCTGCGGGGCCGGGCCCAGCACGACGTGGGCGTTGGTGCCGCCCGCGCCGAAGGAACTGACGGCGCCGTGCCGCCGTTCGGCGGGCTCGTCCCAGCTCGCCGCCTCCGTCGGGATGCGCAGCCGTCCGCCGCCGAGCGAGATGTGCGGGTTGACCTCCTCCAGGTGGAGGTGGGGTGCGATGGCCCGGTGGTGGATGCTCAGCGCCACCTTGATCAGGCCGGCCAGGCCGGCGCCCGCCTCCAGGTGTCCGATGTTGGTCTTCACCGACCCGAGCGCGCAGCTCCCGCCGCCCGCGTCCGCGGTCCCGTACACCTCCTGCAGCGCCTCGACCTCGATCGGGTCGCCGAGGCTGGTGCCCGTGCCGTGCGCCTCCAGCAGGGTGACCTGGTGGGGTTCGAGGCGGGCGGAGCGCAGCGCCGCCTTGATGACGTCGCGCTGGGACAGGCCGCTGGGCGCGGTCAGGCCGTTGGTCAGGCCGTCCTGGTTGACGGCGGAGCCGCGGATGACGGCCCAGATCCGGTCGCCGTCCGCGACCGCGTCGGACAGCCGCTTCAGGACGAGCACGCCCACGCCCTCGCCGCGGGTGTAGCCGTCCGCCCTGGCGTCGAAGGTCTTGCAGCGGCCGTCGGGGGCGAGCGGCAGGCCCTTGGAGTGGGCCACCGTCATCGTCGGCGACAGGATCAGGTTCATCCCGGCGGCGACCGCGGTGGAGCACTCCTGGGTGCGCAGGGACTGGCAGGCCAGGTGCACGGCCACCAGCGAGGACGAGCAGGCCGTGTCGACGGTCATGCTCGGGCCGCGCAGGTCGAGCTGGTAGGAGAGCCGGTTGGAGATGATGCAGTTGGTGCCGCCGACGACGGTGTACGTGTCGAGGCCGGCCGGGTCCTCCAGCTGCATCTGCAGGTAGTCGGTGGCGTTCGCGCCGACGAACACGCCCGTCGCGCTGCCCTGGAGCTTCTCCCGCGGCAGGCCCGCGTCCTCCAGGGCCTCCCACGCCACCTCCAGGAAGTGCCGCTGCTGGGGGTCCATGCGCGCGGCCTCGCGCGGCGAGATGCCGAAGAAGTACGGGTCGAAGCGGTCCACCCCGTCGATGAACCCGCCGAACCGCATGGTCGTGCGGCCCGGGGCATTGGGGTCGGGGTCGTAGTAGGCGTCGGCGTCCCAGCGGTCGCCGGGCACACCGGTGATCGCATCGGTGCCGGAACTGATCAACTGCCAGAAGTCGTCGGGGGAGGCGACCCCGCCCGGCAGCCGGCAGCCCATGCCGACGATGGCGATGGGCTCGTGGCGCTTCTGCTCCAGAGCGTCCAGCCGGCCCCGCAGCATGCGGACGGCGGACAGTGCCTTGACGAGGGCGTCCCCGGAGCGGTCTTCGGCCGGGGCGGCCCCGGCGGCGGTGCTGCTCATCTCAGTCCCTTTACTTGGAAACCCTCGGCATCGGCCAGGGGTGGCGGTACCTCCCGCCTGCGGGGGAGAAAGGCGTGCTGACGCAGGGAACCCCCACCCGTGGGTGGGGTCCCCCTCCCTTCCGGGAGGGGGACGAGCCGAGCTAGAAGGTCTCCATCCGCTCGCTCAGTTCCGCGAGTTCACGTGCGAGGAGGGCCTCGAGGCTCTCCGGGTCTGCTGCGCCGTCCGCCGCCGCGGGCACGACGGGGGCTTCGGCCGCGGGGCTCTCCTCGAGGGCCTCGTCGCCGTCGAGCGCGATGCCCGCCTTGCCGGCCAGGAACGGCGCGATGTCCCGTACGGTCGGGTAGTTCCAGATGAGCGTGGCCGACAGCTCCACGCCGAAGGCCGCCTCCAGGCGGTTGCGCAGCTCCAGTGACATCAGCGAGTCGATGCCGAGCGAGCGCAGCGGGGTGTCGGGGTCGATGCGGCGGGCGGGAAGCTTGACCACCTGCGCGGTGATCTCCCGGACGGCGGTCTCGAACGCGGCCCGCCGCTCCGCCACGGGCAGTTCGGCCAGTCCGGCGGCGGCCGCCCCCTGCGCCGGTCCGCTCTCGGTGTCGCCGCCTTGGTCCGCGGCCAGGACGGGTACGGAGTCCAGCCGGACCACGCGCAGCCCCTCCGCCTCGGCCAGCAGGGCGCCGTCGGCGGACAGGATCCGTACGCGGGCCTGCCAGTGCCGGTCGTCGCCGGCCTGCTCGCACTGCGCGTACGCCCACAGCTCGCCCACGAGGGCTCCGTACACCCGCAGCCGGCCGATGGACTCGCTGACGAAGCACTGGGTGACGCCCTCGCCCCACGCGGCGCCCAGCAGCGGGGCCACGGCGGACTGCAGGGCGGAGTCGAGCAGCGAGGGGTGCACCCGGTAGCCGGGGTCGGCGGGCAGGGCGGCCGGGTCGGGCGCGATCCGGGCCAGGGCGGCGCCTTCGCCGCGCGAGATGCCGGTGATGCCCTGGAACGCGGGCCCGTAGCCCAGGCCGCAGGCGGCGAGCGCCCGGTAGTAGGCCGGTCCCTCAAGGGTCTCGGTCAGCGGCCCGGCCAGCGCGGCGGGGTCGCAGGGCTCGCCCGGATCCTGCGCGGCGCCGAACAGCACCCGGGTCTCGGCCACGCACAGCGGGCCGTCCTCCTCGCGGACGAAGAAGCGGATGTGCGCCCGTGCGCCGTCGGAGCGGTCGGAGCGGTCGGAGCGGTCGGAGCCGTCGGAGCCGTGCGAGTCGTCCGAGCCCTCCAGTACGGCCTGCACCCGGCGCACGCCCTGCGCGGGCAGGATCAGCGGCTCCCGGAAGGCGAACTCCTCCAGTACCGGCTGTTCACCGGGCCGGACCTGCGCGCACATCGCGAGGGCCATCTCGGCGAACGCGGCGCCCGGCAGGACCGCGGCCCCGCCGATGCGGTGGTCCGATGCGGCGGCGGCCGACGCGTCGAGGTCCATCTGCCAGTAGTGGGTTCCCGGAGTGACGGGGGAGTCGAGCCGCTCGCCGAGCAGGCCGCCGCGCAGTGCCCGGCCGCGCGCGGCAGCGCCCGCGGAGCCGGCGCCCGGGCCGGGGGCGTCGATCCAGAACCGCTCGCGCTGCCACGGGTAGTGGGGCAGCTTCGCCCCGGCGGGCGCCGGGGTCAGCGCGCGGTCCACGCGGGCCGGTGCGCCCAGGACGTACAGCCGGCCCAGCGAGCCGAGCAGCGTGTCGCGTTCCTCCTCGCGGCGGCGCAGCGAGGGCAGCGCGGCCACCGCCGTACCGCTCTCGGCTGCGACCTGTTCCACGGCGGGCAGCAGGATCGGGTGCGGGCTCATCTCGATGAAGACGCTCACGTCGTCCTCGACGAGGCGGGCCACCTGGTCGGCGAAGAGCACCGGCTCGCGCAGGTTGTCGGCCCAGTAGCGGATGTCCATCTCGGTGCCGGAGGCCACCGAGCCGGTCACCGTCGAGTAGACGGGGACGGTTCCGGCCCGCGGGGCGATGCCGTCCAGCGCGGACAGCAGGTCCTCGCGCAGCGGGTCCATCTGCGGGCTGTGGGAGGCCACGTCCACCTTGACCCAGCGGCAGAAGACCTGGTCGGCCTCCAGCCGGGCCGCGATCGCGGCGAGCGCGTCGCGGTCACCGGACAGCACGGTGGAGCGGGGGCTGTTGTTCACGCCGACCGACACCAGGTGCTCCTGGCCGGCGAGGAGCTCGCGGGCCTGGGCCATCGTCAGCTCGCTGGCGAGCATGGCGCCCTGGCCGGCCGCGCGGCGCAGCAGCAGGCTGCGGCGGCAGATGATCCGGGTGGCGTCCTCGATGCCCAGCGCGTCGCTGACGTGGGCGGCGGCGACCTCGCCCATGCTGTGCCCGATGACGGCGTCGGGCTCGATGCCCCAGGAGCGCCACAGCGCGGCGAGCGCGACCTCGACGGCGAACAGCACGGGCTGGACGACGTCGATGCGGGTCAGCTGCGAGCTCTCCTCGCCGGCGCACAGCTCGGCCTCGATCGACCAGTCGATCCAGGCCCGGGCGGCGGCGTCGGTGGTACGGATGGACGCGGCGAACGCGGGCTGCGTGCGCAGCAGTTCGCGGCCCATGCCGATCCACTGGGAGCCCTGTCCGGGGAAGACGAACGCGATCCGGGGCCGTGACTCGGCCGGCTTCGCGCCCTCGTACAGCTGCGGCGGCCGCTCGCCGTCGGCGTGGGCGGCCAGCGCCTCGGCGAGCTCGGCGGTGTCCCGGGCGACGAGGGAGAGGCGGTAGGGGTGGTGGGCCCGTTCCAGGCCGGCGCGGGCCAGGGCCGGCAGCTGCGAGGTGCCGTCCGCCACGGCGGCGGCCACGGAGCGGGAGAGGTCCCGCAGCGCCTGCGGGGTGCGGGCGGAGAGGGTGAACAGCTCGGCGGTGGGCGGGCGCTCGTCCGGGAGCCGTACGTCGAAGCCGAGTCCGGCGAGGGCGGTGAGCGTCTCCACCAGCCCGGCGCGGTCGTCGGCGCCCTCGCGGCGCATGGTGCCCAGTACGGCGGCGGTCCCGCCGTACTCCTCGGCGGACTGGCGCAGCGCGGGGGCGAGCACCGGGTTGGCGCTGATCTCGACCAGGACGCCGGTGCCGTGGGTCAGCAGGTGGGCGGTGGCCGGGGCCAGCAGCACGGGCCGGCGCAGGTTGCGGACGAAGTACGAGGCGTCCGCCTCCCGCCAGTCGAGCGGTTCGCCCGTCACCGAGGAGATCATCGGGATGCGGCCGGGCCGCGGGGTGAGCGTGCCGATGGCCGCTTCGAGGTCGGCGGTGATGGGGTCGATGCCGGCGCTGTGGGCGGGCAGGTCGACGCGGATCATGCCGCACAGCACGCCCTCGGCCTTCAGGTCGGCGACCAGGGCCTCCAGCGCGGCGCGCGGCCCGGCGAGACCGGTGGTGCGCGGGCCGTTCTGGGTGGCGACGGAGATCTCCCGGCCGCCGATCCGGTCGTCGATGCGCTGCTGGATGTCGGTGGCGGAGAGTTCGACGACGGCCATGCCGCTGCCGGAGCCGGCGACGCGGCGCTGCTGGTCGCTGTAGTGGTGGATGAGGCGCACCGCGTCCGGCAGGTCGAGGATGCCGGCGATGACGGCGGCGGCGACCTCTCCCAGGCTGTGGCCGACGACGGCGTCCGGGCGGACTCCGGCGGCCTCGAGCCAGGCGGCGATGCCGACCTGGATGGCGAAGAGCACGGGCTGCATCACACCGACGTCGCCGCTGCGGGCCGTGGCCTCGTCGGCGTGCAGTTCGTCGAGCAGCGACCACCCGGTGTACCGGGCGAGTTCGCGGTCGCACTCCTCGAGTACGGAGCGGAAGACCGGTTCGGTACGGAGCATGGTGCGGGCCATCCCGATCCACTGCTGACCGTACGGGGAGCATACGAAGGCCACCTGTGGGCGGCGGCCGGCGGGAACGGCTTCGGCGCCGGTGCCGGGTCTCTCGTGCAGGGTCAGCGGCGCGGGCGCGGCGTGGGCCTCGAGGACGACGTGCACGTTGGTGCCGCCCCAGCCGAAGGCGCTCACCCCGGCGCGGGCCGGTCCCTGTCCCGTTTCGGGCCACGGCTCCTCGGCCGCGGCGACGCGCAGGCGCAGCTCGTCGAAGGGGATGTGCGGGTTGGGCGTCTGGAAGTGGATGCTCGGCGGGATGCGGCGGTGGCGCAGCGCGAGGGCCGTCTTGACCACTCCGGCGATGCCGGCGGCGGCCTCGAGGTGACCGATGTTGCTCTTGACCGACCCGATGCGCAGCGGTGCGTCCCGGTCGCGGCCGCGGCCGTAGACCGCGCCGAGCGCGGTGGCCTCGACCGGGTCGCCGAGCGCGGTGCCCGTGCCGTGGGTCTCGACGTACTGGACCTCGGCGGGGGAGATGCCGGCCTGGCGGCAGGCGGCGCGCAGCACGGCCTCTTGGGCCAGGGGGTTGGGGGCGGTGAGTCCGTTGCTCAGGCCGTCGTTGTTGGTGGCCGTACCGCGGATCGTGCACCAGATGTCGTCGCCGTCGGCCAGCGCCTTGGACAGCGGCTTGAGGACGACGGCCCCGGCGCCCTCGCCGCGGCCGAAGCCGTCGCCGCGGGCGTCGAAGGCCTTGCAGCGGCCGTCCTGGGAGAGGCCGCCGAACTTGCTGAGCGCGACCATCGTCTCCGGGCTCAGCAGCAGGTTCACCCCGCCCGCGACGGCGGTCTCGGACTCGCCGGACCAGATGCTCTGGCAGGCCAGGTGGACCGCGAGCAGGGACGAGGAGCACGCGGAGTCCAGGACGACGCTGGGGCCGGTGAGCCCGAGCACGTAGCTGAGCCGGTTGGCGACCATGTTCAGCGCCCGGCCGGTGGCCGAGTGCAGGGAGGCGCCGGCCGGATCGGCCGCGCCGAGGTCGGCGTAGTCGTGCCAGATGGCTCCGGCGAAGACGCCGGTCGCGGTGCCGGACAGCCGGCCGTCGGAGAGGCCCGCGTCCTCCAGCGCCTCCCAGGCGACCTCGAGGAAGAGCCGCTGCTGCGGGTCCATCTCCTGCGCCTCGCGCGGGGATATGCCGAAGAACAGCGGGTCGAAGGTGTCCACCGGGCCGCGCAGGAAACCGGCCTGGGAGGTCACCATCTTGCCGGCGGCGGCGGGGTTGGCGTCCAGGTAGGCGGCGGCGTCCCAGCGGTCGGCGGGAACCTCGCCCACCGCGTCGGTGCCCGAGCGCAGCAGCTCCCAGAACTCCTCGAGGCTCTCGGCCTGCGGGAGGCGGCAGGCCATGCCGGTGATGGCGATCGGCTCGCGGTCGCGGGACGCGGCCCGGAAGGTGTCCGGGAGCTCGGCGGGCGCGTCGGGCTCGCCCGCGACGACGCGGGCGGCGAGCGCCGCGATGCTGGGGTGGGACCACATGAGCGCCGGGGAGAGCCGGGTGCCGGTCCGCTCCGACAGGTCGCCCATGAGGGCGACGGCGCGCATCGAGTCGATGCCCATCGTCGAGAACAGGTCGTCGTCGCGGATCTCTTCGGGTGCGCGCCCCGACCGTACGGCGATCTCGCTCCGCAACCACTGCGATACGGCCTCGACGGTGTCCATACGGGACGCGTCGATGTGCCCGGAACCCTTGCCCATCTGCATGAGAACCCCCTCCGTTTGTACATAACGTGGAAACACTTGAGCGCTGATGGATCGGTCTTCGACCTCCCGCGCGGGGCGGGACGGCTTGTCCTGGCATGTCCGGCATGCGTCAACAGGCCCTGCAATAAAGGAAGTTGTGTTCCGTTTGGCGGCGGCCGGAGTGGGGGGAAGGGCAGCCGCCGCGGCTCGGTGGGGAAGGCGCGGTGTGTGGGGGGACGACAGTGCCCGCCGACCCCGAAGGGGCGGGCGGGCACTGAAGGGCGGCGCGGCGCGCGCCGGGTCAGGGACGGAGGCTCGGCTCGTCCTTCGCCGGGGCGGGCGGGGCCGCGGGGGTACCCGGTGCCGTGGCACCCGGCGCCGTGGCGCCGGGGGCCGTGGCACCCGGGGCGGCCGCGCCCGGCGGGGGTCCGGGCGGGGCCGGCGGGGTCTTGGGGAGCCAGCGCAGGGCCACGAGGACCGAGGCGAGGGCGACACCGGCGACGACGAACAAGGTGGACTGCATGCCGCTGACGTAGGCGTCGGAGGCCTTGGCCAGCAGCGCCGGGGCCTGGTCGCCGAGCTTGGCGGCCTGGACGGCGCGCACGGTGCCGCCGATGGATCCGGCGGCCTCCTCGCGCAGGGCCTCCGGCAGCACGTTCACCGCGTCACCGATCGAGGACCGGTAGCCGGAGCTCAGCAGGCTTCCGATGATCGCGATGCCGAGGGCGCCGGCCACCTGGCGGGCGGTCTGCGAGACCGCCTGGCCCGCGCCCGCCTTGACCGGAGGCACGACGGACATCAGCGAGGCGGTGGCGGGAGCCATGATGGAGCCCCAGCCGACGCCCAGGACCAGCTGCGCGACGATCAGCAGCCAGGTCGGCGTACCGGCGTCGAAGAAGGCGGCGCCCACGGCGGACAGGGCGATGGCCGCGGAACCCGCGGCGACCACGGTGCGGGGGCCGAACTTCATGACGAGCTTGGGGCAGCGGGCCGAGACGACCATGGAGGCGATGCCCATGGGCAGGACCAGCAGGCCCGATTCCAGCGGCGAGAAGCCGAGGACGGCCTGGAAGTAGAACTGCGAGATGAAGATCGAGCTGATCAGCGCGAAGAAGCACAGGGCGATGGCGCCGGTGCCGGCCGAGAAGCGCGCGTTCTTCAGGAGGCTGACGTCGAGCGAGGGAGCGGCCACCTTCTTCTCGAAGAGGACCAGCGCGACGAGCAGGACCAGACCGCCGGCGATGGCGCCGAGCGCGCCGGTGCTCGTCCAGCCGTCCTCGCCCGCGAGGACGATGCCGTAGACCAGCAGGCCGACGGAGACGATCGACAGCAGGACGCCGATCGGGTCGAACGCGGTGCGGACCGGGTTCTTCGACTCGGGGACCAGCGCGATCATCAGGCCGACCGCGATGGCGATGAGCGGGGCGTTGATGAGGAAGATGGAGCCCCACCAGAACGCCTCGAGCAGTACGCCGCCGAGCACCGGCCCGACCGCCATGGCCACACCGGCGGCCGCGGCCCAGCCCGCGATGGCCTTGGGACGCTCGGCCGGCGGGAAGACGTTCATGAGGATGGCGAGGGTGACCGTGGGAACCACGGCCGCGCCCACGCCCATGACGGCGCGCCAGATGATGAGCTCGACGATGTCGGTGGCGAAGGCGCCGAGCACCGAGCTGACACCGAACAGGACGAGGCCGGTGATCAGCGTCTTCTTGCGGCCGAACCGGTCGGCGCAGACGCCTCCGGTGAAGAGGAACGCCGCGAAGGTGATCAGGTACGAGTCGAGCGCCCACTGGAGCTCGCCGTTGGTCGCGTCAAGGCTCTGCTGGATGGGGTTGAGCGCGACGTTGATGATCGTGAGGTCCATGACCACGACCAGAACCGTCGATGCGAGCAGAGCCAGGATCGCCCGGCGGCGCCCGCTGCTGACTTCGGGATTCAATTGCCCGTCCTTCGTTGAGTTTTTCCTCTGATGGCCGCTGCCGCGGTCCGCGCTGCCGGGAAGGCAGCGCGGACCGCGGTGCGGTTCAGCTCGCCGGGCCGCCGGAAACTGCTACTCGGCCCAGGGGAGCGGAATCTTCTTGTCCTCGTTGCCCGGCATGCTGGCCTTGCCGCCGACGACCATGGCGACGAGCGCCTGGGTGTCGCCGACCGCGGTGAGCTGACGCACGGCGCCGCCGGGGATCGTCAGAGCCTGGCCGGCCTTGACCTCCGCGTCCTCGCCGTCGACGGTCACCTTGAAGGCGCCGGACAGGGGCATCCACACCTGCTCGCGGTCGATGATGTGGACCGGGGTCGCGGAGTCCGCGCCGAGCTCCACGCGCCAGGTGCTGACCTCGGTGCTGCCCTGGCTGGGGGCGGCGAGGCCGAACATCGCACCCGACGGGGTACGGGTAGTCCGCTGCTCGCTCTCGCTGACCACGTTCATTGCGACCTCCTGTGTAAAGAAGCTTTACTTCGCTTGCCTCCACGAGTAAAGCTGCTTTAGTCGTGGGTGTCAAACGGCAAAGAGGGCCGCGCCGAGACTGTTCCCCCTGGTAACCGAGAACCGCTCGAGTCTCACTGGAGGCGGGTGGCGTCGTGGGAGTAAAGCGTCTTTCCAAGGTGTGGCAGCATGTCCAGATGGAGTCCACAGCAGAGACCGGAAGCACCGGAGCGGAAGCACGCCAGGTGGGAGACCCGCTGGCCAGGGCCGAGCTGACCTATCTGCTCGGCATGTCCTTCCAGCTCGTCCTGTCCGAATTCGTATCCCGCCTCGACGCGGCCGGGTACGACGATCTGAGACCGGTCCACGGACTGGTGTTCCAGGCCCTCTACGGCGAGGGCGCCACCAGCAGCGAGCTCGCGGAGCAGCTCGGCGTCACCAAGCAGGCGGCCGGCCAGATCGTCGACGACCTCTCCGCCCGCGGCTACGTGGAGCGGCGCCCCCACCCGGCGGGCGGGCGGCGCAAACTCGTCGTCCTGACCGACCGGGCGCTGGAGCACCTCGCGGTCGCCGGGCGCGTCATGTTCGACATGGAGAGCGAACTCGACGCGCGCCTCGGCGCCCAGAACCGCCGCGTCCCGCGCGCCGAACTCGCCGCCCTCATCAGGGCCATGGCCGACGGCGACCTGCCCCCGCTGCGCCCTTTGTGGTGACGACGGTCCGGCCCGCCCGGCGGGGGCGGGGCGGACCTCGGCTTCACCGCCTAGCGGTGGGCCTGCGTGATGAGGTCGGTCGCGCTCTCCAGCGCGGCCAGCCGGGTCTCCTCCGGGTCCCCGTCCACGTGCTGGAGGTACATCATCCCGGCCTGGAGGGCGAACAGGGCGCTGACGCAGCGCACTTGGTCGGTCAGCGGGCCGTCCTGCGTGCGCAGCAGTTCCACCAGCCGGGACATCCAGTCCTTCATGGTCTCGCCGATGGTCAGCTCGCGCATGGTGGCCTGGTTCTCCTGCATGAAGCGGAACAGTGAGGCTCCCGCGCCCATGCACTCGCTGTAGCGGCGCAGCACCTCCCTCTTGGTCTCCAGGGTGGGCGGCTGCTCCCTGGCCCATGCGATCAGCTCGTCGACGGGCCGCGTCAGGTCCTGGAAGACGCTGACGATGATGTCCT
>NZ_JBVJFA010000059.1:0-23558 GCF_055588085.1 Streptomyces sp. NPDC046303
ATCAGCGCACCCAGATCCGTATTCGAGTTACGCGACCCCGACATCAGGTTCGTCAGAACCTGCGTCCCCATGTCGAACTTCATCCCACACCCCCGCACACCAGAATGATCGTAAGTATGTTCACTTCTATCAACTTACATCGCTCGTGCAACGAGCAACGAGCGTGTTGTGACGTACCCATGACATACCGCCAGGTCGGGCGGCGAACGTTCAGCCCAGGTAGCCGGCGGCGCCGAGCCGGGGCAGGCTCGCCCAGGTCCGCGTCCCGCCGCCGGGTTCGCGGGAGTCACCAAAACCCCAGACCCCGCCGCACTCCCGGACCACCGCGCCCATGAGCCGCAGGGCCATCCGCCGCCGCGCCTCGCAGTGGGCGGCGAGCCGGGGGGTGGGCGTGGGGGGCGTGGCCGTCGTAGACGGTCAGGCGGAGCGAGTCGTCGCGATAGCGGACGGACAGGTACAGGCTCCGGCCGGGGTCCAGGCGCCAGGCCGCCGCGACCAGTTCCCCGGTGACTTGCAGGGCGGCGGGAGCGAGCGGATCGAGCCGGTACGCGTGCAGGACGGACCGTACGGCGGCCCGCGCGATCTGGGCGCTGTACGGGGCTCCGGGGACGGTGAGGCTGCACGTGAGGGTGTCGAGCACGGGCGGTTCGCCTGCGGCTGGCTCGGGCGGGGATGCGGGGCAGGCGGTGAAGGGGTTGCTGGGATGGCTGGGGTGGCTGGGGTGGCTGGGCTGGGCGGACATCGCGGACTCCCTGAGGTCGGAGGTGACTACGGCGAGTTCGACGCGCACGGATGGCCGACGCGGAGGCGGGGAGCGTGGCTCGTCGCCGAGGCCCGAGGCATGCTGCGGCGATGCACTTCAACTCCCCTGCGCGAGCGGTGCACTACCTAACGTAGCGCGAGCGGGCCACATTTGGCCCGTCCGACGGGAGAAATCATCCGTGCGTGGCCAGGCCGGGCACCGACACGCAAGACTGCACGCCATGACCGCGAGGACCGCACCCACAGAGCGTCAGAAGAGGCTGGGGTATGAGCTACGCAGGATGCGCACGTCGGCTGACCTCTCGGCCGAGTACGCGGCCGGACTGCTGGGCGTGGACCGAGGAGCCATCTCCGCCATGGAGTCCGGTACGCGCGCCATCTCCGCCGAGCGGTTGCGGACACTGGCCTGCAGCTGCGCCGTGACCGATGAGGAGCACATCGCAGGCCTGACGGCGATGGCCGCGCCCAGTCGCGGATGGTGGGACCGCTACCGGGGTCAACTACCGCAAGGGTTCCTGGACATCGCGGAGCTGGAGGCGCACAGCAGCCGCATGCGGGGCGCCTTTTCGGTGCACATGCCGGGGCTCCTCCAGACGTCGGACCACGCGCTTGCCGTATTCCGGATGGTCATCCCCCGCTTGCCTGAACACGAGGTAGCGCTGCGGCTGGCATTTCGCGCCGAACGCCAGCAGTTGTTGGACGGCGCCGGCGCGCGCGAGTTCGTCGCGATCGTGCACGAAGCCGCCTTGCGGATGCAGTTCGGCGGGCGTGGGGTTCTCCGCACTCAGCTGGAGCACTTGCTCGATCGGTCGGCGCAGGAGAACGTGACCCTACTCGTCATCCCGTTCGAAGCGGGTGGATTCCCGGGCGCGGGCCAGACCGTGCTCTACGCGGAAGGCCCCACCATGCAGCTCGACACCGTCCAGGTCGACAACGCGCACGGCCCCGACTTCCTCTACGCCGATGCACAACTCAGCAAGTACCGAGCACACTTCAACGTGCTGGAGAAACTCGCGCTGTCTCCAGAGGACTCCCGGAACTTTATCCACACCATCGCCAGCCAGCTGTGAGAGGGGACTGACTCCATGCCTGACGTGACCTGGGAGGAGCCGTTCTGCGGCGAAGGAAACTCCTGCTATCGAATAGGGGTGGACGGGGGCGGGAACAGCTACATCGCCATCGCCGGCCGGGAGGACACGTACCTCACCGACTCGGCGGACGCCCTCCGTCAACTGATCCGGGACATCAAGGCAGGCAAGGCCGACCACCTGCTGGCCGACTGAGGCCATGGCTCCGACCGCCTGGCGTCAGCCGCCCGCGGTGCGGGGGAAGGTGATCTCGACGCGGCGGTTCTTCTTGCGGCCCTCTTCGGTGCCGTTGTCGGCGATCGGGTAGTCCTCGCTGTACCCGCGTACGTCGAAGACGACGCTCGGGTTGGTGACGGTCTTGGCCAGCTCGGCCTGCACGGCGTCCGCGCGCTGCTTGGAGAGTTCCTTGCCGTGCTCGTAGCTGCCCTGGTCGTCGGTGAAACCGAAGACGCGGACGCGGGTCGCCTTCTGGCTGTTGATCTCGGCGGCGATGGCCTGTATCCGGGCGGCGGCCTGGGCGTTGAAGACGGCACTGTCCTCGGGGAACAGGACCTCGGACTGCAGCGCCATCATGACCGTCTGGTTGGTCTCCTGCCGGCGCTGCTCCCCGCCGAGGTCTTCGACGACTTCGGCGATGTCGAGCACCTTGGCGGGGGCGAGGGTGCCGCCCTGGGGGATCTTCAGGCCGGGCGAGCTGGAGTCGATGGGCACGGGAGCGGAGGCCGATGGCTCTGCGCCGGGGGGTACGGAGGGCTTGACTTCGTCGGCGTGGGCGGTGCTCACGCCGACGAAGTGGACCCCGGCGATGACGAGACCAACGACGGCCGTGGCGGCGGTGGTGCGGTGGCTTTTTGTCATGGGGTCACCCGGTGATCTTGACGGTGGCCGTGGCGAAGGTGGGCAGGTTGAACTCAACCTCTGCAGTCGTAGCCGGCGGCACGGGAAACTGCGCGAAGAAGGGGACCGATTTACCGGCCCCGATGGCGTTCACTCCCGTGGTGCAGAGACACCTTCCATCGGTATCACGCAGCACGTAATAGCGCTTCTTTCCTGCCTTATCGACGAGAGTTGCCCCGGCGACGGACTCGCCGCTACTGGTCAATTCATTGCCGCGCCAAGCAGTGGTGTGTGTGAAGTCCTTAGCGCCTGTGTTTTTGAGCTGCCCGCTGATCGTCAGGAATCCTCCCGCATCGCGTGTCGCCGAGTTGACCACAAGGACGACTCCCTCCTCCCCATTTGCAGTCGCCAGCACCTCAGTTGGCTCGGCTACTTGACTAGCGCTGGGTGCTGGTGCAGATGCGCCACCCCCCGACTGAGAGGTAGACGGCTTCTGAGACTCCTGCGGCTTCTTGTCGTCGCCGCTGCTGCATCCGGCGAGCATGAGAGCCAAGGCCGCCGCCACCACTACGGCCGATCCCCCACGGACCTTCACCATGTGCCGCATGCTCATCTACTCTGCTTCCTCACTCTGTCGTTCACTGTCAGTCAACCAGTCGCACGGCGAAAAATGTCCGCGCCAAGGTGCGCCAGGGTTCGGGCTTTGCAGGGTCGAACTTGATGATCCCACCGCCCTTGCATTTGATCTCGACGGAGACGGGCTTCTGCTCAGCATCGGGAGACGGCGACGGCGACGGATCAGAGCCCGCCGCCCCCAAGTGGCAGCGAGGTTCTATGACCGCCGTGGCATTGGCCGTGCCGTGCAGCCCACTGGCCCCGGGGACCACAGAGTCTCCAACCGTGCCTGTGGTTGTCACCTCGACTCTGAATCGCGGCAGACTCGGCTCGCACTGAGCCGTGGCATCGTTCTTCGCGGCGAAGTCACGGGCTGCGGCGCAGGCGCCACCCGCATCCAAGAGCCCACCTTCGAGGAGCCTTTGCCACCCATCCGGCTTGAGCGTGAGTAGATCAATTCCTGGCACCAGATGGTCTCTGGCATCACGAGCTGCCGCCAGTGCCGCAGCGTCCGCAGCGCCTTGTGCATCGCTCCGTACGACCGAAGCCCGGCCGACGACGAAGAGGGCCAACGCAGCAAAGAGCAGACCTACCACCACCACGATGTAGATAGGGAAAGCCTGCCCGCGGTCGCCGACCCTGCACCGGATCACTTGCCCGCGGTAATCCCGGCGATCTGGTCCTTGATCTTGTTCGTGATGCCTTGACCGATCCCCGTACCGACCATCGCCCCGATGATGACAACGACCACCAAGATGATCCCCAGATACTCGAAAGCCGTCTGGCCGCGATCCCTCGCGCCCGTGCCCGCGTAGCGCTTGCGCATCCTCGCCAGGGTGTTCTGCAACATGGGGGTTTCCTCCCGGGCCGGTGCCACTGCTGGTGTGCGGACGGTACGGCGTGTCACCAGTCGTAACCAAGGGTCCCGGGACCCAAATACGGACCCATTGCGCACTCCGTCTACCCATGACCGGTCACTCCTGGACGGGCGGTTCCCAGCCAGCGGGCTATGGCCTCGCTGCGCGTGGTGCTCTGGAGCTTCGCGAAGATGCGGT
This sequence comes from Streptomyces sp. NPDC046303, assembly GCF_055588085.1. NCBI lineage: Bacteria > Bacillati > Actinomycetota > Actinomycetes > Kitasatosporales > Streptomycetaceae > Streptomyces > Streptomyces sp. NPDC046303. The sequence continues at coordinate 4,358 of NZ_JBVJFA010000059.1, forward strand.
TGATGTGGTTCTTGACCGTCTTCTCGCTGATGAAGCAGGCGGCGGCGATCTGCTGGTTGTTCATCCCGGACGCGATCAGATCCATGACCTCCACCTCCCTCGAACTCAGCCCGAAGACAACAGAGTTGTGCATCCGCTCTGACGAGGGTGCCACAGTTCGTTGCTGTTGCGAAGAGGACCGGAGTTCGGTGAGGAGGGCGCTCGCCGCCGTCGGGGTGAAGTGGGGGCGGCCTTCGGGGGCGTCGCGGACCGCGCGCAGCAGGTCGTCGGCGGTGAACTCGCCGTGGACGAGGTAGCCGCCCGCGCCCAGCAGCAGGGTCTCGCGGACGATTTCCGCTTCCCGGCTGTACGTCAGCATCAGCACCGGAGCCAGCTGTACGAGGTGCGGCAGGGCCGAGATGCCGTCCACCCCCGGCATCCGGACGTCCAGGAGGACCACGTCCGGGGCGTGCCGGCGGGTCAGGCTCAGGGCCTCGCGGCCGTCGCCCGCCTGCGCTATGACCTCGATGTCCTCGGTCGCCGCGAGTATGGCCGCCAGGCCCGCCCTGATGACCGGGTTGTCGTCGGCGATGAGCACGCTCAGTCGGGCGGCCACGGCTCAGCCACCCCCGAACAGCGCGTCGAAGTCGACGTTCGCGCCGTAGACGAAACCGCACACCAGCAGGATGAGCGTGCCCGGCAGCATGAACATCGTCACCGCGAACGTGGCCTTCGGAACGGCCCGGGCGGCCCGCCGCCGGGCGTTCTGGGCGTCCGTACGCCGCATGTCGTCGGCGATCGCGATGAGGGTGTCCACGATCGGGGAGCCGAGTTCCTCGCCTTGTTGGAGGGCGGTCACGAACTGGGCGACCTGTTCGCTGTCGTTGCGGCGGCGCAGCTCGTCGAAGGCCTGGCGGCGGCTCACGCCCATGTCCATCTGCTGCAGGGTGATCCGGATCTCGTCCGCCCACGGGCCCTCGTACTTGTGCGCCACCCGCTCCAGCGCCTGCCGGAAGCCGAGCCCCGCGCTCACCACCACCGCGAGCACGTCCAGGAAGTCCGGCAGGGTCCGCTCGATGTGGTCGCGGCGGACCCGGATCGCCGACCACAGCCCGACCTCGATCCAGAACAGGCCGAAGGCGACCATGAGGAGGGCCGGTACGAGCTGCCCGTTGATCAGCATCGAGAAGGCGCCCAGGGCGCCGAGGGCCCCGTACACCGCGCGGCGCGCCGCGTAGCGGTCGATCGTCAGGCCGGCCGGGTTGCCCGCCATGTCGATCTGGCGGCGCTTGCGGGCCACCTGGCCCGGGCCCATCAGGCGCAGGACCGCCGGGGCCCAGCGGATGCCCATCCGGTCCACGAGCGAGCCGACGGCCGTCGTGCGGGTGGCGCCGACCTCCAGGGCCAGCGCGAGGTCGGTGGGCAGTTTGACGTCGGCCCGGTAGAGCCGGATCCCGTGGAAGACGCCGAGGACGGACAACGCCAGGGCCACGGCCAGGAGGAGAGCGATCACGACGGCAGCAGCCCCCTCACACGTCGATCTTGGAAAGGCGGCGGATGAGGACGAAGCCCAGGCTGAACAGGCCGAGGGCGATCAGGACCGCCGTCTGGCCGATGAAGGCACCGGTCATACGGTCCAGCGCGCCCGGCATCATCATGTCCACGAGCAGGAGCGAGCCCAGGCCGATGGCCGGGACCAGGTACGCGGTCACCGTGACCTGGGACAGCTGCGTACGGATCTCCCGGCGGGTCTCCTTGCGCTGCTCGAGGGTCACCGTGAGGTTGCGCAGGCTCTCCACGATCGTGCCGCCCGCACGGGCGGACAGGACGAGGGTGGAGACCAGGACGACGAGCTCCCGCGAGGGCAGCCGTTCGGTCAGTTCGCCCAGGGACTCCTCGATGGAGTGGCCGACGGCGAGGCGGTTGGCGACGCGCGCGAGTTCCTCGCCCGCCGGGGCCTCCAGCTCCTCCGCCGCCATGCCGATGGCCGTACGCAGGGCCAGCCCGGCCTGGGTGGCGTTGGCGAGGATGCGGGCCAGGTCGGGGAGCTGGTTGATGAACCGCTCGGTGCGGCGGGTGCGCTGCCAGTTGAGGAACGCGTTCGCCGCCCACAGGCCGATCAGGCCGGCCACCGGGCCGAAGAAGGGCGCCAGGAAGGACGCGGCGACGAGCCAGACGCCGACGACGGCGGCGCACATGGAGACGAAGAACTCCCCGGCCGTCAGGTCGAGGCCGGTCACCGCGAGCTTGATCTCGATGCGGCGGCCCAGCTTCGTCTTGCGCAGCCGCCGGTCGACTCCGGCGAACCGGCGGCGCCGGCCGGCGGGCGCCGGGGCGCCGGTCGCCGAGAGCCGTTCGATGAGCGCGGCGCGCTGGGCGCGGCCCGCCGCGTAGGCGTGTACGCCCAGGACCACGAGCAGGCAGGCCAGGAGCGTGGCGCCGAGGGTGAGGAGGATGGTTGCGTTCACAGGGCGGTCCGGGTGATGCGGGGAGTGGTGAGGGGGCCGGTGACCGGGCCGGTGCCGGGGCCGGGCGCCGGACGGGTGAGGGGGCCGGTGAGGGGGCCGGTGAGCGGGTCGTCGTCCGGCTGGGCGACGCCGAAGGCCTGCGGGATCGGCTGGTTGTACATGTAGAGGCGTTCCGCGATCGGACGGGGCAGCGGGTAGTACGCGAAGTAGCCGTGGACGCGTGCGTCCGACCCCATGGGCTGGGCGACGAAGCGGCACACGGTCGTGATCCGGAAGGGCTCACGGCCGTGCGATTCGAGGATCGAGATCTCCGTGATGCGGCGCGAGCCGTCGCCGAAGCGGGTGAGCTGCACGATGACGTTGACGGCGCTGTTGATCTGGTCCTGGAGCGCCTCGAAGGGGATCTCGACCTCCGACATGGAGGCGAGGGTCTGCAGGCGCATCAGGGCGTCGGCGGAGCTGTTGGCGTGCACGGTGGCCAGGGAGCCGTCGTGGCCGGTGGACATGGCCTGGAGCATGTCGAGGGTCTCGCCGCCGCGGACCTCGCCGACGATGATGCGGTCGGGGCGCATGCGCAGGGAGTTGCGTACGAGGTCGCGGATGGTGATCTGCCCCTTGCCCTCGACGTTCGCGGGGCGGGATTCCAGGCGGATCACGTGCGCCTGCTGGAGCTGGAGCTCGGCGGAGTCCTCGATGGTGATGATGCGCTCGCCCTCCGGGATCAGGCCGGAGAGGGCGTTGAGCAGGGTCGTCTTGCCGGTGCCGGTGGCGCCGGAGACGATCACGTTCATCTTCGCCGCGACCAGCCCCGACAGCAGCAGGAGCATCTGCTCCTCCAGCGAGCCGAGGGCGATCATCTCGTGCAGGGTGAAGGCCCGCGGGAAGCGGCGGATGGTGAGGGTGGCACCGGTCAGGGACAGCGGCGGGATGATGACGTTGACCCGCTCGCCGCTGGGCAGCCGGGCGTCGACCATCGGATTGGCCTCGTCGACGCGGCGGTTGACCGTGGAGACGATGCGCTCGATGGTCTGCATGAGCTGCTCGTGCGAGGCGAAGCGCAGGGGCAGTTGCTCGACGCGGCCCGCGCGCTCGACGAAGATCTGGTCGGGGCCGTTGACCATGATCTCGGAGATCGACGGGTCTTCGAGGAGCGGCTCGAGCACGCCGAGGCCGAGGGCCTCGTCGACGACCCGGCGGATCAGCTGCGCGCGCTCGACGGTGGAGAGGACGGGCCCTTCGCGGCTGATGATGTGCCCGAGTACGCGCTCCAGGCGCGCCCGGCGTTCGGCGGGCGCGAGCGCGGACATCTCGGCGAGGTCGATCTCCTCCAGCAGCTTGGCGCGGTACGAGGAGACCAGGCGGCCGTCCTCCCGCGGGCTGTGGCGGTCGTCGGGGGTGTTGACCCGGGATCGCAGGCTCATGGTCGGGGGCCCTTCGGGTCGTCGTTGGGCATGACGGCCGTCGCCACGGCGGCCGGTATGTCCAGCCCGGGCACGATGGCCTTGATCTCGATCCTGGCCACCGCGGTCACGGTGTCGGAGTCCTTGGAGACGTCGACCTTCGCGCCGAGGCTCGCCTTCACGGCCGCCTCGCCCGCGGCCTTGCCTCCGCTGCCCTTGCGGGCCTCCACCCGGGCCGCCGTACGGGCTGCCGTGTCGGCCTGTTCGTGGACGTGCGCCACCCAGCCCAACTGGATCCCGCACAGGGCGACGAACAGCAGGATCGGCACGAAACCGATGTACTCGATGGCCACTTGGCCCCGGTCGGAGCGCATGCGCCGCTTCACGTCAGTTCCCCTCCCTCTCCATGGCCGCGCCGGCCGTGCCGCGGATCTCGCCGAAGTTGAGCCCCGGGTAGAGGACGGGGATCTGGAGCGTCACCGTCGCCTTGTAGAGGTCGCCCGCGGGGCCGCAGTCGGTGGTCATCCCCCAGGCGTCCGAGACGTGCTCCCGCGCGGCCGCCACGCAGGCGCCGTCACCGGTCACCGCCCCCGCCCGCGCCGCCTCGTCCGCCGCATTGCCCGCCAGGGAGAACGCGTAGCCGATCAGGACGCACTCCCACACCGCCGCCACGAGCAGCAGGATCAGCGGCACGGTGCCGGCGAACTCGATCGCCACCTGGCCCCGGTCCCGGTCCCGCGCCCCTCTCCGTCCTCCCCGTGGCGACATGGTTCAGCCCTCCCGGCCGCGGCGCAGCCGCGCCACGGGGCCCGCGGCGCGGACCGCCAGCGAAGCGCCGGTGCCGGGGCGGGCGCCGGTGCCGGCGGGCTGCGGACCGTTGGCCTCCGGCGGCGACAGCAGGCCCAGTTCCCCCGCCAGGGCCCACAGGGCCTGCTTGACCGTGGAGCGGTTGTCCAGGTCCTGGACCCGGCCCGCGTCGACCACGGCCTGGAGTTCCTTGAAGGCCGCCGGGACGGGGGTGCGGGTGGCGCGGGTTTTGGTGATCTTCTCGATCAGGGCGGGCTGTATCTCGGTGTGCTTGCTCCAGCGGTTGACGACCATCGCGGTGTCCTCGGCCTTGCGCACCTGGAGCCGTTCCCACATCCGGACCATCCGCTTGGCCGCCCGCACGGCCACCACGTCCGGGGTGGTGACCAGCACTGCCACGTCGGCCGTTTCCACCGCGGCGGCGTTCGCGCCGGTCACCTGGGTTCCGCAGTCGATGACGACGAGTTCGTAGCGGGCGCGCAGGGCGCCGATGACGAGCCGCGCGGCCCGTTCGTCGACCTCCTCGCCGCGTTCCCCGTCCGCCGGGGCCAGCAGCAGGGCCACGCCGGTGAGGTCGTCGTACACCGCGTCCTGGAGGACCCGCGGCGAGATGTCCTGGATCCCGGCGAGGTCGGCGATCGAGCGCCGGAACTGCACGTCGAGGTAGGAGCCCACGTCGCCTGCCTGGAGGTCCAGGTCGACCAGGGCGGTACGCCGCCCCGAGGCGGCCGCGGCCAGCGCGAACTGCACGGCGGTGAAGGTGGTCCCCACGCCCCCCTTGGCCCCGCTGACCGTGACCACCCGGCCGCCGGGCCCCGAGAAGGCCTCGGCCGCGCCCCGCCCGAGGTGGCGGCGTACGCCCACGGACCACTGGGCGGCGGCCTGGACCCGGGCCGCGAGTTCCTCGTACGTGAGCGGAAGGCCGATGAGGCCCCGCGCCCCGGAGTCCATCGCCGCGGAGAACAGGGCCGGTCCGGCGTCCGAGCTGACCAGGACGACGCCGACGGCCGGGAAGCGCAGGGCGACCTCCCGGATGAGTTCCAGGGCGGGCGCCGGGCCGATGCGCTCGTGGACGAGGACGACCTCGGGGAGTTCGTCGATCGATTCGGCGGCGAGCCGGCCGAGGGTGTCCAGCAGGGTGGTGGAGTCGGGGACCGGGACGGCGGGTTCGGAGTCCGGGAGCTGGCTCAGCAGGGTCACGAGGGCGCGCGCGGCGTCCGGGTCGCCGGCCGCGGGCAGGATGCGGATGGTCATCGGGGCCGCCTCACTTGTCCCCGTCGAGGGTGTACGTGCGCTCGGCCGGGCTGGGCGCCGAGTCGGTGCCGGGGGCCACCAGGGCCAGGCGCACGTGCTCCGCGAAGGATTCGGCGTACGCGACGCGCTGGGTGTCCTTGGTGCCCAGGGCGAAGGTGATCGGGACGGCCTCGGCGGGGCCCTTGCGGTCGCTGTCCTTCTCGAGGGCGGTGAGCTTGCCGACGCCCAGCACCCGGGCGTTGGCGACGATGATCACCGACCGGGAGGGGTCGGTGTCCTTGGCGCCCTTGAAGGTGGCGATGATGTTGACCTTGGCGCCGGAGGTGATCTTGCCGGCCACGCCCGTCGCCGCGTCGATCATGATGGCGATCTCCTGCTCACCGGGCTGGAGCTGGGGCCGGTCCACGAACATGTCCGCCTGGAGCAGCGAGCCCTTCTTCAGGGTGGTCAGCGCGATCTTGTCCTTGAGGGCGCCGAGATCGGTGACGGCGGTCTCCGACAGCCACCGCTTGGGCACCGTGACCTCCTCGAACTGCCCTGCCGCGAGCGGGCTGTACGGGGCGATGTCGCCCTTGACCCGGTACGCGACGACCTCGGACCCGACCTTGGAGTTGACGTCGCCGATCACCACGAGGACTCCGGCGAAGGCCCCCAGGGCGCACAGGACCGACAGGAGCAGCAGAATGACGCCGCGGCGCTGGCGTGAGTTCATGGTCCGTACTACCTCGCCGTTCTTCGTTCGTTCGTCGGGTCGGATCGGTCAGGGTCTGGATCGGGCGGTGCCCGCCGGTGCTGTCGGCGGTGGTGCGTTCAGCGGTGCGGCGCAGAATCCGCAGCGATCGCCGATGAGTTCGAATCCGCACCAGCGGCATTCCTCGCGGCGGACCGAGGCGACCAGCTGGTAGAGCACGGAGATGTCCGGGATGCCGGCCGCGAATTCGACGAGTTTGGGGGTGCCCCACCAGCCGGGCGAGTGGGCGGGCAGCGGGTTCTCCATGACGCCCTGCACCTGCCAGGCGGGGGCGAGTTCGGCCGCGACCCAGTCCGAGGCGAGCTGGCCGCGGGCGAAGGTGAGGTGGGTGGCGAACTCGGGTCCGGCGGGCAGCACGGCCCCGCTCCCGTGCCCGCTCCCGTGCCCGCCGCCGTGCGCGCCGCCGTGCGCGCCGCCGGACCGGCCGGAGCTGCCGGAGCCGCCCAGCCTGGCCAGGTGCGGCGTCGGATGGGCGAGTACGGCGAACTGCGCGCTCGGCGACCAGGACCTGGCGTGCGCCTTGAGCCCGACGGGAACCCGGTCGAGTTTGGCGACCGAGCCCAGCAGGGCGCCCGCGTAGATGTAGTGGGACAGCAGCCGGGCGGCGGAGGCGATGACTCCGGGGCTGAAGTCGCAGACGCTGAGCTGGCGCAGCTGACGTACCAGCAGGGCGGTGCCCAGGGGCGGCAGATCGATGCCGAGGAGCGCGATCCGGTCGGTTTCGAGGATGGCGCGGACGGTGTGCAGCCGCTGGACGGCGGCCCGCGGCAGCCAGGGCGGTACGACGGCCACGAGATGGCCGTGGCGCTCCAGCAGGGCGCTGGTCCGGTCGAGCGCGCCGGCGAGGTCGAGCTGATCGGGCGGGGGCAGTACGGCCGCTCCGGGCGTGTGCCGGTCGGGGGCGGGAAGGACCAGATCGGCGCTGGTGACAGCGATGGCGGTCGGCACGCGAATCCCCCCGTTCACCCCGTGCGCCACGGCCGTTCGCGTAGCCGTCGCGCACACGCACACACTGCGCGACCGCAAACGATCGCCGCGCTTCCCCCCTTGCCTCAGCACCATATCCGCGTCACCGCCGACGGGGCAGGGGCTTGGTAATTCCCGTGCCACCAGCACATGTCACAGGTGGCGGGAAACCCGGACAACAGGGATCGGACGATGGAGCATTTCCAGCCACATCGCAAAGACTCTTGACACGGGGATTGGTCTGGACCAACTTGGCTGCGCCAGGCCTTTCCCGGGGCGCCCCCACGCGTCCCTCCCTCCCCTCACCCCTTTTCCTCCCCCCACCGGAGCCCACGTGAACCGCATACGCTCCCTCGCCCTTCTGGCCGCCGCCACCCTCACCGCGGGCGGCCTCACCGCCCTCGCCACCGGCACCGCACAGGCCGCGGACATCAACGTCGCCCGCAACGGCGGCTTCGAGTCCGGGCTCGCCAACTGGTCCTGTTCCGCCGGAAGCGGCGCCTCCGTCTCCTCGCCGGTCTACGCCGGAGCCGGCGCCCTCAGGGGCACCCCGGCCGGATCCGACAACGCCCGCTGCAGCCAGACCGTCACGGTCAAGCCGAACTCGACGTACACGCTGAGCACGCAGGTCCAGGGCAGCTACGTCTACCTCGGCGCGACCGGGACGGGCACCCAGGACGTCTCCACCTGGACCCCCGGCTCGGGCGCGGGCTGGCAGAAGCTCTCCACCACCTTCACCACCGGCCCCGCGACCACCCAGGTCACCGTCTACACCCACGGCTGGTACGGCCAGCCGGCCTACACCGTCGACGAGTTCAGCGTCTTCGGCCCGGACGGCGGCGGTGGCACCGACCCGGGCCCGTCCGTCCCGGGCGCCCCGTCCGGGACCGCTGTTTCCGGACAGAGCTCGAGCGGTCTCACCCTTTCGTGGAGCGCGGTCAGCGGGGCCACCGGCTATTACGTGTATCAGGACGGCGTCCGCGTCCGCACGGTGTCCTCGGCGAGTGCCCAGATCACCGGGCTCGCCGCCTCGACCTCGTACTCCTTCCAGGTGAGCGCGTACAACGCGGCGGGCGAGGGCCCCAAGTCCGCGCCCGTCACCGGCACCACGACCGGCGGCGGGGGACCGAACCCGAACCCGGGCGTCCCCCAGCACGCGCTGACCGGCTACTGGCAGAACTTCGACAACGGGGCGACCGTCCAGAAGATCTCCGACGTCTCGGCGCAGTACGACATCATCGCCGTCTCCTTCGCCGACGCCACGGCCACGCCGGGCGCCATCGCCTTCAACCTCGACTCGGCCGGACTCGGCGGCTACACCGTCGCCCAGTTCAAGGCGGACATCGCCGCGAAGAAGGCGGCCGGCAAGTCGGTCATCCTCTCCATCGGCGGCGAGAAGGGCACGATCTCGGTCAATGACTCCGCCTCCGCGACCAACCTGGCCAACTCCGCGTACGCGCTGATGCAGGAGTACGGCTTCTCCGGCATCGACATCGACCTGGAGAACGGCCTCAACCCGACCTACATGACGCAGGCGCTGCGCGCGCTGTCGGCGAAGGCGGGCCCCTCGCTCGTCATCACCATGGCCCCGCAGACCATCGACATGCAGTCCCCGCAGGGCGGCTACTTCAAGACGGCCCTGAACATCAAGGACATCCTCACCGTCGTGAACATGCAGTACTACAACAGCGGCTCGATGAACGGCTGCGACGGGAAGGTGTACTCCCAGGGCTCGGTGGACTTCCTCACCGCGCTGGCCTGCATCCAGCTGGAGGGCGGCCTGGACCCCTCCCAGGTCGGCATCGGTGTCCCGGCCTCACCGAGCGGGGCGGGCAGCGGCTACGTCTCCCCGACCGTCGTCAACAACGCCCTGGACTGCCTGACCCGCGGGACGGGCTGCGGCTCCTTCAAGCCGTCGAAGACCTACCCGGGCCTGCGCGGCGCGATGACCTGGTCGACGAATTGGGACGCCAAGGCGGGTAGTGCCTGGTCCAACGCGGTGGGTCCCAAGGTCCACAGCCTCCCCTAGGCGGTAGGTGTGGGGGTGGCCGGTTTCGGGTCGGCCGACACAGCGTGCTATTGACCTGCACATGCCACAAGAGCACGCTGTGCGCGTCCGCACGGCTACCCCCACACTCCCCACCCAGGAGAACGCATGCGGCTCCACTACCGCCGAAGGGCCGCCGTCACGGCGGCCCTGCTGGCGCTCGCACTGGGCGCACCCGCCTACGGAATGAGCGCGACGGCGTCCCCACCGCCCACCCCGTCCACCGCCACCCAGGACGAGGCCATCGTCCAGTACCGGATCCACGGCCCCGCCACGGCGGCCGACCGCACCGCCCTGCTCCGGACGGGCGTGTCGATCGACGAGGTGGACGACCACACGGTCGTGGTCAGCGCCGACACCATGCAGGCCAAGAACCTGCGCGGGCTGGGCTACCAGCTCACCGCGCTGCCCGGCCCGCCGGAGCGCTCCCAGCCCGGGATCGCGGTGAGCCCGATGGACTTCCCCTCGGCGGACTCCCGGTACCACAACTACGCCGAGGCCAATGCCGAGATCGACCAGCGCATCGCCCAGTACCCCGGGATCATGAGCAAGCGGGTGATCGGGAAGTCGTACCAGGGCCGGGACCTCGTCGCCATCAAGATCAGCGACAACGTCGCGACGGACGAGGCCGAGCCCGAGGTGCTCTTCACCCACCACCAGCACGCCCGCGAGCACCTGACCGTGGAAATGGCCCTGTACCTGCTCAAGGAGTTCGGCTCCAAGTACGGCACCGAATCGCGGATCACCAACGCCGTCAACGGCCGCGAGATCTGGATCATCCCGGACCTCAACCCGGACGGCGGCGAGTACGACATCGCCACCGGCTCCTACCGGTCCTGGCGCAAGAACCGCCAGCCGAACTCCGGCTCCTCGTACGTCGGCACGGACGAGAACCGGAACTGGAACTACAAGTGGGGCTGCTGCGGCGGCTCCAGCGGCAGCAGGAGCTCCGAGACCTACCGCGGACCGGCCGCCGAGTCGGCGCCCGAGGTGAAGGCGGTCTCGGACTTCGTGCGCAGCCGGGTCATCGGCGGCAAGCAGCAGATCAAGGCCGCGATCGACTTCCACACGTACAGCGAACTGGTGCTGTGGCCCTTCGGGTACACGTACAACGACACGGCGCCGGGTCTGACCGCCGACGACCTCGCCGCCTTCAAGAAGGTCGGCACCAGCATGGCGGCGAGCAACGGCTACACCCCGGAGCAGTCGAGCGACCTGTACATCACGGACGGCACGATCGACGACTGGCTGTGGGGCGACCAGAAGATCTTCGGCTACACCTTCGAGATGTACCCGGCGAGCTCGGGCGGCGGCGGCTTCTACCCGCCCGACGAGGTGATCGACCGCGAGACCGCCCGCAACAAGGACGCGGTGCTCCAGCTGCTGGAGAACGCGGACTGCATGTACCGCTCGATCGGCAAGGAAGCCCAGTACTGCACCGCCTGACCACCGCACGCACGGAACAACGCGGAACGGCACGGAACGGCACTGCACAGCACGGCACGCACCGGGGCGCCCCACCGCCAGGGGGGCGCCCCTCCGCACGGCTCAGCCGAGGACGGCGAGCGCGTCGATCTCGACGAGCAGCCCGGCCGGCAGGCCCACGTACACGGTGGTCCGGGCAGCGGGGGCCTCCTTCAGGCCCTGCTCCTCGAAGTACGCGTCATAGATCTCGTTCATCTCGGCGAAGTGGCCCGTGTCCGTCAGGTAGACGCGGATCATCATCACGTCGTCCCAGCCCGCTCCGCCCGCCTCGAGGACCGAGCGGACGTTCTCCAGCGTCTGGAGGGTCTGCTCGCGCAGCGTCGGCCCGGCGGGGGTGGGCGGCTGCCCGTCGATGTGCGGGAGGAAGCCGACCTGCCCGGCGACCTGCAGGATGTTCCCCTTGCGCACGCCGTGCGAGAACCGCGCGGGCGGGAGGGGGTGGGTGGCGGGGGTGACGGCGGTCTTCTTCGCGTCCACGAGTCCTCAGTCCTCTTCCTGTTCCTGTCCCTGTTCCTGTTCCTGTTCCTGTTCCTGCTCCTGCTCCTGCTCCTGCTCCCGTGATCCCGAATAGTCCCGGCTGACGGACTGCGCGGTGGCCCGCACGAGCGGCAACAGTCGGATGAGCTCCTCGGCGGTGACGACCACACTGGGCGCGGACACCGACAGCGCGGCGACGACCCGCCCGTCCGGCCCGTGCACGGGCGCGCCGAGGCAGTTGATGGACTCCTCGTGGCCCCCGAGGTCAGCGGCCCAGCCCTGTTCGCGGACGAGGTCCAGCTCGCGCAGGAAGGCGTCGGCGTCAGGGGTGGAGCGGGCGGTGTAGCGCGGATAGTCGATCCGCGCCGCGAGGCTCCTGCGCTCGCCCTCGGGGAGGTCGGCGAGGAGCAGCTTCGCGACGGCGGCGACGGTCAGGGGCACGGGCTTGCCGATGCGGGAGTACATGCGGACGGGGTATCGGCTGTCGACCTTGTCGATGTACACGACCTCGTCGTCCTGGAGCAGGGCGAGGTGGACGGTGTGCCCGGTGGCCTTGTTCAGCGCGAGGAGGTGGGGGTGCGCGATCTCCCGTACGTCGAGGTTCTCGACGGCCTCGGCGGCGAGCGCGAACAGCTGCGCGCCCAGCCGGTACCGGCCGTCGGGCTGCCGGTAGACGAAGCCGCGCTCGTGCAGGGTGCGGAGCAGGCGCAGTGCGGTGCTCTTGTGCACGGCGAGCTCGTCGGCGACCTGCCCGAGGCCGGCGGGGCCCTTGGCGAGCAGCGGCAGGATCCCGAGCGCCCGCTCCACGGACTGACTCATGCGGTGCGCCCTCCTCGTCGTGCGGCGTTGACCCACCGTCACCCGGGATGTTAGACAGCACGCAGCGGCATACGCAACGACCGTTGCACACAGCGCAACCCCGAAAGGGCATCCCATGGCCAGCGACCCCGTCAAGGACCTCGCCGACGAGCCGGTCGACCACCGGTTCAAGGGCCTCCCCCCGGACGCCACCGCGGCCGGCCTCACCGTCGGCGGGCTCGCCTCGCAGCGCCGCGACCTGTACACCGGCGGGTTCACCACCCCCGTCCTGACCCTCGACGCGGACGCGCTGGAGCACAACCTCACCGCGCTGGGCACGTACGCCGCCCGCCACTCCCTCGCCTTCGCCCCGCACGGCAAGACCTGCATGGCACCGCAGCTCTTCCGCCGCCAGCTGGACCACGGCGCGTGGGGCATCACCGTGGCCATGCCCCATCAGGCCCGCGTCTGCCGGGCCTTCGGCATCCGGCGGATCTTCCTGGCCAACGAGCTCGTGGACGCGCCCGCCCTGCACTGGGTCGCCGGGGAACTCGCCTCCGACCCCGGCTTCCGGTTCGTCTGCTACGTCGACTCCGTCCGCGGGGTCGAACTCATGGACGCCGCCCTGCGCGACCGCGGCGCCACCGTCGACGTCGTCCTCGAACTCGGCGCCGGCGCCGAGGGGCGCACGGGGATCCGTACCGACGCCGAATGCCAGGCCGTCGCCGACGCCGTCGCCGCGGCCCCCACCCTGCGCCTGGCCGGTGTGGCCGGCTACGAGGCCACCATGCCCGGAGCCGACGCCGACAGCGTCCGCGGCTGGCTGCGCCGCCTCACCGCGCTCGCCGCCGACCTCGACAAGCAGGGCCACTTCACCGGCACCGGCCTCGACGAGGTCATCGTCAGCGCCGGCGGCAGCGAATGGTTCGACGCCGTAGCCGAGGTCTTCACCGAGATCCCGGAGCTGTCCCTGCCCGTCCTGCCGCTGCTGCGCTCCGGCGCGTACGTCTCCCACGACCACGGCTGGTACTCGGGCCTGACCCCCTTCAACCGCGTCCCCGAGGAAGGCGGCCTGCTCCCCGCCTTCCGGCTGTGGACCCAGGTCGTCTCCCGCCCCACCCCCGGCCAGGCCTTCGTCAACGCCGGCAAGCGCGACATCGCCTACGACCTGGGCCTGCCCGAGGTGCTCACCGTGCGCAGCGCCCGCGACGGCGCCGAGCGCGCCGCGACCGGCATCCGGGTGACCAAGCTGTCCGACCAGCACGCCTGGATCGAGACGGACGCCGACGCCACCACACTGGAGGTCGGCGACTGGGTCTCCCTCGGCATGGCCCACCCCTGCACCATCTTCGAGAAGTGGCCGCTGATCCCGGTGGTGGAGTCCGACGGCACGGTCGGCGACTACGTCCGCACCTTCTTCTGAGGCCCCGCCGTGGACCTGGTCATCCGCGGGGCCCGCGTCCTCGACGGCACGGGCGGGCCCTCGTACACCGCGGACGTCGGCGTGCACGAGGGCCGGATCGCCGAGATCGGGCGGATCCCGGCCGGGGGCCGCCGGACCCTCGACGCGCACGGCCTCGCCCTCGCCCCCGGCTTCGTCGACATGCACGCCCACAGCGACCTCGCGCTGCTGCGCGACCCGGACCACAGCGCGAAGGCCGCCCAGGGCGTGACCCTCGAAGTCCTCGGCCAGGACGGCCTGTCCTACGCCCCGGCCGACGACCGCACCCTGGACGGGGTACGGGCCGCCATCGCGGGCTGGAACGGGCCGGGGGACGACATCGACTTCGACTGGCGCACGGTCGGCGGCTACCTCGACCGGCTGGACCGGGCCCATGGCGGTCAGGGCTGCGCCGTCAACGCCGCCTACCTCGTCCCGCAGGGCACGGTCCGCGCCTACGTCCTCGGCTGGGACGACCGCCCGGCGACCGCGGCCGAACTGGACCGCATGCGGCACCTGGTCGCCGACGGCCTGGCCGAGGGCGCCGTCGGCATGTCCTCCGGCCTGACCTACACCCCCGGCATGTACGCCTCCGGGGCCGAACTGACCGAGCTGTGCCGCGTCGTGGCCCGGTACGGCGGCTACTACTGCCCCCACCACCGCTCGTACGGCCACGGCGCGCTGGCCGCCTACGCCGAGATGGTCACCCTCACCCGGGAGGCCGGCTGCGCCCTGCACCTCGCGCACGCCACCATGAACTTCGGCGAGAACCGGGGCCGCGCCCCCGAACTGCTCGCCCTGCTCGACGCGGCCCTGGACGACGGCTGCGACATCACCCTCGACAGCTACCCGTACACCCCCGGCTGCACCACCCTCGCCGCCCTCCTGCCCGGCTGGGCCCACGCGGGCGGCCCGGAGGCGGTCCTGGCCCGGCTGCGCGACGACGCCGAAGCCGAGCGGATCCGGTACGCGCTGGAGGTGACCGGCGCCGACGGCTGCCACGGGGTCCCCGTCGACTGGTCGACGATCGAGGTCTCCGGCGTCGCGGACCCGGCCTTCGCCGCGTACGTCGGCACGCGGCTCGACGGCTGGGACACCGCCCGGCGGCTGCTGCTCGGCGACCGGCTCGCGCCCTCGGTGCTCCAGCACGTGGGGCACGAGGAGAACGTCCGGGCGATCATGCGCCACCGCGTCCACACCGGCGGCTCCGACGGCATCCTGCAGGGCGCGAAGCCGCACCCGCGCGCCTACGGCACCTTCCCGCACTACCTCGGCCACTACGTCCGCGAGCTCGGCGTGCTCACCCTCGAGGAGTGCGTCGCGCACCTGGCCGGCCGCCCGGCGGCCCGCCTGCGCCTGCCCGACCGGGGCGTGGTCCGCGTCGGCCACCGGGCCGACCTGGTCCTCTTCGACCCGGACACGGTCGCGGCCGGGTCCACGTACGAGAACCCGCGGGCGCTGCCCACCGGCATTCCGCACGTCCTGATCGACGGGCGCTTCGTGATGCGGGACGGGCGCCGCACGGACGTCCTGGCGGGACGCTCGGTACGCCGCACGGACGTCCTGGCCGCACGCTCGGTACGCCGCACCCCGCTTCCCGCTCCCCCACCCGGGTGACAACTGCGCATTTACGATGACCGGATGGTCGCCTTCGCCCTCGCCGCCCTGTTCTTCCTCGCCTTCTGCGCAAGCGCCCGAAGGGACCGCCGCCGCTTCAGCAACGCGGTGTTGTTCGGCCTGACCTTCATCACCTCCTCCTTCGCCCTGCTGCTCCAGGTACCCGCGCTGCCGGAGTGGCTGGCCGTGCCCGTGGTCGTGCTCGTCTTCGCCGTCCCCACCCTCGGCACCCTCGCGCTCGGCGTCTTCCTCATCGCCAACGGCCTGACGATGATCCGCAAGGAAGGCAGCCGCCCGCCGAACCTGCTGTCGATGCTGGCGGGGCTCGGCATCTTCGGGATGATCGCGCTGCTGCTCCTCGTGGGCCGGTACGGCTCCCCCCTCGCGGACGGCATAGCCGCGACCCTCACCCTGGTCGTCGCCTACGTCTCCTTCGTCTTCCTGTGCTTCCTCGGGTACGCGTTCCTGTACGGGCGGATCAGGGTGCGCGGCGACGTCGACCACGTGGTGATGCTGGGCTCGGGCCTGATCGGCGGCGACCGCGTGCCGCCGCTGCTCGCCTCGCGGCTGCGCAAGGGGCAGGAGATCTACGAGGCCCAGCTGGCCCGCGGCAGCCGGCCGCCGGTGCTGCTGGTCTCGGGCGGCAAGGGCTCGGACGAGCGGGTCTCCGAGGCCCGGGCGATGGCGGACTGGCTGATCGCGGAGGGTGGCGTTCCCGCGGAGCACATCCGGCTGGAGGACCGGTCCCGGACGACGGAGGAGAACATGCGGTTCTCCCGCGAACTGATGCTGGCCGACGACCCGCACTACCGGTGCGTGGTGGTCACCAACAACTTCCACGCCTTCCGCGCCGCGATGATGGCCCGCAAGGCCGGGGTGAACGGGCAGGTGCTCGGCTCGCCGACGGCGAGGTACTTCTGGCCGAGCGCCACGATCCGCGAGTTCGTCGCGGTGTTCTGGGAGCACAAGGCCGTGAACCTGGGGATCTGCGGCCTCCTGGTGGCCCTGGGCGCACTGGCGACGATCACCGCCTGAGCCCTCCGCGGGCTCCTCCATTCGGGCCAAGGTGCGTTCATGGAGCCGCGGCCGGAGGATGGGGCAAAGGACCACCGGGGGACATCGGAGGAGGTACGCGATGGACAGTGAATCGGACCAGCAGCCCACGCGGTCGGACCGGCTCTTCACGGGCGGGGAGCGACCGTACGACCCCGAGGACCTCGTGATGGCGACAGGCCACGACCCGACTCCGGAGCGGGTCGAGAAGGCGCGCCGGCTGATCGAGAAGGAAGGCCCGCAGGTCATCGAGCGCTACCTTCCGTAGCGCTCCACACCAACGCTGCTGGCACCCCGGCCCGAGGTCACCCTCGGGTCGGGGTGTTTTCGCGTGGGGGGGCCGCGGGCGGCGTGGGGTGCGGGCGGGTGATGGCGGGTGATGGCGGGTGATGGCGGGGTGCGGACGGACCGGACCGCATCCAGACTCGGTGAAGAGTCGTTAGCGCTCCGGGGGACACAACCCTAAGGACAGGTGAATGCACGCTCTCGATGTCGACTGGGACCACCCCACGGACCCGCGCCCCGGCCCGCGGCTCGACCACGTCCGCGCGTACACGAGCACGGCGGGCGCCGACGGGCATCTGTGGCACGGAGTGCCCACCCTGCTGCTCACCACGGTCGACCGCGCCACCGGCCGGACGGTCCGCACCCCGCTGATCTATGGCGAGGACGCGGACCGCCTGATCGTCGTGGCCGCCGCGTACGGCGCCCCGGAGCACCCGGCCTGGTACGGGAACCTCACCGCCCACCCGGAGGTCCGCGTCCAGGTGGGCGCCTCCGTCTCCCGAGCCGTGGCGCGCACGGCGACGCCCGGCGAGCGGGAGATGTACTGGGACATGATGACGGGCCTGTGGCCCGCCTACGAGGACGACCAGACGGCGGCGGCGCCCCGCGTGATCCCGCTGGTGATCATCGAAAGCAGAAACGGTTGGTCGGACCTCTAGCCGGCCTGCTCCACGCCGCTGTCGTCGCGGTACTTGCAGGGAACTCGCCGTTGGCGGCGGCGACGGCAGCGGCGGAGGAGCGGTGTCGCGAAGCTTCATGACGGGGTGTCACGCGCGGTCGTACACGGTGACCTCCACGTCCCGCGCGCAGAGCGCGTCGGTGATGAGCGGTTCGATGCGCGACCAGGTGCCGCCGGCAAGCCCGCACCCGATGCGCGGCATGTGGACACTGGCGCCCCGCTCGATGGCGTGATCGCCCAGCGCGGCGAGGCAGCGCGCAACGGCGTCGTAGCGGCGTCGTAGCGGATCGGCGGGCCGCCGCTGCCGGTGCGGATCCCCCGCTGGCCGACCATGTTGGCCACCCACACATCGGGCTTCACCCGCACCACTTGCACGGCCCCGAGCCCGAAGTCGTTCCCGCTGCGCCCCCGATGCCAGGCCCGGTAAGCAGCCTCCGGCTCCGCCCACCGCCGCGAAACGGCGAGCACGAACCCCTTGCCCCAGCCCCCGAGGTCGTTGCAAAAAGATATGCGGGACCACTGACATCGGGACGGGTGGACGGGAGCGGGGCTTCGGGGAGCCTGATGCCCTCGAGGCTCATCAGAGAGGGTTTGGGGGTTTCCCGTCAGTCCCACTGTCTCTCCGGGGCGGGCCGGCCTGTCAAGGGCGCTCCCTTCGGTCGCGTCGCTGCGCGATGGCCTTCGGCCACCCTTGACAGACCGTCCCGCCCCGGAAAGCCAAGGACTGTCGGGAAGCCCCCAAAAGAACGGTCCACGGGTTCACGATCACGGGCAGGGGGCATCAGCGATCCAGGGCCCGGTCGCGGGTGCCACACCCCAACCCGGCCCGACCGGAAACCGAAGGCGGGGCGGGGGCGGGGGCCGACATGCGCGCCAGATCGCTACGCGCTCCTCACGTCTCAGCGTCCGACGGCCGCCTGGGCCCCTACCCGCACCAGAAGGTGATGAGAAGCCCCGGGGAGCGGGTGGGCGCGCCCGATCGCTACGCGCTCCTCACGTCTCAGCGTCCGACGGCCGCCTGGGCCCCTACCCGCACCAGAAGGTGATGAGAAGCCCCGGGAAGGGGGTGGGGCGCGTCAGATCGCTACGCGCTCCTCTCGTCTCAGCGTCCGGCGGCCATCTGGGGACCAACACGCACCGAATGGGGCACCCTTGCCCCCTCCTCGCCCTTGCGGGTGGTCGTAGGCGCAGGAAGCGCCCTATCGGAGTCTGACGCCGGTATTTCCGCCAACAGACTCCGTCAACTGATCCATTCACCTCCCCCGCCCGCCCAAATAGGGCAAATTGTCCGCTGTCGCGTGAGGGGGCATCCGAGGCGACCGTGGGCGGCATATGTCCGGCCCCAGACGGCCGTCGGACGCCGAGACGTGAGAAGCGCGTAGCGATCGGACGCGCCCCCCCTCCCCGGGGGCTTCTCATCACCCTCTGGTGCGGGTATCGGCCCCAGACGGCCGCCGGACGCTGAGACGTGAGGAGCGCGTAGCGATCTGGCGCGTAGGCGGTGCCCCGGCTTCGCTTTCAGGTGGGGCCGGGCGGGGGCGTGCCGACCAAGGGCCAGGCCCTGCCTCGCTGATGTCCCCCGATTGGTCCCTGGAACCCGTGGACCGTTCTTTTGGGGGCTTCCCGACAGTCCTTGGCTTTCCGGGGCGGGACGGCCTGTCAAGGGTGGCCGAAGGCCATCGCGCAGCGACGCG
>NZ_JBVJFA010000060.1:0-23122 GCF_055588085.1 Streptomyces sp. NPDC046303
TCCCCCCCCCCCCCCCCCCCCCCCCCCCCCCCCCCCCCTCCCCCCCCCCCCCCCCCCCCCCCCCCCCCCCCCCCCCCCCCCCCCCCCCCGGACCCCCCCCCCGCCGCCGTTTCGGCGTGTTCGATCGGATGTCCACAGGCTGATCGGATCTTCCCGAGTCGAAAACCCGGACAGATGCCTGCAAACTGGCCGAGTCGGGATCTTCCCGGCTCCGGCGGGGAGGAGGTACGGGATTGCGCGCGAGACCGAGCGGAGCCGTATCGCTGCTGGTCACTTCGGTGGTCCTGACCGCACTCCTGGGCCCCGGCGCCGTCGCGCAGACCGCGCCCGACGAGCCCGCGTCCGGCCCCGAGCTCGTCGTCCCGGGCGCCGTGGACCTCTCCGAGCTCCCCGCCGAGCCGCCCGTACAGCCCCCGCGGACCCCTGCCCGGGACCTCTTCGGCGCCGACTGCGACACCGAGATCAGCGGCTCGCAGGTGACGGCGTACTGCCACAACGCCTACCCGGAGACCGACCTCGTGCGGCTGCACGTCGAGTGCGACCGCTGGTGGGACGTGGACGGCGACGGCGCGGCCGTCGCCGTCGGCCCGGCCGGACGCGTCGAGCTCGCCGGCCGCTGCTGGAAGGAGGTCCGCTCGGCCTGGGTCAGCCACCAGCGGCCGTGAACGGGTCTCGGCCGGTGCCGTCGCCGCCCTTGCCGAGGCAGGCGAAGGGATAGCCCGCCGCCTCCGAGGCGGCCGCGTCCCCGTCCCCCCGCCGGATCGCCTCGATCAGCCGGGCGTGGTCCAGGTGCGCCGAAGGGTGCAGCTCGGGGCCCACGTCCGTGCGCAGCCAGTCGGCGACCAGATCCCCGAGGTCCGCGTACAGCTCGATCAGCACCTCGTTGTGCGAGGCCGTGACCACCGCCATGTGCAGGCTCACGTCCGCCGCGACGAACACCTCCGCGTCCCCGCCCGCCCAGGCCTCCTCGCGCCGTGCGAGCAGCGCGTCCAGCTGGACGAGGTCCCGCTCGGTCCGCCGCTCCGCCGCCAGCCGGGCCGCCGAGGACTCCAGGGTCGAGCGCAGCTCCGCGATGTGCCGCGGATCGGCCCCGGCGAAGCGGCGGTGCATCACGCCGGCCAGCTCACTGGTCGCGAGGACGTAGGTGCCCGAGCCCTGCCGGATGTCGAGCAGGCCGTTGTGCGCCAGGGCCCGGACGGCCTCGCGCACGGTGTTGCGGGCGACGCCGAGCAGCTCCACCAGCTCCGGCTCGGTCGGGATGCGGGAGCCCACCGGCCACTCGCCGGAGGTGATCTGGTTCCGCAGCTGGGCGATCACCTGGTCCACCAGCGCGGAGCGCCGGGGTGAGGTCAGCGGCATGGGTTCCTCTCGAGGGAAACTGGACAACCAATCATCCCATGATTCTATGATGGTTGAATGTCCGACGAAGAAATCCAGACCATGAGCCGCCCGCCGGCCGCGCACACGGCGTCCGACCAGCCCCTTCCCGCCGCCGCCCACGCGGCCCCCACCTGGCTCGGTCCGGTCCTCATCGTCGGCATCGTGCTGGCCGCCCTCAACCTGCGGCCCGCCATCACCAGCCTCGGCGCGCTCTTCGAGGAGACCCGCACGGGCCTCGGCATGAGCGGCACCGTCGCCGGACTGATCACCTCCATCCCCGCCCTCTGCTTCGCCGTCTTCGGCGTCACCGCGCCGCGGCTCTCGCGCCGCTTCGGCCCGGCCGCCGTGATCTGCGCCGGCATGGCCGCCGTCGCCGCGGGCCTGCTGATCCGCCCCTTCGCGGACAGCGCCGCCGCCTTCCTCGCCGCCAGCGCCCTGTCCCTGGCCGGCATAGCCCTGACCAACGTCCTGCTCCCGGTGATCGTCAAGCGCTACTTCCCGGACCGGGTCGGCACCATGACCGGCCTGTACTCCATGGCGCTGGCCGCGGGCACCTCGCTCGCCGCGGCCGCGACCGTCCCCCTGACCGAGGCGCTCGGCGGCAGCTGGCGCACCGGCCTGCTGATGTGGGCCCTGCTTGCGCTGGCCGCCGTACTGCCCTGGCTGCCCATCGCCCGCGCCTCCCGGCGCGCCGCCCGGGCCGCACGGGAGGCGGCCGCCGCGGCCGCCGGCCCGGCCGGAGGGGCCGGCGAAGGGGCCGACACCGGCCCCCGGATCGTCCGCAGCCGCACCGCCTGGGCCCTGGCCTGCTACTTCGGCCTCCAGGCCACGGGCGCGTACATCACCATGGGCTGGCTCCCGCAGATCTTCCGCGACGCCGGAGTCTCCGCCTCCACCGCCGGCGTGCTGCTCGCCGTCACCATGGTCATGGGCGTCCCGCTCGCCTTCGTCATCCCGGGCCTGGCCGGCCGGATGAAGAACCAGGGCCTCATGGCCGCCGTCCTCGGCCTGTTCGGCCTCACCGGCTACCTCGGGCTCCACCTCGCCCCCGCCGCCGGCGCCTGGGCCTGGGCGCTCCTGCTCGGCGTCTCCAACTGCGCCTTCCCCCTCGTCATCACCCTGATCGGGCTGCGGGCCAAGTCCCCGGCCGGCGTCGTCAAGCTCTCCGCCTTCGCCCAGAGCACCGGCTACCTCATCTCCATCCCCGGCCCCCTCGTCATCGGCGCGCTGTACCAGCACAGCGGCGGCTGGGACCTGCCGCTGACCCTGATGGCAGCCCTGCTCGTCCCGCAGATCGCCCTGGGGATCCTGGCCGGCCGGGACCGCACGATCGAGGACGAATGCGGCATGCGAGACTGACGTCATGTCGCCCGTACTCGAACCGAACCCCCAGGACGGCCGCAAGAAGCTCGGCCTCGTACTCGGCGCGATGCTCGCCGTGAGCGTGATCATCGCCGTCATCGCGACCGTCGCCTCACCCTGACCGGCGGACGGTGGGGATAACCCCACCCACCCCTAGGGGGCCAGGGTCAGGGTGAACTGGGGTGTGACCCGGATGGGAACCGCTCCCTCGAATCCATAGATTCGAAGGAGCGAGCCCGTCCCGTCGGCACCCCCGGAGGCGGCCATGTCGGCCCCCACGCACATCCGCACCCTCCCGTCCGGCGCCCGAGCCGTGGCCGGCGCCCGAGCCGTGGCCGGCGCCCGAGCCGTGGCCGGCGCCCGAGCCGTGCCGGGCGCCCGGCACGGGGCGGATGCCCGGCACGGGGCGGATGCCCGGCACGGGGCCGATGCCCGGCACGGGGCCGACGCGCGCCTGACCTGGTGGGCGCTGGCCCTCCCCGCTCTCGCCTTCGGCCTGCTCCTGTTCCTCCTCGCCGGATCCGGCCAGGCCCACGCCGCCGCGGGCGAGGCCACCGGACTGCTCCACGTCACCCAGCAGCTGCTGCGCGCCGTCGGCTGAACGGGCGTACGCCGGGGTGCGCCGGGCCGTGCCCCACCACCGGCCGCGGGCCCTCAACACCCTGCGCCCCGTGGCCCGTTTCATGCGAAGCTGGGAGCCATGAGCGCCGACACACCCCGCAGGATCGCCCTCCTCCGGCACGCCAAGGCCGACTGGCCGCAGGTGTCCGACCACGACCGCCCGCTGGCGGAACGCGGCCGCGCGGAGGCGGCGGCCGTCGGTCTGAAGCTGGCCGAAACCGGCATCACCTTCGACCTGGCCCTCTGCTCCACCGCCACCCGCACCCGCGAGACCTGGAAGGTCGCCGTCCAGGAGCTGCCGCACCGGCCGAAGACCCACTACGAAGAACGGCTCTACGAGGCCTCGCCGGGCGAGCTCATCGCCCTGCTGAACGAGACCCCCGACGAGGTCCGCGACCTCCTGCTCATCGGCCACAACCCCGGGATGCAGGCCCTCGCCGAAGTCCTGTCCGGCCGCGCGCAGGACGACACCCTCGCGCGGATGACCCGTACCGGCTTCCCGACCGGGGCGCTCGCCGTCGTCTCCTTCACCGGCCCGTGGAAGACCGTGGAACCCGGCGTGGGCACCCTGCTCGACTTCTGGTCCCCCAAGGAGCACTGACCGGGCAGCGCGTACGCGCGTACGTGAGGGCCCCGGCAGCCGATGCGGCCGCCGGGGCCCTCCCCACGTCGTCGTACGGACCGGAGCGCCGGAGCGCCGGCCTCAGGCCAGGTCGGCGGCCTCGATCTCCTCGCGGGTGATCCCGAGCAGGTACAGCACCGCGTCCAGGAACGGTACGTTCACCGCCGTGTGCGCGGCCTCGCGGACCACCGGCTTGGCGTTGAAGGCCACGCCCAGCCCGGCCGCGTTCAGCATGTCCAGGTCGTTCGCGCCGTCGCCGATGGCCACCGTCTGGGACAGCGGCACCTCGGCCTCCATGGCGAAGCGGCGCAGCAGCCGGGCCTTGCCCGCCCGGTCCACGATCTCGCCGGTCACCCGGCCGGTCAGCTTTCCGTCGACGATCTCCAGGGTGTTGGCGGAGGCGAAGTCCAGCCCCAGTCGCTCCCGCAGGTCGTCCGTCACCTGGGTGAACCCGCCGGAGACGACGCCCACCTGGTAGCCGAGCCGCTTGAGCGTGCGGATCAGCGTCCGGGCGCCCGGGGTCAGCTGGACCTCGGCGCGGACCTTGTCCACGACGGACGCGTCCAGCCCCTCCAGCAGCGCCACCCGGGCGTGCAGCGACTGCTCGAAGTCGAGCTCGCCGCGCATGGCCCGCTCGGTGACCTCGGCCACCTCGGCCTCGCAGCCGGCGTGCGCCGCGAACAGCTCGATGACCTCGTCCTGGATCAGGGTCGAGTCCACGTCCATGACGACCAGGCGCTGGGCCCGGCGGTGCAGCCCGGCCGAGACGACGGCCACGTCCACGCCGATGTGCGCGGCGGCCGTGGCCAGTGCGGTGCGCAGCGGCTCGGTCTCGCAGCCGGAGACGGCGAACTCGACGGCCGTGACCGGGTACTTGGCGAGCCGGAAGATACGGTCGATATTGCCGCCGGTCGCGGTGATCTTGGCCGCTATGGCCGCCGTGGACTCGGCGGTGAGGGGGTGCCCGAGCACCGTGACGTGGGACCGGCCGCTGCCGCGCGGACGGTTGTCACCGGTGCCGGAGAGGATCTCGGCCTGGAGTTTGAGCGATTCGGCCCAGCTGTGGACGGTGGCCCGCAGCTCACCTTCGGTGCCGGCGGTCGGCTTGGTGACGAGGGCGCACAGGACGATGCGGCCGCGGGTGACGACCTGCTCGATGTCGACGACGTCGACCGAGTAGGCGGCGAGGGTGTCGAACAGCCCGGCGGTGATCCCGGGACGGTCCTTGCCGAAGATCTTGACGAGGAGGGTGGGGACGTCGGAGGTCTGCGATGCGCTCATGGTGCTCTCACCGTATCTTCCCGTCCCGCAGCACAGGACCCCCGTCCCACCTCTTGAACGCCCCGCGGGCCCGCCGCGGCCCTGGCGGGGCCGCCCTCGCGACGGACCCGCCACCCGCCCGGCCGGCGCCGAGTCCCGCCCCCTCTGTTCGAAGCCCTGCCCCCGCAGGGCTCGAGCCGGGCGGCCTCGCACCGCTGAGCCGGACTCCGCCGGTCGAGTGCCGGGGCTGCGCCGTGCCCGCTCGACGCCGCGCCCCGCACGGCTCGGCTCCGGTGCCGCTTTCCGCGCACGGTGCGGCCCTTGCGGCTTGGGGCCGCTGCGACGCTGGGCTGCGCCGGTCGAGTGCCGGGGCTGCGCTGTATTGCCCGCCCGCCCGCCCGGCTCGGCGCCGTGCTTCCGGGCCGCGTGCCGTCGGCCGGCCTCCGCCCGCCGCTCGGTGGGCGGCCCCGCCTGGGGGCTCCTCCCAGCGGTAGCCGGGGCAGTGTGAGGCGCGGGTCCGGGCGGAGCCCGGGGAACGGTGGAAGGGCGGGGCGGGGAGGGCTCCGCGCAGCGGCCCGGCCCGGCGCCGGGCCGGGGTCAGCGCGGCCCGGGCGGCTTCGGCGGCTTCGGCGGCGGCGGTGTCCCCGGCGGGGGAGGCGGGGTGAACGGTGGACGCCGGGGCGGCCCCGGCGGGCGGGGCGGCGTCGGGGGGATGCCCGTGACCGTCACGTCCCAGGAGCCGTCCGGATCCGGGGCCGGACGGACCCGGCCGGGCGGCGGCCCCTGCCCGTACGAGGCCGTCGGCGCATCGGGCTCGGGCCACCGCGGCCCCGGCTCCGGCCCAGCCCCCGGGCCCCTGCTCGGCTCGGGCCACGCCGGGCGTTCCGGCCCCGCCCCCGGCCCCGCCCCCGGCCCCGGCGCGGGCACGGGCACGGCCACGGGCCGACGGCCCAGGAGGGCGCCGACCGCGCCGGCCCCCGCACCCCACACCGCGCCCAGCGTCAGCGCCGCCCCCGCGGCCCCCCGCAGCTCCACCCCGGCGTCCACCGCGTCCACCCCCACCACCGCGAGCGACGCATCCGCCGACAGCGCCGTCAGCCACACCAGCGCCGCCAGCGCCACCCCCGTCACGGCCGACAGCCGCGCCGCGCACCCGGCGATCCCGCGCCCCGGAGTCCGTACGGCGGCCAGCACGCCCGCGTAGAGCAGCAGCAGCCCGGCCCCCGCCACCACCAGCCACACCCGCCCGTCGTACTCCGCGAGCCGGGCCACCGTCACCCACACCGGCTCCCGCGCGGAGCCCGCGAGCAGCTCGTCCAGCGGATCCGGCAGCAGCCGGTCCGGCGCGCCGGTGGCCCGGCCGGCCAGCGGGACGAACAGCCCCAGCAGCACCCCCGCCCACGCGCCGTTCGGCGCGCCCAGCAGGGCCGCGCCCAGCACCCGCCCGGGATGTTCGTCGCCCAGCGCCGCCCATACCGCCGCGGCCAGTCCGGCCGCCACGGCCACCAGCAGCATCGCCACCACGGCCGAGGCGGCGGGCCGCCACCGCGCGAGCCCCGCGGGCCCGCGCCGCGAGACGAGCAGCGCCAGCGCGAGTACCACCGCGGCCCACACCCCCGCGGCCCACAGGGTCGGCTCCGCCTCCACCGAGAACCCCACCCGGGCCCGCGTCTCGATCAGGTCCCCGATGCGGTCGGGGAGCAGCCCGCCGATGTCCCCGATCCCCGGCACCTCGACCGTGGCCGGAGCCCTCGGCAGCACGGCCCCGTCGAGGGTGACCACGTCGTGCCCGGCCCACGCCGGCACCCCCACCGCGGCGACGAACAGCGCCACGGTCGCCGCCGCCCGCGCCAGGAGTTCACCGCCGCCGGCGCCCGCCCGCAGCGAGCGCAGGAACAGGTGCGCCAGCACCAGGGCTCCGGCCAGCGCCACCCCCAACGGCATGACGTCCAGCGAGGCTTCGCCCGCCCCGCCCGCCCCGCCCGCCGCGCCCCCGCTGCCGTTCAAGAAGACCGACACCTCACCCGAGGGGTGCACGGTGCCGCCCACGGCCAGGACCACCACGGCCGCGGCCATCGCCCCCAGCGAGCCCCCCGCCGCGTCGGCGCCCAACAGGTGCAGACCGAGCGCGGCGACCGCGGCCATCGCCAGCAGCGACCAGCCCGCGGCGGCGGTGGCGGACAGCAGGACGTCTCCCCAACGGATGCGGCGCATGAGCGGCTCCCCGAGGTGTGCCGAGCGGGACCGCCGGGCGAGAAGTCCCGTATCTCACTCTCCGGGTGACTTTCACCCCCGTCAACGGGCAGGCGTAGACGCCTCGGCGAGGCCCCGATTCCACATGTGGCCGCAGGCCTGAAATAGTTCCCCCGGATGTTCGCCATCCCTAGACTCCCTGACGTCATGGGGGATTCTCGGGGGACTTAAGTGGGGCTGGAGTGCCGGAACTCGTACTGGAATTGAATGGAAGGACCTGGACGCTCGATCCGTCCAGGTCGTACTCGCTGGGGCGCGACCCCCAGGGAGACATCGTGATCGATGACGCCCGGGTGTCGTGGCGACACGCCACCATCAGCTGGAACGGCCGTGGTTGGGGCATCGAGGACCACGGCAGCACCAACGGCACCTACGTGCACGGTGCGCGGGTGCAGCAGGCCGAACTCGTGCCGGGCACGCCGGTCCACCTGGGCAACGCCACCGACGGCCCGCGGCTGAATCCCGTCGCCGCCGCGGCGCCCCAGCCGGCCGTCGCCCAGCAGGCCCCGGCCCAGGCCCAGGCCGCGGCCTACGCCCAGCCGCAGGCGCCGGCGTACCAGGCCCCGCAGGCGCAGCCCCAGCAGCACTGGGAGCAGCAGCCTCAGCAGCATCAGCAGCCGCACCTGCCGCACCAGCAGGGCGGCGGCCCCGCCGCGGCCCGCCCGGCGCAGGCGGCCGCGCCCCACCACGGGGGCGACCGCAGCCCGACGACGTTCCACCAGCTGTCGCTGGGGCACGTCATGCGGATCGGCCGTGCGCTGGAGAACGAACTGGTGGTCTCCGACCTCCAGGTCTCCCGCCACCACGCCGAGTTCCGCTCCATGCCCGGCGGCCGCTTCGAGATCCACGACCTCGGCAGCCACAACGGCACCTACGTCAACGGTCAGCCGCTGCCCAAGTCGGGCACGGCGCTGCTCGGCCCGAACGACATCGTCGGCGTCGGCCACTCGACGTTCCGGATCGTCGGTGACCGCCTCGAGGAGTTCGTCGACACCGGTGACGTCTCCTTCTCGGCCCGCCACCTGACGGTCACCGTCGACGGCGGCAAGCAGATCCTCAAGGACGTCACCTTCGGCGTCCCGGAGAAGTCGCTGATCGGCGTCATCGGCCCCTCCGGCTCCGGAAAGTCGACGCTGCTCAAGGCGCTGACCGGCTACCGGCCCGCCGACCAGGGTGACGTCCTCTACGACAACCGCAACCTGTACAAGCAGTTCGCGGAGCTCCGCCAGCGCATCGGCCTGGTCCCGCAGGACGACATCCTGCACAAGGAGCTGAAGGTCAGCACCGCGCTGAAGTACGCGGCCAAGCTGCGCTTCCCCGGCGACACCGCCGAGTCCGAGCGCGAGGCCCGCATCAACGAGGTGCTGCGCGAGCTCAAGCTCGACATCCACAAGGACAAGAAGATCACCTCGCTCTCGGGTGGTCAGCGCAAGCGCGTGTCGGTGGCCCTGGAGCTGCTCACCAAGCCGTCGCTGATCTTCCTGGACGAGCCGACCTCCGGCCTCGACCCGGGCATGGACCGCGACGTCATGCAGCTGCTGCGCGGGCTCGCCGACGACGGCCGCACGGTCCTCGTCGTCACCCACTCGGTCGCCGAGCTGTCGCTCTGCGACAAGCTGCTGGTCATGGCCCCGGGCGGTTCGGTCGCGTACTTCGGCCCGCCGGACGAGGCGCTGAACTTCTTCGGCTACAGCACGTGGGCGGACGTCTTCTCGTCCTTCGAGAACTACCGCGACTACGACTGGGCGGGCCGCTGGAAGGGCTCCCAGCACTACCAGCTGTACGCCGCCGACCTCGACGCCGTCGCACCGCAGTCGGTCGCCATGCCGCCCGTCCAGCAGATGCACCCGACGAAGCCGCAGGGCTGGGGCTCGCAGCTGTGGACGCTGATCCGCCGCTACGTGTCGGTCATCGCGTCGGACGTGGGCTTCCTGGCCCTGATGGTGCTCCTGCCCGCGGTCCTGGGCGTGGTCTCCACGGTGATCCCCGCGAAGTTCGGCCTCGCCCCGCCGGTCGCGCCGTCCCGCTTCAACGGCGACGCCGGCACGATCATGCTGATCCTCGCGGTCGGCATGTGCTTCTCCGGTGCCGCGAACTCGGTCCGAGAGCTGATCAAGGAACGCGTGATCTACGAGCGGGAACGCGCGACCGGCCTCTACCGGTCCGCGTACCTCATGTCGAAGGTGATCGTCCTCGGCGTGATCACGGCCATCCAGGGCGTGATCATCTGCGCGATCGGCTTCTTCCCGCGCGACCTGCCCACCGAGGGCCTGATCATGCCGCCGGCCGTCGAGATCTGCCTGTCGGTGATCGCGCTCGGCTTCACCTCGATGATGTTCGGCCTGGTGATCTCCTCGCTGGTGAAGACCGCCGAGAAGACCATGCCGCTGCTGGTCATGTTCGCGATCGTCCAGGTCGTCTTCACCGGCATCCTCTTCCAGGTGTACGACTCCCCGGGCCTGGAGCAGTTCGCCTGGCTGATGCCGTCCCGCTGGGCCATCGCCGCCGCCGGCACCACGCTGAACCTCGGCAAGCTCATGCCGCCGTGGGACGCCGAGAACCCGACCAACACCGACCCGCTCTGGGACGCCACGGTCGGCCAGTGGAGCCTGAACATCACCATCCTGCTGCTCATCGGCATCGCCTGCGGCTTCGCGGTGCAGCGTCTGCTGCGCCGCCACGAGCCCGAGGTCATGCGCGCCGGCAAGTAGTCCGCGCGTCCGCGCGTCCGCGCGTCGCGTCCGTACGCGCAGAAACGCCTGAGGGCGGCACCCGGTACTCCGGGGGCCGCCCTCAGGCGCATGGGGGGTCTTGATGCCGTCGGCGTCCTAGTAGGCGCTGTTGACGTTGTCCATGGAGCCGTAGCGGTCGGCCGCGTAGTTGCAGGCGGCGACGATGTTGGCGACCGGGTCGTACTGGTCGAACTTGGTGCCCTTGACGTGGTACGCCTTGAAGGTCGGGTAGATGACCTGGAGCAGACCCTTGCTGGGGATGCCGTTCTGGGCGTTGATGTCCCAGTTGTTGATCGCCATCGGGTTGCCGCTGGACTCGCGCATGATGTTGCGGTGGATGCCGGCGTAGGAGCCCGGAATGCCTTCCTTCTTCATGATGAAGAGGGCTTCCTTGATCCAGCCGTCCAGGTTGTTCGCGAAGACGGGGGTGCGGGCGGCGGACCGGCTCGCGGCCTCCTTCTGCTCGCGCTCCTTCTTCGCGGCGGCCTCGGCCTTGGCCTTGGCCGCGTCCTTCGCCGCCTTGTCGGCGACGACCTGCTGCACGGAGAGGTGCTGCTGCACGGCCTGCGTCTGGGCGCCGTCGACGACCCGGGTCCAGGCGACGGGGGCGGCGGAGACCGTCTCGGCCTCGGCGGTGTCGGCCGGAACCAGAGAGAAGGCGAGCGCGGCGGCACTGAACGTGGCGACGCCGGCAATGGACAGCTTGTGTGCCTTCGTCAGACGACTGTGACCGGGAGTGCTGGAAGCAGACATGGCGGGGCAACCTCTTCGAATCGCGGGAGCCGCAGGAAAGCGCCGCCTGGATCCGGAGATCCGCGGCGCTGTGCGGCGAGAGCAATTCTTAGCGGCGGCAAAAACCTGTGGCAAAGGTGTGACGTACGATCCCGCTTAGTGGATCAGGGGCGGGCGCCGAGCCCCGATTTCCGGGCCCGGCGCTAGGTGCGCCCGTGCTGACAGGGTCTTTACCCGTCCACTAGGGAGCTTCGTAAGTGATGTGGGTCCTATGCGCGGGCTCACATCGAGCACGTAACAGTCTCACCATGAGTTGCACCAGCAATGCATTCAGTGACCGGCCTCATTCCTGAGTAGCAGATGGACGTCACCGAACTCGTGCCAAAGGCAGCGCCGGGTCACCGCCTCCGCATACCCCAGCCGTACGGCGGCACGCCCGGCGACCGCCTCCAGCATCAGCAGATGGGACGCCTCGGGCTCGTGCAGCCCGGTCAGGAGCCCGTCCACCACCCGCACCCCGCGCTCCGGGGTCACGACCAGATCCGTCCAGCCGCGAGCCGGACGCACCCGCCCCGGCCCGTCCGCCGCCGACTCCAGGGCCCGCACCGCCGTCGTCCCCACCGCGATCACCCGCCCGCCCGCCGCGCCGGCCCGACGCGCGGCGCGTACCGCGTTCACCACCGAGGCCGTGGCCGCGGGCACCTCGTACCGCTCCGGGTACGGCGGCTCGTGCGCCTCCTGCGAGGACACCCCCGCATGCAGGGCCAGCGGGGCGATCCGCACCCCCTTGCCGACCAGCCGCGCCACCAGCTCCGCCGTGAAGGGCCGGCCGGCGCTCGGCATCTCCGCCGACCCCGCCCCGTCGCCCGGCGGCACCGCGAACACCGTCTGGTAGGCCGACAGCGGCTGGTCCCGTTCGGTGTACGCGTACCGGATCGGCCGTCCGTGCGCCCGCAGCAGCGCGGGCACGCCCTCCCGCCGCCCCTCCAGGAGGGGCCGCGCCCACCACAGCCGGTCCGCCCCCGCGGACAGCGGCTCCTCCAGTACGAGGGCGTGCCCGCCCGGCAGTCGTACGCGGGCCCCCGCGGGCCCTCCGGCGCGCGGCCGGGTCGTCCCCCCGCCGGCCGGGTCCCGCAGCTCCACCGCCCAGCGCCCGTCGTCCCCCCGGGTCGAGAAGTGCACCACCACGGCCTCGCGGCCCAGCCGGCCGTCCACGGCCGCCGCCAGCGTGGCCGACGTGTTCACGACCAGGACGTCCCCGGCCCGCAGCAGCTCCGGCAGCTCCCGGAAGGCGTGCAGGGACACCTCCTCGCTCCCCCGGGAGACCAGCAGCCGCACGGAGTCCCGGCCCAGCCCCGGCCCGCGCTGCTCGGCCGGCACCCGCGCCACGAGGTCAGGTGGAATGTCCCTTATATGTGGACCCTTCTCCGGTAGGTACGGAGCCTTCTCCGGTGGCGCCGACGGCCCGCCCCCCGCATGCCCCCTCACCGCGGCCCGCCCGGCCCCGCGACCGGCGCGCCCCCCTCGCCGCCGTCCCCGCCCCGCTCGCCGTCCGCCCCGCCCGCCGCCGGGCGGCCGGCCGCGAGGCCCTCCGCCGTGTACCGCCCGCTCGGCAGCCGCTCCGCCACCAGCCGCAGCAGCACCGGCGCCACCTCCTCCGGAGCGGGCAGCCCCGCCAGGTCCTCCCCGGGCTCGGCCGCCGCCATCATCCGCGTCCGCATCGAACCGGGGTCCGCCCACCAGACCCGCAGCCCCGGCTCCTCCACCGCCAGCACGCCCGACATCAGATCCCCCGCCGCCTTGGTCGCCCCGTACGCCCCCCACGTCGCGTACGCCACCACCGCCGCGTCCGAGCTGATGTTCAGCACCGCCCCGGCCGCCGAGGCCCGCAGCAGCGGCAGCCCCTCCTGGAGCAGCCCCAGCGGCCCCACCACGTTCACCTCGAAGGCCTCGCGCAGCCCGTCCAGCGAATGGACCGCCAGCGGCACCAACGGCTCCGCCCCCAGCACCCCCGCGTTGTTCACCAGCAGATCCAGCCCGCCCAGCTCCCGCGCGGCCGCCACCAGCGCCTCCCGGTGCACGCCCGAGGACACGTCCCCCGCCACCGCCCTGACCCGTACCCCGGCCGCCTCCTCCAGCCCGGCAGCGGCCTCCTCCAGCGCCCCCGCGCCCCGCGCGCTCAGCACCAGGTCCCAGCCGCGCGCCGCCAGTTCCCCGGCCAGCGCCCGCCCCAGTCCCCGTGAAGCCCCCGTCACCACCGCGACCGACATGACCGCACCCCTCGCCTCGTTCCGATCACCAGATGCCCCCAACCTAGGAACCGGGCCCCCGCCGCCGCGTCGGCCGCGAGCCCCACCCGTGCCGGTTCCTTGGACCTACGCCCACGGCCCGATCCCGCAGGTCACACCCCGCGAGTACGGTGAGCGCATGCAGACCGGACCCCCCAGCGGCCTGGCGGCCGTCAGCACCGCGCTGCTCGCCATGAGCCGCCGCCTCGAGGTCCGCGACGTCCTGCGCACGATCGTCGTGTCGGCCCGCGAGCTCCTGGACGCCGAGTACGCGGCCCTGGGCGTCCCGGACGACCACGGCGGCTTCGCCCAGTTCGTCGTGGACGGCATCAGCGCCGAACAGTGGCGCCGCATCGGCCCGCTGCCCCGCCAGCACGGCATCCTCGCCGCGATGCTCCACCAGGACGGCCCCGAACGGCTGGCCGACGTACGACAGGACCCGCGCTTCGAGGGCTGGCCGGCCGCCCACCCCGAAATGTCCGACTTCCTCGGCCTGCCCGTCCGGGACGGCGAGGAGACCCTCGGCTGCCTCTTCCTCGCCAACAAGCGCGGCGCCCCCGGCGCCCGCCACGGCTTCACCGAACAGGACGAGGAACTCCTCTCCCTCCTCGCCCAGCACGCGGCGATCGCACTCACCAACGCCCGGCTCTACGAGCGCAGCCGCGAGCTCACCATCGCCGAGGAACGCTCCCGGCTCGCCCACGAGCTGCACGACGCCGTCAGCCAGAAGCTCTTCTCGCTCCGCCTCACCGCCCAAGCCGCCGCCGCCCTCGTCGACCGCGACCCGGCCCGCGCCAAGAACGAGCTCCAGCAGGTGGCCGCCCTCGCCGCGGAAGCCGCCGACGAACTGCGCGCCGCCGTCACCGAGCTGCGCCCGGCCGCGCTGGACGAGGACGGCCTGATCGCCACCCTGCGCACCCAGGTCCAGGTCCTCGACCGCGCCCATACCGCGCACGTCACCTTCACCTGCGACGGCGTACGGGCACTGCCCGCGACCCAGGAGGAAGCGCTCCTGCGAGTGGCCCAGGAAGCCCTCCACAACGCCCTGCGCCACTCGGACGCCGACCGCGTCGAGGTCACCCTGGCCCGGAGCGCCGCCGGGGGAGCGGTCCTCAAGGTCGTCGACTCCGGCAAGGGCTTCGACCCCGACACCGTCCGCAGCGCGGGCCGCCACCTCGGCCTGGTCTCCATGCGGGACCGGGCGAGCGGCGTCGGCGGCCGGCTCACCGTGCACTCGGAGCCCGGCAAGGGCACCACGATCGAGATGGAGGTCCCCGGTGGCTGACGGCGCAGGGCGAAGCGGCATCCGCGTACTGCTGGTCGACGACCACCAGGTGGTCCGCCGGGGGCTGCGCACCTTCCTGGAGGTCCAGGAGGACATAGAGGTGGTCGGCGAGGCCTCCGACGGAGAAGAGGGCATCGCCCGCGCCGAGGAGCTGCGGCCCGACGTGATCCTCATGGACATCAAGATGCCGGGCACCGACGGCATCGAGGCGCTGCGCAGGCTGCGCGAGCTGGCGAACCCGGCGCGGGTGCTGATCGTCACCAGCTTCACGGAGCAGCGCACCGTCGTCCCCGCCCTGCGGGCGGGTGCGGCGGGATACGTCTACAAGGACATCGACCCCGAGGCCCTGGCCGGAGCCATCCGCTCCGTCCATGCCGGGCACGTGCTCCTCCAGCCCGAGGTGGCGGAGGTGCTGCTCGCCCAGGAGGGCCAGGGCGCCGCCGCCGGCCGGCCGGGCGCGCTGACCGACCGCGAGCGCGAGGTCCTGGGGCTCATCGCGGACGGCCGCTCCAACCGGGAGATCGCCCGCGCGCTCGTCCTGTCCGAGAAAACGGTCAAGACGCACGTCTCGAACATCCTGATGAAACTGGACCTCGCGGACCGGACCCAGGCCGCGTTGTGGGCGGTCCGGCACGGACTCGCCGAGTGACCGGCGTTTTATCGGATCGTCTCGTTCCGGACTGAGATTCATACGGTCGGGTGTATGTAGCCCACATGGCGTATCCCGACCGCCGGATGACCGTTCTCCATGGCGTGCCGCGACGGCTGGTCGCGGCAGACGTACTGGAGGACGAGAACGTGAAGAACATCAAGAAGGCCGCAGCCGTCACCATGATCGCGGGTGGCCTCGTCGCCGCCGGCGCGGGTGTCTCCGCGGCGCACGGCGGTGCGTCGGCGGAGGGCGAGGCCTCGCACTCGCCCGGCGTGGCCTCCGGGAACCTGCTCCAGGTCCCGGTCCACGTCCCGGTGAACGCGGTCGGCAACACCGCCACCGTGATCGGCCTGCTCAACGGCGTCTGGGGCAACACGGGCGTCAACGCCTGACGCCCCCGCGCCCGCCGGCCCCGCTTCCCCCCTCTCCCCGGGCAGCGGGGCCGCGTTTTCAGCCCCGCCCGGGGCCGGGGCCCCGGCGCAGCCCGGCCCGCCTCGCCTCGCCTGCCGACCCCGCGGCGGACCGCCGAGCCCCAGAGCCCGGCCCGCAGCCCGGTCCCCAAGCCCGAGCTAGCGGCTCCGTTCCTCGACCGCCGCGTTGTACGCCGCGACGAGCGCCCGCCGGGCCACCCGTTCCACCGGACGCAGCGCCTCGGCCCGCGCCGCCATCTCCGAGGCGGCCACCGCACCCCCGTGGCCCTTCTCGTACGCCAGCGACACCATCAGGTCCACCCGCTGCGCCAGCGCCAGCACCCGTACCGCCCGCGGCGGGTACCCCGGCGCCAGCATCTCCTGGCCGGATCCCTCCGCCCGCGCCCGGTACGCCGACAACGCGGCGTCCGCGACCGGCCCCGACCCCGCCACGTCCAGCCGGGTCAGCACCACGGTCGCCTCGCGCAGCGCCTCCGCCAGCTCCCGCTCCGCCTCGCCCAGCGACGGCACGTCCGCCGGGGGCGCCTCCCGCACCGGCAGGCAGTGCCAGGTCACCGACACGTGCACGTCACCCGCCGGCCCGGCCTCGGCCACCTCCGGCACCAGGCCCAGCGCGGCACCCGCGCACACCACCGCCTCCTCCGCATCCAGCGCCCGGGCATTGAACTCCGCCGGACCGCTCAGACCCAGCGGATGCCCCGGCACCGGCAGGGCCACCCGCAGACCGGTCACCCCCAGCGCCCTCAGCCGTCCCAGCGCCAGCGTGAGCCCGACCGGAGCCGATTCCCCCGGCAGCCCCGCCACCCGGTGCACGGCGTCGTCGGCCACGATCGACAACGCGGCCTCATCGGGCGAAACCAGACCGGCCAGCAGAGCGTTCCCCCAGGCGGCCAGCCGCCCTGAACGTGGTTCGAAAAGCATCCCCCAACTCTACGGACCCGGCCCCCGGCCCGGCCCCGGCCCCGGACCCCTTCCCGAGTGGCGTAGGTTTTCCCCTGGGGCTGCGCCTACAGGCGGCACAGACGAACCGACACTGCAAGGGGAGACAACGCGCTCATGAGCGATGTTCTGGAACTGGTGGACGTATCCGTGGTCCGCGAGGGCCGGGCTCTGGTGGACCAGGTCTCCTGGTCGGTGAAGGAGGGGGAGCGCTGGGTGATCCTCGGCCCCAACGGCGCCGGCAAGACCACGCTGCTGAACCTCGCCTCCAGCTACCTCTTCCCCACCAAGGGCGCCGCCTCCATCCTCGGCAGCACCCTCGGCAAGGTGGACGTTTTCGAGCTGCGCCCGCGCATCGGCGTCGCCGGCATCGCCATGGCCGACAAGCTGCCCAAGCGGCAGACCGTCCTGCAGACCGTCCTCACCGCCGCCTACGGCATGACGGCCACCTGGCAGGAGGAGTACGAGGACGTCGACGAGCAGCGCGCCCGCGCCTTCCTCGACCGCCTCGGCATGACGGACTACCTCGACCGGAAGTTCGGCACCCTCTCCGAGGGCGAGCGCAAGCGCACGCTGATCGCCCGCGCCCTGATGACCGACCCCGAGCTGCTGCTCCTCGACGAGCCCGCCGCCGGCCTCGACCTCGGCGGCCGCGAGGACCTCGTACGACGCCTCGGCCGGCTCGCCCGCGACCCGCTCGCGCCCTCCATGGTCATGGTCACGCACCACGTCGAGGAGATCGCCCCCGGCTTCACCCACGTCCTGATGATCCGCCAGGGCAAGGTCGTCACCGCGGGCCCGATCGACCTCGAACTCACCTCCCGCAACCTCTCGATCTGCTTCGGCCTCCCCCTGGTCGTCGAGCGCAACGGCAACGACCGCTGGACCGCCCAGGGCCTCCCGCTGGGCGGCTAGTCCCGCTGGTCCCGCCCATCTAGGCCCCCGTACACCGGAGTCGAGCCGACGCACCCTGTCCCGACCGTGCCCACCCGACCTACCATGACCATGTGGACATCGACGCATGGGTGTGGTGGCTCATCGGCGCGGTCGGACTGGGCATCCCCCTCGTCCTGACCGCCATGCCGGAGTTCGGCATGTTCGCCGCCGGCGCGGTCGCGGCCGCCGTCACGGCGGCCCTGGGCGGGGGAGCGGTGGCGCAAGTCCTGGTCTTCACCCTCGTGTCGGTCGCGCTCATCGCCGTCGTGCGGCCCATCGCCAACCGGCACCGCGACCGACCCCAACACCGCAGCGGCATCGACGCGTTGAAGGGCCGCAGCGCCGTCGTCCTCGAACGCGTCGACGCCGGCGGCGGCCGCATCAAGCTCGCCGGCGAGATCTGGTCCGCACGCACCCTCGACGCGGACAGCAGCTTCGAACCCGGCCAGTCCGTCGACGTCGTGGAGATCGACGGGGCGACCGCCGTCGTCATGTGACAAGCAGCCTGCTCGCGGGCCCCGGGTCTGCGAGACTCCCTTCAACGGGGCAGCACAGACAGCCGGAAGGGCACGGGGAACCGCATGCAACCGATCATCATCGTCCTGATCATTCTGGTGGTTCTGGTCTTCATCGCACTGGTCAAGACGATCCAGGTGATCCCGCAGGCCAGCGCCGCCATCGTCGAGCGGTTCGGCCGCTACACCCGCACCCTCAACGCGGGCCTCAACATCGTCGTCCCGTTCATCGACTCGATCCGCAACCGGATCGACCTCCGCGAACAGGTCGTCCCCTTCCCGCCGCAGCCGGTGATCACCCAGGACAACCTGGTCGTCAACATCGACACCGTCATCTACTACCAGGTGACCGACGCCCGCGCGGCGACGTACGAAGTGGCCAGCTACATCCAGGCCATCGAGCAGCTCACCGTGACCACCCTGCGCAACATCATCGGCGGCATGGACCTGGAGCGGACCCTCACCTCCCGCGAGGAGATCAACGCCGCCCTCCGCGGAGTCCTCGACGAGGCCACCGGCAAGTGGGGCATCCGCGTCAACCGCGTGGAGCTCAAGGCCATCGAGCCGCCGACCTCCATCCAGGACTCGATGGAGAAGCAGATGCGCGCCGACCGCGACAAGCGCGCCGCCATCCTCCAGGCCGAAGGCGTCCGGCAGTCGGAGATCCTGCGCGCGGAGGGCGAGAAGCAGTCGTCCATCCTCCGCGCCGAGGGCGAGGCCAAGGCCGCCGCCCTGCGCGCCGAAGGCGAGGCCCAGGCCATCCGCACGGTCTTCGAGTCCATCCACGCGGGCGACGCCGACCAGAAGCTCCTCGCCTACCAGTACCTCCAGATGCTCCCGAAGATCGCCGAAGGCGACGCCAACAAGCTCTGGATCGTGCCCAGCGAGATCGGAGACGCACTCAAGGGCCTCTCGGGAGCCATGGGCAACTTCGGCCCCATGGGCGGCGGTTCCGGCTTCAACCCGCAGGGCTCCGGCAAGGACGGCGCCGGTACCGCCGCCGACAAGGGTGGCGCCGGCCGCCGCGAACAGCCCCCCATCGACTGAACGGCCCGTCCCCTCCTGCATGATCGGTGAGACCCCTCGACCTTCATGGCGGGGAGGCGACTCACTCATGCAAAGGGGATGGCCCCGTCCATGTCCATGTTCTCGATGTCCCTCTGGGAATCACTCGCGGTCTTCGCCGCCGGCATCGGCGCCGGCACCATCAACACCATCGTCGGCTCCGGCACCCTGATCACCTTCCCGGTGCTGCTCGCCACCGGCCTGCCACCGGTCACCGCCAACGTGTCCAACACCCTCGGCCTGGTGCCCGGTTCCCTCAGCGGAGCCATCGGCTACCGCAAGGAGCTCCAGGGCCAGCGCGCCCGCATCCTGCGGCTCGGCTCCGTGTCGCTCGTCGGCGGACTCGCGGGCGCCGTCCTGCTCCTCACCCTGCCGTCCGACTCCTTCGACACGATCGTGCCCGTCCTCATCGGACTGGCCCTCGTGCTCGTCGTCCTCCAGCCCCGGCTCGCCGCAGCCCTGCGCCGCCGCCAGGACGCCGCGGGCGCAGACCCCGGCCACCCCGACGGCGGCCCCGCCCTGCTCTCCGGCATGCTGGTCTCCAGCGCCTACGGAGGCTACTTCGGGGCCGCCCAAGGCGTGCTCTACGTCGGCCTGATGGGCCTGCTGCTCCGCGAGGACCTGCAACGGATCAACGCCGTGAAGAACGTCATCGCGGCCCTGGTGAACGGCATCGCGGCCGTTCTCTTCCTCTTCGTCGCCACCTTCGACTGGACGGCCGTCCTGCTCATCGCCGTCGGCTCCACCATCGGCGGCCAGATCGGCGCCAAGGTCGGCCGCCGCCTCTCGCCGACCGTGCTCCGCGGCGTCATCGTCACGGTCGGCATCCTCGCCATCGTCCAGCTGCTGGTCCGCTGAACGACGTACCGGAGTTACGTCGCCCAGCGGGCCCGCTCACGCGGCAGACGGGGCATACGAGGAAGCGGACCGCTCCAGCCACTCCGGCAGGGCCTCCCGCCCCGCCACCCCCAGGGCCAGCAGCATGGCGTCCGCCGGCGACGGCACGAACGGCTTCCGGAGGAGCGGCATCCCCGCCTCCTCCGGAGTCCGCGCCGCCTTGCGGTGGTTGTCCTCGGCGCACGAGGCCACCGTGTTCAGCCAGGTGTCCCCACCCCCCTGCGCCCGCGGCAGCACGTGGTCCACGGTCGTCGCGCGCTTCCCGCAGTACGCGCACCGGTGCTGGTCCCGGACCAGCACCCCCCTCCGCGACCAGGGGGCATGTCTTCGGAAGGGCACCCGGACGTACCTGCAGAGTCTGATCACACGGGGCATCGGAAGATCCATGGTGGCGGCGCGCACGCGCAGCTCGGGATGGGACTGTTCGACCACGGCCTTGTCCTGGAGCACCAGAACGACAGCCCGGTTCAGCGTCACCGTCGACAGCGGCTCGAAGCTCGCATTCAGCACCAGCGTGTCCCGCATCTCGCCCACCTCCCGTGTGCAGGCCCGCAACCACCCATGTGGCAGGGCCCGCAACCACTCTGGCCGCGGGCGCCACGCGGGACAACGCAATAAAAATGCCCGGTCCGGGTCGTCTTTAGACCAGGACCGGGCAAACGCTCGGGGAACGATCAGCCGGCCGGCGCCTCGTACTCGCCGATCAGCTGCGCGCGCCCGAGCGTGTGGAAGCGCAGATTGAACCCGACGACGGCCGGAGAAGCGTCCGCGTCGGGACCCAGCTTCTCCTGGTCCACCGCGTACACGGTGAACACGTACCGGTGCCGCTCGCCGGCCGGCGGTGCGGCCCCGCCGAAGTCCTTGGTCCCGTAGTCGTTCCGGACGTGCACGGCCCCGGCCGGCAGCCCGTCGAACTTCCCGCTGCCCGCACCCGCCGGCAGCTCGGTGACCGAGGCCGGCAGATCGAAGAGCACCCAGTGCCAGAACCCGCTGCCCGTGGGCGCGTCCGGGTCGAAGCACGTCACGGCGAAGCTCTTCGTCCCCTCCGGGAACCCCTCCCACCGCAGTTGCGGGGAGACGTTCCCGCCCTCGAGCACCTGGGCGTCACCCAGATCGGCACCCGGCGCGATATCCGCACTGGTCACCGTGAAGGCGTGCACCTCGGGGTGGAAGTCGTGCGGAAGGGGCGCCCTGCTCTGCTCGGCCACTGCTGTACCTCCTGATCGATACGCGTACGGGGCCGAGCCTAGAACCAGTTGCGCTGCGAACCGACCGATGCGATCCACTGGTTGAGGTACGCGGCCCAGTCCGTCTCCTGGTACGACTGCAGCCCCACCTGGAAGCAGCGGTAGGTGTCACTGCCCTCGCTGAACAGCCCCGGCTTCTTGTCCATCTCCAGGACGACGTCCATCTCGCGGCCGTCCGAGACGAAGGTGAGCTCGACCTGGTTCAGCCCCCGGTACTGCGACGGCGGCAGGAACTCGATCTCCTGGTAGAAGGGCAGCGACTGCCGCGTCCCGCGGATGTGCCCGCGCTCCATGTCCGCACTGCGGAAGGAGAAGCCCAGCTGCCGGAACGCGTCGAGGATCGCCTGCTGCGCCGGCAGCGGGTGCACGTTGATCGGGTCGAGGTCGCCCGCGTCGACCGCCCGCGCGATCTCCAGCTCGGTGCTCACCCCGATGTTCATCCCGTGCAGGTGCTGACCCCCGAAGTGGGTGATCGGCGTCTCCCAGGGGATCTCCAGCCCGAAGGGCACCACGTGCACCGCGCCGGCCTGCACCTGGAACGCACCGCCGAGACGCTGCTTGGTGAAGACGACGTCCTGCTTGTACTCCTGGTCGCCCCCCTCGACCTCGACGCGCGCCTGCAGCCCGACGGACAGCCCCTCGATCTGCTGCTCCACGGATCCGCCCTGGATCCGGACCTCGCCCTGGACGATCCCGCCCGGCACGACGTTCGGCTCCGTGATGACCGTGTCCACCGAGGCACCACCGGCACCCAGGCTCGCGAACAGCTTCTTGAACCCCATGCTCTGACTCCCCTTGAAGGCTTGTGCGACTACCGCTTACCAACGCGGAACCTTAGGCCCCGGTTGCAGCGGTACGCGTTCCACTACGCTCGACCGGATGAGCGCGCGACCCGACCGTACGCCCCTTCCCCGGTCCTTCTTCGACCGCCCGGTCCTCACCGTGGCCCCGGACCTCCTCGGCCGCACCCTGGTCCGCCGCAGTCCGGACGGCCCCATCGAACTGCGCATCACGGAGGTCGAGGCGTACGAGGGCGAGGCCGACCCGGGCTCCCACGCGTACCGCGGCCGCACGGCCCGCAACGCATCGATGTTCGGTCCGCCCGGACACGCGTACGTCTACTTCATCTACGGCATGTGGTTCAGCCTCAACCTGGTGTGCGGCCCGCCCGGACACGCGAGCGGTGTCCTGCTGCGCGCGGGTGAGGTCATGGTGGGCGCCGACCTGGCTGCCAAACGCCGACTTTCCGCCAGATACCCGAGAGAACTCGCCAAGGGCCCGGCCCGGCTGGCAACGGCCCTGGACGTGGACCGCTCCCTCGACGGCACCGACCTCTGCGGCGGCCCCGATTCCCCCCTGTCCCTGCTCGCCGGCACCCCCACCACGCCCGACCTGGTGAGCAGCGGCCCGCGTACGGGAGTGAGCGGCGCCGGCGCGGTCCATCCGTACCGCTTCTGGATCACCCACGACCCGACGGTCAGCCCCTACCGAGCCCATGCGCCACGCCGCCGCTCAACTTGACTCGTCTCTGCCGGACGCCTAACGTAGTCCGAGCCGCTTGAACGGGGCACTGCCATCGGCAGACCTCCGGAGCGGCCAATCCACTACCTACAACGCACCCCTGGCGGGGTTCCCCTCGGCATGTCCGAATTCCTCGCCGGCCACTCGATTATGAATGGCAAGGGAAAAGCGCTAACGTAGCGGAGCGCCGAAAGGCACAGACCCTCCAACGGTCACCGAATTCAAATCCAAACCGATTGCGACTTTCGAGAAGCGCGGCAAGGAAATGATCTGGTAAGGTTGGAAACACGAACGAAAGCCCGGAGGAAAGCCCGAGAGGGTGAGTACAAAGGAAGCGTCCGTTCCTTGAGAACTCAACAGCGTGCCAAAAATCAACGCCAGAAG